>FR891320.1:0-3729 GCA_000435335.1 Clostridium sp. CAG:964
TATAATGTAAATGATTTGTTTTTTAATTTTGCGGCTATACTCCGGCTATTGCCGCAGAGCCCTAATATTTAGGCACAAAAAATGTGCAAAGCGCCTGCCACAACAAACACTTTGCACACATAAGCTCAAAAAGCATAAGACTACAGCACGGCATAGCATATAAACAAAACTTTTCACAGCTTTTTATTTTAATAATCACCAAAAAGCCCTTGCTGATTATATAAAAGTCTTATAATTAATTTTTCAGGCTTTGAAGCGGTGCAGGAATTCTTCCGCCACGGTTAATAAACTTAGCCGGCGACTTCCGATTTACATACATAACAGGTCCCTCACCCAGCAAACCGCCAAAGTTAAGCTCGTCGCCCTCTTTTTTGCCGATAGCCGGAATAACTCTTACAGCAGTGGTTTTTGAGTTTACCATACCAATAGCGGCCTCGTCTGCAATAATAGCAGAAATAACCTCTGCGGTGGTATCACCAGGAATGTTAATCATATCAAGACCAACCGAGCATACAGCCGTCATAGCCTCAAGCTTGTTTAGAGTTAAACAGCCGCTTCTTGCTGCGGAAATCATACCTGCGTCCTCAGTAACAGGGATAAACGCACCCGACAAGCCTCCTACCTGAGAGGAAGCCATAACGCCGCCCTTTTTAACTGCATCGTTAAGCAGTGCCAAAGCAGCTGTAGTACCAAAGCAGCCGCACTCCTCAAGTCCCATTTCTTCAAGAATATGGGCAACAGAATCGCCTATAGCCGGTGTAGGAGCTAACGAAAGGTCTACAATTCCAAACGGAACTCCCAAGCGTCTTGAAGCCTCTTGAGCTACCAGCTGACCTGTTCTTGTAATTTTAAAGGCTGTTTTCTTTATAAGCTCTGCCACAGCAGAAAGGTCACAGTCGCCGCACTTTGACAGTGCCGCACGAACAACGCCGGGGCCTGAAACGCCTACATTAATTTCGCAGTCAGGCTCGCCGGGCCCATGCATAGCGCCCGCCATAAACGGATTATCCTCGGGAGCGTTGCAGAACACAACCAGCTTAGCTGCTCCTATACAATCTCTGTCGGCTGTCATTTCAGCTGTTTTCTTTACTATTCTGCCCATCATCTTAACAGCGTCCATATTTATGCCTGCCTTTGTGCTGCCTATATTTACAGAGGAGCACACATGGTCGGTTAAAGACAAGGCCTCGGGAATGCTTTCAATCAGCGCATAGTCGCCGTCTGAAAAGCCCTTTTGAACAAGTGCGGAATATCCGCCTATAAAGTTTACTCCTACGGTCTTTGCCGCTTTTTCCAACGCAAGTGCAAACTTGACTATTTTCTGCGTTTGGCAGGCAGAGGCTACCATACCTATTGGTGTAACCGATATTCTTTTATGAATTATAGGAATACCGTATTCAGAGGAAATATCCTCGCCTGTCTTTACAAGGTCGTTAGCATAACGGCAAATTTTGTCATATATCTTTGTACAGGCCTTGTCAATATCCTCATCAATACAGCTAAGCAATGAAATACCCATAGTAATGGTACGCACATCAAGGTTTTCATTGTCAATCATATTGACGGTTTCGATAATATCGTGTGTATTTATCATAATGCTCGCTGCCTCCGTTATATTCTGTGCATAGAATTAAAAATATCCTCATGCATAATGTGAATTTTCAACCCCATTTCCTTGCCCGTTTCATCAAACTTTTGCGACATTTCGCTTATTGTTTTCTTTGACTTATCCATATCAACAAGCATAATCATAACGAACATATCCTGCAAAACGCTCTGTGTTACCTCTGAAATGCTTATATTCTCTTCGGCACAAGCGGCGGAAACCTTTGCAAGAATACCAACTGTGTCCTTACCAATAACTGTAATAAATGCACGCATAAATAAATCCTCCATTAACATTAGCCGTATTTCAGCATTGCACATTATGCTCTGCACAGCCTAAATTCATAACATATATTATCTATTATTTTTTGCCAAATGTCAACATAAAGCCTCATTCTTTCCCAAAAGGGCGTAAAAGCAGGCTGCATATTATATTCTGCTGTGCTGCATATTCGCTTTTTATTTTAAGCTGTTTTTTATAGCCCTTGGGGCGTTTTATAAATCAAGGCTGATTTTGTATTCTGCCTATTGCCCGAAAGCAAAAGGCTAATATAATATTCTATTATAGCTTGCCCTTACTCCTAAGATACTCGTTAATTCGTTTATGGTCATACAAAATTAAATCCACACTGCCTGCCAGCTTTTCGTTATGATGTCTTAGCTCATGTGCAAGCACACGCCTGAGCTGTTCTCTGTATAAATCTGCCCGTAAATTACCGTATATTTTGCAAAAGGAGCCATAATATATTTTTATACAGCTGCCTATAGAGCTTGTGCAGTACTCCCCCAAAATGTACAGGTCGTTGTCCACCGCCTTTGGGTGCAGCTTTGCCTGGGGCATAAGCAGTATACCGCCGCTTAGCTCTCTGTAAAGCTCATATGGCATTGCGTCGGCTATATCGTCCAGCATATCGTTAGTTTCTTCTATGGTAAACATTATATCTCCTCCCAATTATAGGATACACTGCTTTTGTTATGAAAGAATGAATAATCTGTAATTTTGCATAATTTCAGCCAGGGTTATTCAAGCACAAAATTGACAGCCGTATTTTATCTTCAAAATAACATAGCTTTTACCTGCGGCACACCGCAATTTGCAAGGAAAAGCATTGTAAATTTTATCATTTTTGTACTAAATGTGATATTAATTTCAATCGCTTGACAAACAAATTCATAAGGGGTAAAATCGTTAATAATTGAAAGTATTATGTATGGTTTTACTTTAACAAAGCAGAAAGAGGATGAGGTTTTGAATACTCAAACATTTGAAAAATATGAATCAGAGGTTCGTTCATATTGCAGACGCTT
Organism: Clostridium sp. CAG:964; assembly: GCA_000435335.1. Classification (GTDB taxonomy): domain Bacteria; phylum Bacillota; class Clostridia; order Oscillospirales; family Acutalibacteraceae; genus CAG-964. The sequence continues at coordinate 2,914 of FR891320.1, forward strand.
TCCTACTGTTTTTACTAAGGCAAAGGGTTCAAAGCTATTTGATGAACTTGGCAATGAATATATAGACTTCTTTTGCGGTGCAGGTGCCGTAAATTACGGACACAACAACAGCTATATTAAACCGAAGCTGATTGAATATATAGAAAGCGACGGCATTATGCACGCTCTTGATATGTACACAGCCCCTAAGCGTGACTTTATTGACTTTATGGAAGAAAATGTGCTTAAGCCAAGAGGACTGGACTACAAGATTATGTTCCCCGGCCCTACCGGCACAAACGCTGTTGAAGCAGGACTAAAGCTTGCCAGAAAGGTTAAAGGCAGAAGCAATGTTTTTGCTCTTATGGGCTGCTTCCACGGTATGACACTGGGAGCCTTGTCACTTACTACCGATAAGGCGGCAAGAAAGGGTGCCGGCGTTAAGCTGAACGATGTAACTCATATTCCTGCTCCTTATATGTACCCGGAGCTTGACACTATAGAATATATGCAAAAACTGCTTGACGACGACCACTCTGCCGTTGAGAAGCCGGCGGCTGTAGTTATAGAAACTGTACAGGCCGAGGGCGGTATTCAGGTATTTGAGGTTGAGTACCTGCAGCGTTTGCGTAAATTCTGTGATGATAACGACATTTTGCTTATGATAGACGACATTCAGGTAGGCTGTGCAAGAACAGGCACATATTTTTCTTTTGAAAGAGCCGGTATTAAGCCTGATATTTTCGTACTGTCAAAATCCATTGGCGGTTACGGTTTGCCTTTGGCACTTACACTGTTTAAGCCTGAGCTTGACAAGTTTAATCCGGGCGAGCATAA
>FR891320.1:3850-5552 GCA_000435335.1 Clostridium sp. CAG:964
ACAGCGGCGAAATTATAAAGAATTTTATTGAAAAAGAGATTCTTCCTCTTGACAGCCGCTTGGAATACAGAGGCATAGGTATGATTTGGGGTATTGAATTTGAAAAAATACCTGTAGCTAATTTTAGTAAGTTGGTTACCGCAAAGGCTTTTGAAAACAAGCTGATTATTGAGTGTGCCGGCAGAAAGGATTCTGTTGTAAAAATAATGCCTCCTCTTGTAATTGAAAAAGAGGTTCTGCTTGAGGGACTTGCAAAGCTTAAAAAGGCTATTGCCGAAAGCTTGGCAGAAATAAAGTAAGAATGCCTTATTTTAAGCTGTTCTGCACCGCTGATTGGTGATTAATCAGAAGGCTTGTACGGTATAAACTTAAAAAATTAAAGGCAGAGCTTAACACTCTGCCTTGTTTAATTAGAGGGAGATTATTGCATATGAATATAAAGTATGTTGCAAGAGTTTTAGGCGGAGCAAGATTCAAAAAAATGTTCGAGAAAATCGACATTATTCACGAAAAAACCGGCAAAAACAAGGTTGGTCTGTTTTTTGATATGATAGGCTGTACGCTAAAATACGGTGCCGGCTATAATGACTATATTATTTTTGAATTTTACAATATGAATGCCAAGGAAAGAAAAACATACCTAACCCGAATGAAAAACAAAAAGCTGGTAACTACCCTTAACGACCTTAGATTTTCACATATATTTGATGAAAAAAATTTGTTTGATGAAAAATTTGCAGAGTTTATGGGCAGAGAAATTTTAGATATAGCAAAAATTGATTATTCACGCTTTGAGAAATTTGTACAGGGCAAGGAATATTTCTTTGCAAAGCCGTATATAGGCGAAAGCGGTAAGGGAATAGAAAAAATAAAGACTGCAGACTTTGCAGACACAAAAGCTCTGTGGGACTATATAACTAACCCTGATAAGAACTTTGGTGTTATAGAAGAGGTTATAGTACAGCACCCACAGGCTGCCAAAATATATCCGAATTCATTAAACTGCCTGCGTGTGGTAACACTGGTAAATAACGGACAGGCAAATATTTTATATGCAGTATTTAAAATGGGCAACAACGGCGGTTTTGTTGACAACCTTGAAAACGGTGGACTTGCCTGCCACTTTGACCTTGATAAGGGCGAAATTATCGGTCAGGGCCACACCTCCGCACTGGTTAATTATGACGCTCATCCGGCTACGGGCATTAAATTTGTAGGCTATAAGCTTCCGTTTATGAACGAGGTTAAAGAAATGGTTAAGAAAGCCGCTATGGTTATACCTGAGTTTAGATATGTAGGCTGGGATGTGTGCCTTACACCAAACGGCCCTGCCATAGTAGAGGGCAACGACTACCCTGCATATGACTTTCCACAGCTGCCTGACCCTGACAAGCCTCGCATTGGTTTAATACCGAAAATTGAAGAATTTGGCATTAAGCTGTAATACTGTATAATAATTAAAGCCGTATAATACGCACCTGCTTGGCGGGTTATAAACGGCTATAAAAGCAAAATACCAACAGCACAAAAAGGACTCGGCATAATGCCGAGTCCTTTTGTTTATAGGCTTATAAATGGCTATATAAACGGCTCTACAATAAAGGTTGGTCAAGGAAGAAAAGCCTTTTTCGGTTTGCCCCAACTATTGACACAGCGCCTTTTCTTTTTACGGTTTTACCCCGACTATTGACACAGAGCCTTT
>FR891321.1:0-4713 GCA_000435335.1 Clostridium sp. CAG:964
TCCAACATTCCATATATTGCAAAACCATTCAACTTCTTTTTTAGGTATAATTTTGCGATACTTAGTCTGCCAGTAGTAGGGTTTTTGTCCATAGTATGGGTTATCTTCAAATCCCCTATTTCGTACATCTTCGTAGTCATTCGATCTTAATGAAACAGTCGAATCGTCATAAGCACACATAAAGACTTTATTTTTATACTTACAATGATATCCCTTTCTTAGCATATTTATCAATCTCCTATTCCTTTAAAACATTTTGAAGCATAGTCAAATACTGCGTATAGTATTTCTTCTCAGCTGTCTGTTATTTTGTACATTTTTCATGCAGGGGCTTGACGCAAGACCGGCGTCAGTGTCCACGAATATCTATCTCACTCAGCAAGGAATTTCCATCTCCCCACGAATACACAATGTAATATCCTTTGCCCTCTATCTGCTTCGTAAATTGCAATGTACCATGATCGACCACTTCAATCTCTTGTCCTTCTTGAATATCTACAAGATATTCCCAATCGTTGTTTCGATAACCTGAATAATATTTTTCTAATTCTTCAATAGGCAAATCGCTTTTAATAAGCATTGCTCCGAAATACTGCATTCCGTTTCCGTTCCCGGCAAGCTTACCTGATTTTGATAACGATTCTATAAATTCTGTTTCTTTGGGCAAGGGTATACTGCACAATTCTTTTTCTGTTTGATATGCATAATGGTCATTTATTATAGGAATTGAAGCACACCCTGCAATTAATAAAAACACCGCCACTATTCCGAATAGCTTTAATTTTTTCATATATATTATCCTCATTGTTACTTATGTAAAAATCTGCTTCAAGAGCAAGCCTTTTACAGCTCTTGAAGCGGATTTTTTCGGATTTTTGCGTGCTGTAATTAGGTAGTAATCAAGCCGGCAATAAAGCTTTTAATGCTCCGGCTCGGTAAAGGCGGACGAACCGCCGATACCAAAATATTTTTCAAAGAAAATCTTCAGCTTGTCAATAACGCCCTGCTTCTTCTCGGCTCTGCCGCCACCGCCAAAGCGTGAAATCGGCGGCATAAGCTTGTCTATATCTGTTCCGGCTGTTTTAATCTCTCCGTCACGGAAAGCATTCTCCATAAACCTCCGTGTATCTTCCGGCTTCAACTTTTCTTCCGTTATAATCGCATTAAGGTCATTGTTTCGCTGTTCTGCCACATACTCATGCCACTCGTTCATAACATCATCTACATCATTAATTCCTGCAATAAAGTTTTTAATAAGCTGTTTCTTGCTGCGAAGCTCCGGACTGGCGTCAATCGCCTTATTTATGGTAATCAGCACCTCCTTATCCTTGCCATGGGTATCGTGGTACTTTTTTACCAGCATAAGAATGTAATCAATGTTAATTTCTATTTGCCTTATCAGTTCAATTTCAAATACTACATCATCTGTAATATCCGTACTTTCCTGACTCTTGCATTTCCACTCATCACGCAAGTCCTGATAGCGTCCAAGGTAATCCTGTAAATCTCGTTCGGAAATCAACTCTTTCCCCTTGAAATCATCAAAGGAAAGCAGAATATTTCTTGTACGAAGAATTGCACCAAACAAAGAGATAAAATTCTTCTGCTTCTGTTCTCCTATAATCTGTGGTTTAGACAGAGGAAACTTAGTATTCAAGTCTTCCATCATATTCACATACCCCGGTATTTGCTTGCCATCCGAAGATTTATATCCGTAGTAATAATCCTTAAAGCTCTTCATCAGAACAATGCCCCCGGCGTCCTTGTCGCCAAACAGTGAAATTGCACTGTCTACACGCTTTTGCAGATTTCTGAAGCACACAACATTTCCGAACGCCTTAATAGAATTCAAAATACGGTTGGTACGGGAAAATGCCTGTATCAGCCCGTGCATTTTCAAATTCTTGTCTACCCACAGCGTGTTCAGGGTTGTAGCATCAAAGCCTGTAAGAAACATATTTACTACAATGAGAATATCAAGCTCCTTGTTCTTCATACGAAGCGACACATCTTTATAGTAATTCTGAAATTTATCACTTGAGGTATCATAATTTGTATGGAACATTTCGTTATAATCCTTGATAGCCTCTTCCAAAAAATCTCTGGACGGCTTATCAAGTGCGGAGGTATCCTCCGGATTTTCTTCATCAAGAATACCCTCCGGCTCTTCCTCATTTGCACCATAACTGAAAATAGTTGCAACTCGCAGTTTTTTGGTCGGGTCTGCTGCCATCTGCTTTTTGAATTCCTGATAATACAGTTTTGCCATTGGAACGCTCGATACAGCAAAAATGGAATTAAAACCGCTGATACGCTGTTTCTGCTTAATTTCCTCTACCTCGTCCCGCTTGGCAGAAGCCACCTTCGCAATATTGGTTAATGTATTGTACATGTATGTTTTATCGCCACGATAGGTTTTTTGGTCGAAATGCTCCAGTATATACTTTGTTACAATACGAATACGCTCGGGAGCCATCATAACCTTTTCACGGTTGATGTCCCAAACCATTTCGTCTGTGATTTCTTCCTCTGCTTCCATCGTTTTTATATAGTCCACTCTGAACGGAAGAACATTTTTGTCGTTAATTGCATCTACAATTGTATAGCTGTGGAGATTATCTCCAAAGGTCTGCTCTGTGGTGCAAAATTTCGGATTCTTGGAACTGTCGGAATTGACCGAGAAAATCGGTGTTCCTGTAAATCCAAACAGATGATATTTTTTAAAATTCTTCACAATCGCAGTGTGCATATCTCCAAACTGACTGCGGTGGCACTCATCAAAAATAATAACGATATGCTTTGTATACACCTCATGGCACGGATTCTTTTTTATAAAGGTAGCCAGCTTTTGTATTGTAGTAATGATAATATGTGCATTCGCATCCTCCAGCTGTCGTTTTAATACAGCGGTAGAGGTGTTGCTGTTTGCCGCTCCTTTTTCAAAGCGGTCATATTCTTTCATGGTCTGGTAGTCCAAATCCTTACGGTCAACCACAAACAGCACCTTATCAATATACGGCAGTTTTGACGCCAGCCTTGCCGTTTTAAATGAGGTCAGCGTTTTGCCGGAGCCTGTGGTGTGCCAAATGTAGCCGCCGCCCGCTATACTGCCGTACTTCTTATAATTGTTGGCAATTTCTATACGATTAAGAATTCGCTCCGTAGCCGTAATCTGGTACGGACGCATTACCATCAGCATATTTTCAGATGTAAAAACACAGTATCTGGTAAGGATATTCAAAATCGTATGCTTTGCGAAAAAGGTCTTTGTAAAATCAATTAAATCGTGAATCACTCGGTTATTGGCGTCTGCCCAAGAGCAGGTAAACTCAAAGCTGTTGCCGGTTTTGGTTTTGCTTTCTCCCCTTTTTTTATGCTCCTTTTCCGCATTTTGTCTGGTGCTGTTGGAATAATACTTTGTGTTTGTGCCATTGGAGATAACAAAAATCTGAATATATTCGTACAGTCCGCACCCTGCCCAAAAGGAATCTCTTTGGTAGCGGTTAATTTGGTTGAACGCCTCACGAATGGCAACACCTCTGCGTTTAAGCTCAATATGCACAAGGGGCAGACCGTTTACCAATACTGTAACATCATAGCGGTTGTCATGCTTCGCACCATTTTCCGTGCCAACCACATACTGATTGATAACCTGCAGGCTGTTGTTATGAATGTTCTTTTTGTCTATGAGTGTAATATTTTTGGTTTCGCCATTGTCACGCTTTAAATTTTTGACATTATCCTCCTGAATGGTGCGTGTTTTTTCTGCAATATGCTCATTTGGATTAGCAACGGCATTTTTGAAAAAATCGTCCCATTCTGCGTCCGAAAAGCTATAGCTGTTCAGCTCCTCTAATTTTTTACGGAGGTTGGCAATTAGGTCTTTTTCTGTGTGAATGTGCAAATGTTCATACCCCTGTTCACACAGCATACTGATAAACTCATTTTCCAGCTCTGCCTCGCTCTGATAATTCACAGAACGCCTTTTGTCCTGCTTATATTCTGTTACAACGGTATTCTCCGATGTCTGTGCTACAATATTAAAGTACGGCACATACCCGCCTCCTTACTTTGGTAATTCTTTAAAGGATAACAGCTTATCCCTGTAATATTCATACTGCTTTTTCCTTGCCTCTATTTCTGCCGGAAGTCCTGCGGACAGGTCATTGCAGAGAGTGTCGAAACGGTCGAGAATTGATACAATTCTTTCTTGTTCTTCAATGGACGGTAACATAATTATAATATCATTTAATTTATTTGGTGTTACTTCTATAACCTTTGTTCCGTGAGCCAATTTCTTCTTCTGTGAAAAGAAGTCAGCAGAATGGAAGTAATACGACATAAACTTTGCATTTTGGTTATGACTAATAATCGCAGTATGCCCACTAACTGCAATATCTTCACCGCCAAGCCACGCCGTACAAGAACATACGTCCTCCACATTTTCGCTTGTCACAGCCATAATAATATCTCCGCTTTTTGCTTTCTTCGATTTTTCAAAAATCTCATCATTAACAAATGTCAATGCTTTATCAATGTGTATTCCAAAATATGTGTACATCTGACCATAATGGATACATGGTCTCCCGCTAAAAACAAAATCTTTTTTCTGAAAATTTCCGCCACGAGATATTTCCGCAATTAATCCTAATCTTACAGGTGCATACCCAAATACATACTGTAAAAGCCTAATTATTGCCTGTCTGTCTGCCT
>FR891321.1:4809-6505 GCA_000435335.1 Clostridium sp. CAG:964
AGAATTGTCGCACCCTCTGCTGCGAATGTCAAGAGCAAATCACGATAATATTCATATTGTTTTTGCCTTGCTTCTATTTCAGCCGGCAAGCCAATATTTAAGTCAGTGCATATCGACTCGAAGTTATCAAGGACATTGACAATACGTTTTTGAACTTTCAATTCGGGTACCGGCACCAGAATGTTTCCCACAGATTCTCTTGAAATTCTCGGAATACTTGCCTTTCTCACTTTTGAATCTATTTTGTATTGATTATTCTTTAATACATGAAACAGATATTTATTATCTATATTTTCATTGCATTTAAATGTATAACAATCATCCGCAGCCCAAAAATCAACAACTGAGAATCCAATTTGCCCAGCTGCACCTGCACAAATCATAAATGTATTATTCGCATTACGATTAAAATCTTCGTAATATCCCATAGGGGTTAGAGCATTTTGATAAACAGGATATTCCCCACTGTCTGATAACTGATTCCTGACCACCCTTGTTCCTCTTTCTATTATCGCAACATCTTTTAACGGTACACAAGAAATATCACTTTCAAAAGTCAACAATTTATTACGATAAAATTCATACTGTTTCTTCCGAGCTGTAAACTCGGCTGTAAGCTCGGTTGTAAGCTCGGCTGTAAGCTCCGTGAAATTGTCCAAAATATGGACTATTTCACGTTGTACCTCCAAAGGAGGTACGGGGATAATATACTTTTCTAAGGTTGATTTTCTTATCGAAGGCACTGCACCAGCTGAATCGGTAAAACTCATTAAATTAACAGAGTGCATAATATAAAATAGAAATCTAGGATTAATTTCTGGCGTAGCTATAAGCCCCATAACATTGTTATCATAGCACGAATCTTTTACTAAAATTCTTTTCTTATTAGTTCCAATTGCAGCACCAATTTTAGGAAATATGATAGTACCTTCAGGTGCAGGCTTACATTTTAACTTTTTTACCACATCATCATTAATATAGTTATTTGCTGTATACATGAACATTTCGTTACCATTATTATTCATGTCACCAACCTTAAAGAAAGGAAACTCGCCTTCAACTTTCCCTTGTTCAACATTTGGAAATCCCCAGCCACTTCTTATTTCGCAAACATTACCTAATGGTTGAAACGGCACCCCATTCGGGCAATATTGAGAAATCAATTCATCTAATTTGCTCATGCGTCCACCTCGATTTCTGCAATGATTTTATCTATCTCATCACGCAGTACCTGCTCACGGGCAACAATTTCTTTAATTTCTGCATTCAGCTTTACTATGTCGATTTTCTCGGCGGTGTCCTCGGCTTCAACATAGGTGGATACTGACAAATTATAAGCATTGTCGGACACCTCCTCATAGCTTGCCAAATGTGAGAAATGCTCTACCTCTTTACGCTTTGCAAACACATCTACAATGCGGTCAATGTTTTTCGGTGTAAGCTTATTATTGTTAGTCACCTTTACGCACTCGCCTGAGGCATCAATAAACAAAGTTTTATTGTCTGTCTTGTTCTTTTTCATTACCATAATACAGGTTGCAATTGATGTGCCAAAAAACAGATTACTAGGCAGTTGAATAATACAGTCAATATAGTTATTATCTATCAAATATTTACGGATTTTCTGCTCTGCACCGCCACGGTACATAATTCCCGGAAAGCATACAATGGCGGCAGTACCGTTAGACGCAAGCCA
>FR891321.1:6571-11368 GCA_000435335.1 Clostridium sp. CAG:964
TTGCTTTTGGGTGCAAGAACTCCGGCCGGTGCAAACCGTGGATCGTTAATAAGCAAAGGATTATCATTTCCCGCCCACTTAATAGAATATGGAGGATTGGACACAATCAGCTCAAACGGCTCGTCGTCCCAGTGCTGTGGACTAAGCAATGTATCCTCACAGGCTATATCAAATTTATCAAAGCCCACATCATGCAAAAACATATTAATACGGCACAGGTTGTAGGTTGTAATATTGATTTCCTGCCCGTAAAAGCCGTTGCGTATAGCGTTCTTGCCAAGAATTTTCTCAGCCTTCAAAAGCAATGAACCCGAGCCGCAGGCCGGATCATATACCTTATTAATTTCTTTTTTGCCCACAGTTCCAAGGCGTGTGAGCAGCTCGGACACATCTGCCGGAGTAAAGAACTCTCCGCCGGATTTTCCGGCATTAGATGCGTACATAGTCATAAGGTACTCGTATGCGTCGCCAAAGGCGTCAATGGAATGCTCCTTTACATCTCCCAAATTCATTTCGCCTACGCCGTTGAGCAGCTTTACAAGCTTTTCATTACGCTTTGCAACTGTAGAACCCAGCTTATTGCTGTTTACATCATAGTCGTCGAACAGTCCGGCAAAGTCGCTTTCGGCCTCACTGCCCTTTGCTGATTCCTCTATGTGGCGGAACACACGCTCCAGTGTTTCGTTTAGGTTTTCGTCCTTTTCCGCATTGGCACGAACATTGCAGAAAAGCTCACTGGGAAGAATAAAAAATCCTTTTTCCTCTACAAGTCCTTCTCTTGCTTCCTCTGCGTAGTCATCTGCCATTTTAGCAAAATCAAAATCGGTGGTTCCTGCGTCAATTTCACCGCTGTTTATGTAATTACACAGGTTTTCGGAAATATAGCGATAGAACATTGTGCCGAGAACATAATTTTTGAAGTCCCAGCCATCGACCGCTCCACGCAGCTCGTCTGCAATCGCCCATATTGCACGGTGCAGCTCATCACGCTCCTGTTCCTTTTTGGTATCAACCATTCTCTTTTCCTCCGTTATCCTCCGGCACAAGCTCCGGAATATCTTAAACGCCACAGCCCAAATCACGACCGATATTTTCTTTGCCCTCAAGGAAAATATACCCTTTTCGTTTCAGCCGTATGGTTATATTTGCAGAAAAGCCGTTCTTCTGCTGTGGCTATGCGTTCGTTATATTTTACTGTCGGTAAATGGAATATTTTTTTATAACCGGCCGCAACGCCATTTCTCCATTATATTGCCAACATATACTAGAAAAGTATATCACAAAAGCGTGAGCTTTTCAATCTGTACAAAAAAACATCACTCCATACCCCAACTTTTATTATTATCGAGCCTTTTTCTATTCCCTCCGAAAACTCACATCAAATTTCCTGCCGTGTTTATTTTAATGTTCTTTCTGTATTCCTACACCGTTACTAACAGCTGTTGCTTTTAAAATCAAGTCAAAAGAATAATAATATTGACATCCAAAAGAGATAAAGTTATAATTTAGTTGTAACGGTATAAAAATATACCTCGGTAAAAATTACAGTTTGAAAGGGGAAAAAGTATGAAACTCAAAAGAATCTTGTCATCATTTCTGGCTGTTGTAATGGCTTTCGGAGTTGTTTCATTGGCAACGGTTGATGAAAACGGCAACATTTTCGGAAACACACTCACCGCAGAAGCTGCGACAGAAAAGACGTCAACAAAAATGCCCGACAATGCAATCACATTCAGCAATACCTATAGCGACGAGCTTGAAATCATTCCTGCTGCAAGCAAAAACGGTATGTATTACTATAACAACAAGGTCATTTATTTTTACAGTGTTGCAAACAACACTTTCAGAAAAATTTATGATTACAACGATAAAGGCATAAACAAAGACACTGTTATCTGCGTTTATGCCGATGCCGAAAAAGGCAAGTTTTATATAGTATGGCTTGACTCATCAACTAATAAGAAAAATATCTATTATCTTGATGAGTTTGATGTTAAGTCGGAAAAATTTGTTTCCACAAAGGATATATCATCATTTCTCGGAAGCAATACCCTGTCATATCCGGAATCTCTGGGTGTTGACAGTCAAAACAGATATTACCTTGCCGTGTATGACAGAAATCAGAAGAAGTATGTTATCAATCTGATTTCAGCCAATATGAAATTGTTGTCATCAGCTGTTGTGGATGGCGCTGTTTATAAATTCAGCGGCTTTGACAAGACAAACGGCAATTTCTATTTTGAAGGCTACACAAATTGGGTTTATTGGGGCTTTGATCATGACACACAGTCGCTGAAATGCGGCAATGTTAAAAACAACAAAATTAGTGTAAGCGACCATTATGTGGATATTTTATATCAGCAGTATTATACTCCGCATTATGACAATGCCGTAATGCTTACAAACGGAAATTTCGTGTGGACTTCTACCATGTCAAGTACTGTCAGAGTGCTTGATTCGGCTAAGTTTGATATCAATGACAAGGATTCTTCTCTGCCGCTCAAATTCAGCGTTTCAAGAAGCGGCTTTGAAATAGAGGACAGATACGCAGACAGTATCGGTACGAGAACCGTGTATAATGAAGCTACAGGCGATTACCTTATGTATATCAACGACAATACTGTTGTTGAGCTTGATGCAAAAGGAAATAAGAAATCAACATACAAAACAGCGTATCCTGTTTTTGCAATGTATAATTACGGCGACAGCGTACTTGTTATTGAAAAAGATACAGACGAAAACTTTTATGTTGAAAATTTGAAATGGGTATATCCGACCAAAATTACATTGTCAAAAACTTCTGCCACAATCAAAGTCGGCGAGAGCTTTGCCTTAAAGGCAACAAGTGACTCGGCTATAGATATTTCGTTTACATGGTCAAGCAGCAATAATGCCGTTGCGTCCGTTACAAAGGACGGAAAGGTTTACGGCAACAAAGCAGGCTCTGCAACGATTACAGTAAAAAGTGAAAACGGAATTACGGTAGCCTGTAAGGTTACGGTTCAGAATAAAGCAAACAATCCCGACAGCGGCGAGGTTAAGCAGAACGGTGCTTCATCGAATAATATTTCTGCAAATGATTATTATATATGGTCATCGGTTGTAAAATCAAATCTTACCGAAAACAGCGACAAAACGCTTACAAGGGTTGAAAGCACTTCAAACGGTGTTTTGGTTGAAAAGTACTCCGCAGACGGCAAAACCTTGATTTCAAAATCAACAATCAAAAACGAACTTCCTATTTACGGCGGTTATTTCTCAGGCAGGGACAACAACTATATTGTTTTCGGTCAGAACAACAAGGGCGAAAAGGATTCTGCAGAAATCGTAAGAATAGTAAAATATTCAAAAAGCTGGTCAAGAATCAGCGACTGCAAAATTTACGGTTCAAATACCTTTGAGCCTTTTAATGCCGGTTCACTTCGTATGATTGAACTTGACGGAAAGCTTTATGTTTATACATGCCACACAATGTATGCAGATTCAAATAAGCTTAATCATCAGGCAAATATGCTCTTTACTGTTGATGAAAGCACAATGAAAATTACTGATTCAATGTATGATGTGTCAAATCTTCAGGACGGATATGTCAGCCACTCGTTTAATCAGTTTATCAAAACAGACGGAACATATATTTACAGGGTTGACCATTCGGAATCAAGTAATTTTGTTATGAACGGCGGATATCTTTCTGTTAATGGAATTACGCTTACAAAATACAATAAGAACGATAATTCAACAAAGGTTAATGTATGCGTACCTGTTGAGCTTGATATTCATTCAGGCAACTACACAGGAGCGTCAGTCGGCGGATTTGAGGTTGGCAGCGGAAACTGTCTTATTGCATACACAGAGGATATTTCATCTTCCTGCAGAAACAGAAACGCTTACATCAGCGTGACCGATAAGTACTTTAACAAAACAAATAATGTTGCACTCACAAACTATAAATCGGGTACGAAAGTAAGCTGTCGCACTCCGCAGCTTGTTAAAATTAACGAAAACCTTTTCCTTGTTATGTGGGAGGAGTATAATTCCTCAACAAATAAGGTTACAACAAAAGCAAAGACAATTGATTCAAATGCAAATACAATTGCATCTGCGACATTGTCTGTCAGACTTTCGGACTGTCAGCCTGTTATGTGCAGCGACGGCACGGTTAAATGGTATGTTTCCGACAATTCCGCTCCAAAATTGTACAGCATAAATCCGTATGATTTAACCAAGCGCCACGAACATACTTACACATCTGCTGTTACAAAACAGCCTACCTGTACCGCAACAGGCGTCAGAACATATACATGCACAACCTGCGGTGCAACAAAAACAGAAACAATCAACAAGCTTGTACATTCATACAAGCAGTATGTAACACCTGCTACAACAAGTTCAGACGGTTCAATTACTAAAAAATGCACAGCTTGCGGCTATTCGTCTTCAAACAGCAAAATATACAAAATAGCGAGCGTAAGCCTTTCTTCAACGGTGTTTACATACAGCGGAAATAACATTCTTCCGAGTGTAACTGTTAAGGACAGCAAGAAAAATAAGCTTGTTGAAGGCAAGGATTACAGAGTTACTTATCCGACAGGAAGCATAAATGTAGGAAGATATTCCGTAAAACTTCAGTTCATCGGCAATTATTCGGGTTCAGTTAAAAAATACTATGATATTGTGCCAACGGTATCAAGTCTTACAAACACAACAGGCGGTATCAAGATTTCGTGGAACAAGGTTGACGGTGCATACGGCTACAGAATTTATCAGAAAACTTCAAACAGTTGGAAACGAATTAAG
>FR891322.1:0-35876 GCA_000435335.1 Clostridium sp. CAG:964
CTGGTTCGAGCCCAGTTGGGGGAGCCAAAAGACAGTAGATATTGTATCTACTGTCTTTTTTTATACCATATTTTGTGTCCAGCAATTTCATTATAAGAAATCTTCTTAATTTTGGCTCATTCATAAGTCAGTTGACAGTCGTATGACTGTAAATCAAATTTATTATTTCTAATAACTTTGGATGTTTTATTTTATATATGAGTGTGGTATAATTAGTTTTAAAAATTAGAATTTGTTGGGATGGGTAAATTCCTATTTTGTGAGGTGACACAGATGAGCGATAAAGACATTGTTATTAATGATATAGATGCTGGAAATATTTTTAATTGGGGAAAAACATCTAAAGATTATGCTAAGTATAGAGATATTTATCCTGAGGAATTTTATCAATATATAATAAATCTTGGGCTGTGTAAAGATGGACAGAAATGTCTGGATATCGGAACCGGGACAGGAGTTTTACCAAGGAATATGTATCAATATGGTGCAGAATGGATTGGTACAGATATTTCAGAAAATCAGATTAGTGAAGCTAAAGAACTTGCTGATGAAGCTGGAATATATATAGATTTTTATACCTGTGATGCTAAGGATGTTGATTTGGACAATGCGTCACTTGATGTGATTACTGCATGTCAATGTATCTGGTATCTTAATCATAAAATCACAGCAAAAAAGTTTTCAGAAATACTAAAAGCTAACGGTAGTTTTTTGATTTTATATATGGGATGGTTACCTTTTGAAGATGAGATTGCAGGTAAAAGTGAAGAACTTATTTTAAAATACAATCCTCAGTGGACAGGATGTGGTGATACAGTTCATCCAGTATGGGTTCCTGAGGAGTATTTGAATTATTTTAAAATAGAAAAACAGGAAGAATTCAGGGTGGATATTCCGTTCACAAGAGATAGCTGGAATGGGAGAATGCGTGCTTGTAGAGGAACGGGTGCTTCTATGACTTCTGAAACATTTACTGCTTGGGAAGATGAACATGTAAAAATGCTTGAAGAATATCCAGAAAAGTTTTTGATAAAGCACTATATTTCAATAGTATGGCTTAGAAAAAAGTGATAGGGCTTGATATAGAAATTCAAATTTTCGTGGCCAAAGGAGAATGATAGATTGAAGTATATAGAGTACGGAAAAGAGAATAGCGAAGTAATTATGATGCTTCATGGCGGAGGTCTATCATGGTGGAACTATAGAAAAGAAGCAGAATTATTGTGTGATGAGTATCATATTATTTGGCTCTATGTTAATAGTTGGGGGAACAGAAAAAAGGTTCTGTGTTAATGATTTTGGAAAACCGTAAAAAGAAAAGGCTCTGCGTCAATAGTCGGGGGGGATAAGGCAAGAATTTTCTATTACGACATCTACGCCTGTAATTGTACAGAACTGTTATGTTTTGACGATTATGTTCTACAAGCTTATAGTCTATCCATACCGGATTTTAAATTTCAAAGTTATTGTAAGCGTTAACAACTTCATAACCTTATAATCTATCCATACCGGATTTTAAATGATTATTTTGCGAATATTATATATATATGTTTACATAATAATTGAGAGGTGTGAATATATGAGTTTGATAAGTATGCGAAATATTGTTAAAGAATATAGGGTGGGTGAAACAAGGCTAAGGGCACTCGACAATGTAAGCTTAGACATTGAGCAGGGTGAGTTTGTGGCCATAGTAGGGCAGTCGGGCTCAGGAAAGTCTACCCTAATGAATATACTGGGCTGTTTAGATGTGCCGGATAAGGGTAAATATACGCTGAACGGAAATGACATTCTTACAGAAAAGGAAGGCAGATTAAGCAAAATAAGGAACAGAGAAATAGGCTTTATTTTTCAAAGCTTCAATTTGATTACTTCACTTTCGGCTATTGAAAATGTAGAGCTTCCGTTAATATACAGGGGAATAAAGAAGAATAAACGCAAGCATTTGGCGGAGCGTGCTTTGGCTTTGGTTGACTTAGAAAGCAGGGCAAAGCATCTGCCGGGGCAGCTTTCGGGTGGGCAGCAGCAAAGAGTGGCTATTGCAAGGGCTATTGCATCGTCGCCGCCGCTGATATTGGCAGATGAGCCAACAGGTAATTTAGATGTTAGCTCAGGCAGTGAAATTATGAATATTCTTGCTAGGCTTCACAGGCGGGGCAAAACTATTATTATGATAACCCATGACAACACCATAGCCCACCGAGTTCCCAGAAGGGTTGAAATAAGTGACGGAAAACTGGTTTAAGCAGTAAGCGGCAGTGTGAAATACAGGCAAAATACATCAAAAATATGACCGATAATGAAAATTGTCAGTTTGAATTAAAGTATAAAAATCGCTCTTAAAACCTTGTGCTAAATGAATAAAATAAATAAATTAAAAGTATAAGAAACCTCTAAAGAATTTTATATTTTTGACTAATATACTAAAAACAGGATGTCAAAAGCCCCTAAAAGGCGGTTTGTTTATTACTATTGTATAAATAAAATGGGCTATTTTTGTTGACATTCACAAAATTAGTGCTATAATATAATCAGCAGGAAAAAAGAACCTGCTAAAGTTTAGATCCGAAATGAGATTACCAAGTCCAGAGTAGGCACGAATTATTTTAGAGGAGGAATTTTTTTATGACACCTATGATTCAACTTCATGACATTGATGTTACTGAATTCCTTGCCGTGCTTGATACATGTCAGGGCAATGTATTTTTGGTAACAAGAGAGGGCGACCATCTAAACCTAAAGAGTAAGCTTTGCCAGTTGGTTGGCTTAACACAGCTTATTGAGGGTGGTAAAATTGCTGAGGCTTACATCATTTGTGAAAATCCTGAAGATGAAGCTAAGCTGTTCAGATTTAACCTGTTTAAAGACACAGGCGACGCTGAAACTAAATAAGAGTTTAATTGTTTTAGTATAGCTGAATAAACAGCTACAGAAGATCCTGCACCGTTGGTAGTGCAGGATTTTTTTTGTTTTTGTGAATAATTATATATAGTCAACACAAATTATACTTGTAAATTCCTTTTTTGGAGGCATTAAAATGAAAACAAGGGCAAAGGTGCGGTTAATGAGCTATATTGCGGCGGCTGTAGCAATTATTCTGGGAGCAGGCATAGTAGGCTACAACCTTGCAAATACCTACAAAACAACTATTCAGTATTCATACCACAGGTCGCTCAGTCAGCTGTCGGACTATTTTTCTTCTATTAAAAATACCCTGCAAAAGGGTGAGTATGCAAATACACAGCCACAGCAGTATGGGCTGGCTTCTAAGCTGATGGTAGAGGCAGAGGGGGCTAAAAACGCACTTAGTCAGCTGCCGGTATCCCAACAGGACAGCGAGGGAATACAAAAGTATCTTACACAGGTTTCGGACTTTTCTTCGTTTTGCATAGGTATGTTGTCACGCAATAACACACTAAGCGACGAAAACAAGGAGGCTTTGAATAAATTGGCAGAATACGCCGACAAGGTAGCCCCTCAGGTAGAGGAGCTGTCAGCTAAATTTATAGACGGTACGGAGCATATAGGCAGGCTTAACGCACTGCAGGGCAACCTTGAGCAAACACAGCAAGGCAGTGACAAAACCCCTTTTGACAACAGCTTTTTGACAATCAGCGAAAGCTTTGTTGACTATCCTGCCTTAATATATGACGGCCCCTTTTCAGACAGTGTACAGAGGAAAACTCCCAAGCTTACGGAAAATGCACAGGGCTGCTCTGTACAGCAGGCACAGAAAGCCTTTGCCGATTTTGTTGACAAGGATGCAGATGATGTAAAATATAAAGAAACACGAAAGGGAAATTTGCCTGTATATGTTTTTGAGGGAGATAACCTTTACGGCACTGTAACGGTAAAGGGCTGCTATGTTTGCGAAATGTACTACACAAATACAGGCACAGACAACAAGTATGTTTATAAACAGCTTTTGCCAAAGGCACAGGATTTTTTGAAGCGGCAAAAAATAGATAATATGACCGAAAGCTATTATATTATTGAAAATGGTGTGTGTACAATAAACTTTGCATATTCAGAAAAGGAAACCACCTGCTACGGCGACCTTATTAAGGTTGGAGTGTCTACACAAACCGGCACTGTGGTAAGCTACAATGCAGAGGGCTACATTATGAACCATACACAGCGTAATCTAAAAGGAATGAAGCTGTCTGTAAATCAGGCTAAAAACAGCGTAAGTGGAAGGTTAAACATTATAACCGGTAAAAAAGCCCTTATTCCACTGTCAACAGGAAAAGAGGTTCAGTGCTACGAATATACCTGCAAGGGCAAAAATGACGAAACAGTTCTTGTATATATAAACGGCAATACCGGTCTGGAGGAGCAAATTTTCATTCTCATAGAAAATGACAACGGCATTTTGGTTGTGTAGGATGCGGTGGTGCCTGTAAAAGCAAAAAATTCTCCAATCAGCTTCAATAAGGTATTCAATACCTATTGCAAGGGGATTGGAGAATTTAATGTAAATAATTATCCGATTAACCGTATATAAAGCGGCTTTATTATTAATAGCAGTTCCAGCGGTATGTCATACCGTACTTGTTGTCGCTGCCATCTCTCACATAATCGCCGTAGCAGAACACCTCAAGCTCGTCAATTCGTCTGTACAGCAAGCCCCATACGCAGCCGCCTGCGTGGTGCCACTGTATCAGTTCAGAGCGAAGTGCCTTTTTGTTGACATAATTCATATCTCTTACGCCATTGTGCCAACAATTTTTCAAAATTCCCGAAACATCGCTGTCGTTCAGTACACCCGGGCCTAGATTGTAAACAAGCATTACAAGTGCGTCAAACTGCTGTTGGTTAAATTTAATGCTGTTAGATGTCATAAAGTTGTTTACAGCTGATGAATATACGCTGTCGTTCATGGTTTTTACCATAAACGCAAAGGCCTCTTCCTTTGACATATTGTTGTAGAATGCGTCGCCGTTTCTTACAACATATCCGTAGCCAACAGTCGGTGTGTCATAAACCAACGGATCGTCTGTAACTGAGCTTAAGAAGCCCTCGTATGATGAGTTAAGGGCTAAAATATCGTTGCTTGGTCTGCGTTCGCTGTAGGAGGTGGTCTTTGCTGATGTAACATTTGTTACAAAAACAGTGCTTTTGCCGCCCGCACAGGTGCTGTATTTTCCGCAGTTTTTGTACATTGAATAGGCTGTTACAGGGTATTCACCGGCTGAGCTAAAGGTGTAGTAGCCCTTCCAAATGTATCTGTTGCCGGAGCTGTTTAGTGATTTTTTTGTGGCTAAAACGGTTTTTGTAGTTTTGCCTATCTTAATATTAAACTTTACAGCAGTTCGCTGCTTGTCTGTAATGGCAATAAGCTCAACCTTTTGGTTTTTTGAAGCTGAATTAGGAGATGAATAGCTGAAACGAACAGGCTCCGAGCCGACTACCGTAATTGCACAGGTGCGTTTTGAGCCTTTGTAATTAGCGGTAATAATTGCTACACCCTGTTTTTTAGCTGTAACAAATCCGTTTGAATTTACTGTACAAACGCTTTTGTCAGATGAGCTAAAGCTTGAACCGGTTGATTTTAGATAAACGGTCTTTCCGTTGTTAAGTGTATATGAAGAATAAGGAACATATGTATCTGACGAATAGGAGGAAACGGTAATTTTGCAGGTTTTCTTTGTTGAGCCTGCCGCAACTGTAATTTTAGCAGTTCCTGCACCAACGCCTGTAACAATTCCTTTGCTGCTTACCTTGGCAACAGATGTGTTGGAGGATGAGTAGGTAACGCCTGTAGAAGGGGAGGTGGTCGCCTTAATGTAGCTGTGGTTTCCTTTTAGAATTGATGTTGATGTTGCAGAAATGTTTAACGCTACGCTCTTTGTTTTTACCGTAACTTTACATTTTGCGGTTTTACCGTTGTAGGTTTTGAAGGTTACTACTGCTGAGCCGGCCTTTTTGGCTTTAACCAAAATCTTGTTGCCGTTTACCAATGACGCCGAGGCTATATTGCTGTTGCTTGATGAAACGGTGTATGAGCCTGAATAGCTGCCCGAGGACAATTTAGAGGTAAGCGTAGCTGCCTTGCCAATCTCAAGTGACGCTGAGGTTTGACTAAGGGTTACCGAGCTTGGTGCGTTTTTTACAGTAACCTTTGCAGTTGTTTTAACGCCATTGTACGCCTTGCAGGTAATGGTATATGTGCCGGCCTTTTTTGCTGTTACAAGGCCGCCTGCCTTGGTTACAGGTGCACCGGAGGCGTCGCTGGTATAATAGTGCCTTTGGTAAGAGCCCGCACCGGCGTCCAGCGTGCTGCCAAAGTCGTGTGTTTCACCTACGCCAAGTGTAACGGCGGCAGTGTCCAGCTTTATAGATTTTGGAGCCGGCTTAACCGTAAACTCCGCTATTGCTTTTGTTCCGCTGAGGGCTCTGCAGCATACTATAGCTTTGCCGGGTTCTCTGCATTCTATTGTGCCGTCGGAGGATACTCTGATTACACAGCTGTTTGAGGTTGACCAGATTTTCTTGCTGTCGGCACCAAAGTTTGGCCTTAGCTTATAAATTTCGCCAACTCCGAAAATTGCACCGTTTGGTGTAATTTTTGCAGCTGACGAAGCTGTGCTTGCCACTGTAATTGCCGCTTTGGTAGTGTTTTTCTCATAATTAATCGCACCTGCCGCCGGAAAAGCCGTAACCAGCATTGCACTTACACAGGCAGAGGCGATTATTTTTTTTAGCACTGAATGTGATGCCATAATATTCCTCCTAAAAATAACAAAATTGTTATATTATCATTATAAGCTTTCTTAACAAAGATTTCAAGTTTGTAACCATTTAGTTCAAATATTGTTTACATTTTAAGTTAGTTTTTTAGGAAAAATGTACAAATCATTTGATGTATTATAGTTAAATAGTCACAACCATAAAACAGATAGAAAAATTTTTAAGCCCATATGCAATATGCTCTGCTTTGCTGACGCATCAGACGACACCCCTAAGCATAACATTTGCACTGAATAATCCGTCGGAATATACAAACCGGCAATAGCCGCCCTTCTTTTCTGCTATATGGCGTACCGACTCAATTCCGATACCGTTGCCGGAATGCTTAGAGGATTGAAAAATACCGTTTTTCTCTTTTGGTATGTGGTCAAATGTGTTTTCAACTGTAATTACCACAACATTTTCGGAATGAAGGTAGGCCTGTACCTTTATTTTTCTTTTTGCCTTTTTTGTACAAAGGCTTGCCTCCAGTGCATTTTCCATTAGGTTTGACAGTACCAGACATATGTCTATGTCCGACACAGGCAGCTTGTACGGCAGGTTTAATTCGGCAGTATATGGAATATCGTTTTCCTTGTAGCGTAGACAGTAGTGAGAGGCTACACTGTCTACAGCCGGGTTATCGCACAGCTGCAGCTCGGAAGCGGGAATGCTTTCACGAGCTTGTGCAAGGTAGCTGTTAAGCTCTGCCCACTCCTTACGATTAACTAAAGCGGTTATTACAGAAAAATGGTGACGCATATCGTGTCGGGCCTGTTTTGTTTCCTCAATGGAATTACACAGCCTGTCATACTGGGCTTGCTGTAAAGAAAGAAACTGATTTTCCTGCCGCAGACGGTCATTTTTATTAAGGCTTTTTGCCATAAAATAAAACAGAACATAGAAAAGAATTAAAATTGCCAAAAAGGTTATGCCTATTAAAATATATCCTTGTGAAATGCGGCCCTGATGCAGTATATCGGGGTGTATGGGAATCATAAATAAATTCAGAGCTATAAAAACGCAGGGCAGCAGCCAAAAAACATACCATGTCTGTACAATGCCGTCGTTGTCAATCAGTTCGGCTGCAGGGTGGACTGCAGGGTACCATGCAAGAAGAACAAACGCCCAGCAAAACAAATTGTAGCTTACCACAGCACTTAGGCTGAACCAAGGCTCGGTATTGTACGGAGTTATAATTGAATCAATAGCTCTTGTAATGCTGCCCAGGCAGGAGTAAATGGCACATATTGCTAAAATTACACTAATGGACTTCCAGTGGGATATGTTAAGGGTTGCACAGAATGCAAGGCTTAGAGCTATTACTATAGGTATAGCTGCCCACAGTGCCTGTGCTTTTAACAGAAAGCTTACAAGCCCTCCTAAAATACACAGAAGAATTAATACAGGCATACCTACTGCCGCAAGGCGGCTAACCTTAACCTTTAAATGATGCTTCATTGGAAAATATGCAAGAAGCACGCCGGGAATTATAGCTAATAATTCAACAATAGGGCGGAGAACATCAAGCATTACAGCTGCCCCCTTTTAAAAAGAAAGTCGCCAAAAACCGCACGGGCGTTTTTTGCAGTATTACGGCTGACAGCGATTTTTTCCTTGTTATCCAGTGTAAAAGCAGTGCCGTCATAGTCCTTTGCATGCTCAAGGTTAATAATTATTCCTCGGTTACATACAAAAAACCGTTCGTCACCGTTAAGCTCTGCGGTAAAATCCGAAAAGGTTTTTCTGGTTACTGTTGTTTTGCCGCTGACAGTATGTATATGAATACAGTGCTTATAATGCTCTGCATATAAAATATCGCACAGTCGTATTCTGTCTGTTCCGCCTACAACCCGCACATTTAAATACTTGTCCGGTACAGGCAGTCTGCTTACAATTTCGTCTATAATTTCTGACAGTTCGTTTTCTGTATACGGCTTTACAAGGTATTGAAAAGCACGAACACGAAAGCCCTCCAGTGCGTGCTCTGTTGAGGTGGTTGTTAATACAATTAAGCAGTTTTTATCAAAGCTCCGCAGCTTTTTTGAAATATCAATGCCGTTTTCGCTGCCCATATAAATATCCATAAAAACAAGTGCAAATTTATTTTGCTTGGCGGCTGTTAAAAACGGTTCGCCGCTGTTATATTCAAAAATTTCTGCACTTATTGCGTGACATTCCAGTCCGGCAGATACTTTTTGGTGCAGTTCCTTTCGTTCTGACTCTACATCATCAACAATGGCTATACGCATTGCTATACCTCCCAAGTAATTCCTTTACTTATATTGTAGCATATTTTTGCGGAAAAGTCCTATGCTTATTACCGTTTAGGACGGTTTTTTACCGTTTGTGCAAACCGTGTGGCAAATGTTCCCAAAATGCTCTATAATAATATGTCTAATAGGGGTATATAGGGTACTGTGCTTTTGCCGGTAAATAAAAATTACCGAAATAAAGAGAATGTACAGAATTACCCCAAAATTAAAAAGAGGAGGTACATAATATGAAAATTTTCAATTCGATTATAGGTGTACTGTCAATTTTAAGCGGTGTGTACTGCATTTTTTATCCCGGCTTAACATTTATAAACAGCGGCTGGATTGTTGCTGCTTTGCTTGGAGTGTGGGGTATATTTTCAATTGTTGATTATGTGGCAAACCGCAAAAATGCACAAAAAAACAAAAGCGAAGCCGCAATGGGTGCTGTAGGCCTTGTTGTGGGTATTTTGGCAGCTGTAATCTCAATTCTTGCATTATTTACTCCGGCTGTCAGAGCAATGCTGGATATTACCATTTTAGGCGTATTTGCGGGCTGGTTGATTATTGACGGTATATCCTCTATAATCTCAGCTGTAAAAGCTAAGGGTATGGGCGGAAAATTGTGGATAGTTTCTCTGATTTGCGGAATTGTTGTTACACTGGCAGGAATTTACGGAATTTTCCATTTGCTTTTCATCGCTCAAACCATAGGCTTGCTTATCGGAATACTTCTTATGGTGTACGGAATAGGTCTGATATTATCTGTTTTCCAAAAAACAGGTGAATAATTAATTTTAAGCCGTGTAGGTTGACATTTCTTTAATAAACTTAAATAAAGCCACGCAAAATTTTTGAGTACTTTTTAGTAGCTCAAGTTCTGCGTGGCTTTACTTTTTACTTGCCCTAATATAACGCCTAATTATTTTTGGCGGTGAATTTTTATTGTTTGTTATAAATCTTTATCGGTAAACTTTACCGAAATGTCCCCGTTAGAAGTAACAACATTTAATTTTTTCACTGAATTTGTTATTTGAGAATTATATACCTCAAGTGAATTGTTACCTAATGAGGTAGACGAGGTTGTATTATAATCCGAAGGTTTTCCTATAATATTGCCTGATATATAGCCGTTTGCGGATTCAAGGGAAATATTGTTTGACACTATATTTTTAACCTCTATACTGCCATTTGAGGTGTTCACATTAATTGCGTTTCTTGCACCTGTATTTGAAACATTAACTTTACCGTTAGAGCTTTCAATGTCCAAAGTATGGCACCTTGTTTTATCCGCTTTAAAGTATCCGTTAGAAATTGTTGCCTTTAAATTCCCGTAAACATTATCAATGTTAGACAAGCTTATACTGCCGTTGGAAACTTCTGCATCAATGTTTCCTATGTTAATGTCCGAAATACTAACATTGCCGTTTGCAAGGTATACATTAATTTTAGGCAGGTTTTCGCTCGGCTCATCTGAAGTGTCACTTAATGAAAAAAGCCATTCTGTAAGTGTATCTGAATGATTGTCAGAGGCTTTATCGGAGGTGTTGAGCCATAGGGATTTATCCGGAATTTCAATTACCGTATTGAGCTCCAGACGACCTATGCCGTGGAAACAGCCCTTTTCCCAGAAAGACCAAATGTTATTCAAATTGTCCGTTAAACACAGCTCTTTTTCTTCTGTAGTAACGGATGACGGGCAGCAGTCGCTTGTATAATATGTTATTTTTATTTTTTCAGATGGTGATTTTTTTACAATTATTCAGCCGGAGCCTTTAAACCTGAATTTGCATAATTTCCGTTTTTCAGGTATGTTCTGTCGCCGAACAACTCGGCAATCTCCTCCATTGCAGTTTTTAAAGCCTCTTTTTTTACTTCACCTAAAACAAATTTGGTTGTATCAAAAGAAAATCCGTTGCTCATTTTTTCCTCCATATCATATTTCATTTACAATGGATATTGAGTTGATTGTACTGTCCTCATTATACCAGAAAGAAATATATGTATTATCATTGCTGTCCATTCTGTAATATAATACTCCGCTTCCGTCATCAAAAGTTTTTATTCTCGAAGGCTCTCCGAATTTGCTCAGTATTTCCCCCTTTTTACTTTTTCCGCTTATACCGTCAATTTCGACCAGACCGGCATATTCTTCTTTTAAAAAAGTATAATCTAAAGAGGACGCAACAATTTCATCGGGAGTGATGTTTTCCTTATAATTACTTATATTCATGCTTGAAACTTTTTTACCATTTAACAATAAAGTACCGTATTCATATGTATTGCCGTCTTTTTCATATACTGACACATCATCATCAAACGAAAACCCTTCCGGCAAATCGCTTTGTTTATAAGGTATCTTCATTGGTTTTCCGTTGAGCGTAACCTTATCAAGCATCTGTAAAACCTTGGTGTCATTGTCATCTGAATAACCCGAACCGTTTTCCTGCGAAACCTGAGAAACTGAACTTGTATCTGAAACAGAGCCGTTTCCGCCTGCACATCCTGCCATGCCCGCAACCATAGATAAAGTAAGTACCGCTGTAATTATAATTGTTCTTATTTCCATAATAATAAACCTCCATTTGTATCATGTTACATATTTTAACATAACGCTGTTGTGATTACAATTCATATAATGCAGCAAAATGTCAAAATAAGGCAATCCTATATGTATGTTTTTACTATTATATTCTATTATGTAGCAATGTTTGGTCAACTCCGCATAACGGTAAAACAGTTACATAAATCAGACAAAATAAAAAACGCAAAGAAATCCCTGCGTTTATCCTGATATTCAGCCGGAGCCTTTAAACCTGAATTTGCATAATTTCCGTTTTTCAGGTATGTTCTGTCGCCGAACAACTCGGCAATCTCCTCCATTGCAGTTTTTAAAGCCTCTTTTTTTACTTCACCTAAAACAAATTTTGTTGTATCAAAAACGAAATTGTTATCCATATAAATCTCCAATTAATTAAATGTTTTTAATCATTATTGTACTAATGATATTATCTTTGGTAAACCAGAATTCAACATATGAGTTATCATTATTGTTCGTTTCATAAGTTATTATTTCACTTCCTGTATCAAGAGTTTCTCTGTTTGTAGGTTCTCCAAATTTACTTAATACATCTTCTTTTTTATTTTTACCTGATATATCATCAACCTTAATTATTTCACTTACACTTTCATTGTCAAGATAAGAATATGATATCATATCAACAATGAAATCTTCAGTTTTTTGACCTTCAGCATACTCAAACAAAGATACTGTTGTAATCATTTTGTTATTATATAACAAATCAGTATAGGCATATGTGTTTCCGTCTTTTTCGTAAACACTAACATCATTTTTATCAAAACTATATCCTTCCCCTAAATCACTCAATTTAAATGGAAGAACAACTGGTTTTCCGTTGAGCGTGACCTTATCAAGCATCTGTAAGACCTTGGTGTCATTGTCATCTGAATACCCCGAACCGTTTTCCTGCGAAACCTGAGAAACTGAACTTGTATCTGAAACAGAGCCGTTTCCGCCTGCACATCCTGCCATGCCCGCAACCATAGATAAAGTAAGTACCGCTGTAATTATAATTGTTCTTATTTTCATAATAATAAACCTCCATTTGTATCTTGTTACATATTTTAACATAACACTGTCGTGATTACAATTCATATAATGCAGCAAAATGTCAAAATAAGGCAATCCTATATGTATGTTTTTACTATTATATTCTATTATGTAGCAATGTTTGGTCAACTCCGCATAACGGCAAAACAGTTACATAAATCAGATTAAAGTTTATATTCAATATATTTGCGAAAGATTACTTACCTATTCTTTGTTTATAGTTATGCAGATTTTGAATATATGCAATCGGCTATAGTAAATCCTGACAAGCCCTCCGAAAAGTTAGTAATAACTTTCAAATTGAAATTAGCTTTTTATTCAGTTTTGAATCTATAATATACAAATCCTTCCTTATAATTATTATATTGTTCTTGACAGTTGCATTCGCTTGGACATTTTCTGATTACAATAGGCACATTGATTCCGTTATCTTTTAAAGCATTTTCAAACGCACAATACGCAGGATTAAAATACTTTTCCGGACTTTCACCGGGATAATCTACGATAATTTTAGTTAGATACTTAAAAGAAAGGGTTTCTCTAATATTTCTTACAGTAATAAATGTAATAGATAATAGTCTGTTTATTCCTAAACAGTATTAAAAAATAATTTAAAAAGCCACACAAAAGCTTTGGGTATTTTCACCTAAGCTTCTGTGTGGCTTTGTTTTGCATTAAAGCATTTGTAGCGGTTATAAGCTTGTTAAAAAATATTTCTTTTTATCGTAAAATACCCTTAGAAAACCATTGTAAGCTAAAACTTACCTCGTGTAAATTACACCACATATTTAGCGTACAAATATAACTTTTTCAACTGTTATTATGAAGTGGTGCCGTTATTATGTTATTATAGTTTTGAACCTTTTGTTATTCTGATTCGTATATATTATGAAAGCTTTCAATTAAGTAACAGGAGAGGGGGAGATAAGGTTGTACGAGGATTATGAGGATTATATAGCACATTACAGCAAAGATTTAACAAGACTGTGCATCTCTTTGTGCGGCAATGTCAGTGATGCTGACGACTTGTTTCAGGAAACTTGGTATAAGGCTATAAAAAATTTTTCAAAGTATAAAAAGGACAGGCCTTTTGATAAGTGGCTGTTTGCTATATGCGTAAATACATACAAGGACAACCTAAGGCTGTCATACAACAAAAAAAGATACCTTTTTAGAACCGAGGAGGAAGAAAAAGCCTTTTTAAACTCGGTTACTTACGGTGAGCATGAACAAGCCGAAGAATATCTTCAACTGCATAGGGCTATTGCGACTTTATCTAAGAAACTAAGAATTACATTAACGCTGTTTTATTTTAAGGACTACACAGTAAAGGAAATTTCAGAGATTTTAAATATTCCCGAGGGCACTGTGAAGTCACGCCTAAATACAGCACGCAGGATAATTAAAAGGAGGCTTGAAAATGAAAAATAGATTTAATGATGAACAGCTTGATGAAATGTTTAAGACATATTATTCACGAAAAGCTCCGTACACTTTTAGGGTAAAAGCCGCCCCAACCAATAAAAGCAGGCATGGGCACCGTAATGCCGTTAAGTACGCTTTGTCTGTGGTGTGTGTTCTGCTGGTTGTTTTCACTGTTGGTTTTGCCTTTAATGGCAGCTTTGTCAACAAATTTGTAAATAACAATGCAGGTACGGAGCCTGCCAAGCCGTCAGTAAAATATGACGACAGCTTTATTATAAAAGCATATACAGCTGAAATTTCGGACAAATACAGCAGTGCACAAAGCATCGGCAAAGAAAAATCTGTTGTGCGTGGCGGTGTGTATGAGGTTAATCAATATTTCTACTTCAACAGCGATAACATTTATGTCCTTTCTACTACCAACGCCGAAGCCTATCCCGAAAGTGAAACGGACTATACAATGGCGGTTTATCCTAAAATTGTAGGCTACCATGTTGCACTGGACATTTACGGAGAAAATATTGAAAGCTTTGACATTAGCTCTAACAGGGGTAGGTTTAACTATTCAGAGTATAACCGAGAGCTTGAAAGTGAAATTGATTTTGATATTACACCGGAAATTATTGCGAGGATGTATGACAATGAACACCACGACGGCAGTTATGATTATTATAACAGTCAGAAAAACATTAAGTACAGCCACAAAAAAACCTTGTTTTGGTACCCTGACATTGATTCAATAAACAATGCCGTTGACAGTTACGCAAAAGAAACCGCCGGCATTACATATGATGATATTTATGAAACCTGTAAAAAATCTGATTTTGATAAATACTACAACGCCCAAAAGGAATTTTTTGAAAAAAACAGCCTAAACGAATTGGTAAAGGACAGCATTAACATAACTATCCATTATAAAGATAAATCAACTAAAACAGTGGCGGTTAATGTTTCGCTTAATGATAAAGGTGACTTTGTTTTAAACTATGAGTAAGAGGCAAAAACGATAAAAAATTATGGGATAATTTTAAAGCAGCTCCGGCTGATACCACAAAGCTAAATTACAGCAAATTGCACATTGTATTGCTTTGCTTAGATGTATATTTACTGCCACCTGTACAATACGGTTGTGCAGGTATTGTATACCTTTGTAGTACAAAATCAGCCAATATTACAAACCTCTGCTGAATGATATATGAAATATAAAAATTAAACGCTACAGCATATGTTATTTACAAATTTGGCATAAATGGTTATAATTCTATATATGAATTATAAAGAGGGAAAGGTGATATGTGTGGAGCTGGTGTACAGCACCTTTTGGGTTTTTACAGTCTTTTCTATACTGGGCTGGGTATTTGATACTGTGGCGGATTCGCTTACTAACGGCAGAATGGTAAACCGAGGTCTGCTGGTTGGGCCCTTTTGTCCCACATACGGCATACTTTGTGCCGGAGCATATATATTAAATGTGTTTTTATGCAAGGATGTATTTTTTGTACAGCTTGGGCTTTATACCCTGCTGTGTACGGTGGTTATACTGTGTATGAACGCATTTTTAGACAAAGCCTTCAATATTAAAATATGGGATTTTTCGGGTGATTACTTTAATTATAAGGGCTACATAAGCCTGCCGGGGGTGGTGCTTGGCGGTTTTATACTTTCCGTTATTACTTCGCAAATGGACGGTATTATTGTAATGCTGGTAAAGGAAATTCCACCGTTGATAAACTTTATTGTGATGATTTCGGTTTTGACTGTTATGCTGCTTGATTTTGTATTTTCAACCCTTATTATGCTGGGGTACAGAAAAAAGGAAAAGGGCATAGCAAAGGTATTAATAACGGTTGAAGAAAAGGCAAGCAGGGTAATTGAAAGAAAAACGCAGGAATCAAAATTAAGCCGAGTATTAAACAGAATACTATATTTTATAGAGGAGCTTTTTGCAAAAGTTCGCCGACTGTTCAGACGGCTTAAAAACTATTTTCTGGGAGGGAACTCCGTTTTTACAAGAAGATTTGTTAAGGCGTATAAAGATATTATGGCTACCGAGGGCGGCGAAAAGCTGCAAAGCAGCGCCCAAAAGCACTACGACCTTAATATGAAGGAGTACGAAAAGGCAGATATGAGCAAAAGCGAACAGCCGTTTGCTTACGGCCTTACCGTTACCAAGCTGTTTTTGCTGTTTGTAGTAGGCAGTATTATAGGCTGTATACTGGAAACCTGCTTTGCACTTGTTTTTGTAGGGCATTTTGAAATTCGTGTCGGGTTGGTTTACGGGCCGTTTATTCCTGTGTACGGTTTGGGTGCCGTATTGCTTACTATTGCTTTGTCACGGTTTTATAAGTCGTCGTTTTTGGGACTTTTTGCCATAAGCGGTGTAATAGGTGCAACCTTTGAGTATTTTTGCAGCTGGCTTCAAGAAACGCTGTTTGGCACTATTTCGTGGGATTACAGCGATATGCCCTTTAACATAGACGGCAGAACCAGCCTTGCCTACGGGGTTGTATGGGGAATTTTAGGCGTAGTGTGGGTGCGTGAGCTGTACCCGACATTCTCAAGACTTATTGAAAAAATACCGAAAAAGCCGGGTTATGTTATGACATTGTTTTTGGCGGTGTTTATGATATTTAATGTTGTGATTTCATGTGCCGCCCAGTGGCGTGCCGAGGAAAGAGCAGAGGGCAGCCCTGCCTCCAATGCATTTGAAGAGTACCTTGATAAGCATTTTGATGATGATTACTTAAAGATGATTTATCCGCATATGGAAAAGGTGGAAGAAGAAAATTAGCTTGATTAGTAGTGCTAATAGAAAACGCAGAGCTTTTAAACGGCTCTGCGTTTTGCTGTTTAGAGATATTGTGATATAATTTAAAAAGTGAGGTTAGCCCGGACTGCCGTTTTACAGCTTATGCTTATACGGCTGATATAGCAGAGCTTTATTAAGCGTTCGGTGAGCCTGGAGCTAAATAAAAGGATTTGAAAGGTATGAAATCTAAATGAATATAGACGCTGTAAAAGGGCTGAATGCCGCAGAAATAAAATCACTTTATACGAAAAGCATGAAAAGGGATTTTCCGCAAAATGAATTGCGTCCCTATAGTACAATGAAAAGACTGCTTAGAAAAAACGAATACGGCGTTTACCGTGCCTACAGTAACGGCGAGCCGGTAGGATACTTTTCCGTTTTCTCCACCGGCGGCAATGTTATATTGCTTGATTATTTTGCTGTGGAGTACGGTATGCGAAGCCGTGGTATAGGCAGCGAGCTTTTTAGAGCCTTTGCGCAGATAATCAGCAAAGACTATCCCAACGCCAATGCCGCAGTAATTGAGTGCGAGGCTCCCTATGCGGCAGAAAATCCCGACGAGAAAAAGCTTAGGGAAAGGCGTATAGGCTTTTACCTGAAAAACGGTGCAGTAATGACAGAGCATTACTGGAGAGCCTTTGGGGTGGAGTATAATCTTTTGGCACTGCCTATTGAGGGTGCCGATATTACTCCTATTGATTTTGGCAGTGAAATTCACAATTTATATTTAAGCTCCTTTGGCAGACTTTTTACTATACACGCAAAGAATAAATTGAAGCATTGGAAAAAGTAAATGTCTGCTTCTTAGGCTGACCCTGTTTGAAATTTACGCTTATTTATGGCTGACATCTATTTAAAATTTACGCCTGCTTTTTGTGCTGACCGACACAGAGAAAATAATGCACAGTATTATCAGCGAAACACTGCCGGCAAGGCTGCTGCTAAGCTGCTGTGAATGTTGGGGCAGGGTATTGCTGTACACACCGTGAGTCGGAGTATAAAAAATGAATATTACAGCTGTAATAACGGCTGATATTACGCCCTGTGCAAGCCTGTACAGGGTGAATTTTATTTTTGAAATGTTTAAGGCAGTTACAACGGAATACACTTGAAAGTGCACGCATATACCGCTCCAGCCCAAAGCAAAGGCTGTAAACCATATTGGCACGGCGTTGTCACAGCAGGTGCTGCACCCTTTTGTAACCTCCCACAGTATGCTTAAAATACTTTTGCTTATGCCCTGTGGTATGCCTATGCTGCACAATATTTGGCTTAAAATTTCCGTTAGGTGAGTATCCTCCAGTATACCGAATACGCAGGAAAATATAATAACCAATCCGCATAGCGAAAGCATACCGTTTACCCCGATTTGCGTAGACTCTACAATAGCATTGCAAAGTGGCTGCCTTTGTATATTGGTGCTGTCGGGCTGAGTGTATGTTAATTTTCTGCAGGAATGAACGCCCAAGATAATCTGTGCTGCTGCCTGACTTAGCCACAAAAGCAAGCCTGTAAGGGTATCATTGTATAGGGTTGTGCCAACCACAAAAATTACAAAGCCCGGTCCGCCTCCCACCAAAAACATAGAAAGTGCCTGTGCTGTTTTCAGGTCTGTTTTTCTTTCGTCATACAAGGCGGTTATTCCTCTGGCTCCTACCGGAAAGCCGCCTGTCATCCCCAAAAGTATTACAGCACCTACACAGCCGTTTGTATGAAACAGTCTTTTGGTAATAGGCGAAAGGAAACGCCCCAGTGCATCGGCTAAGCCGCATTTTACAATAAATGTTGAAAGCACCATAAAAGGAAATAACGAGGGTATAAGTATGTTGCCGCAGTATAAAAGCCCCTGCAAAGCACCTGTTGTCATAAGTATCACCGCTTTAGCATATTTTTAAAATACAGTACAATACCAATATATGGTTTAAGCTATGCTTTGTATGACGGTAACAGGAGGTGAGGCAATGAAGCAGGAGGGTAAGGGTGCAATGAAAAGGCTGCCGTCGCTGTATAAGGAAGCAATGAACCACGCACCGTTTTTACAGTTTAACAGCAACAAAGAGGTTACCTTAGACGGCTGCAGAGGTATTTTGGAGTATCAAAAGGAAATTATAAGGGTAAATACAGGGGCTATGATTATTGCCTTTAAGGGCAGGGGCTTAAATATAAAATGCTTAACGACCTCATCTGTGGTAATAGGCGGATATATTACAGCTGTAGAGTTTTTAAGGTAGGTGCTTGCAGTGTTTATCAACAGTATAATCAGGTGGCTGCGGGGCTATGTGGTGTTTACAGCTAAAGGAAAATTTCCGGAAAGACTTATTAATCTTGCTATGCTGTCGGACATAGCAATTATCAACCCTGTAGGGGGCAAAGGGCAGCTTACGGCACAGGTGTCGGTCGCCGACTATAAGGCGCTTTATAATATTCGCAGGCAGACCATGACCGGCCTAAAAATAAACAAAAAGGTAGGACTTCCGTTTATACTCTACAAAAACCGCCGCCGCAAGGGCTTGGCAATAGGCCTAGGTTTATTCTTTGCAATAATAAATGTGCTGTCAATGTTTATATGGAGTATTGATATAAAGGGGAATAATCAGGTTAGCACCTGCCAAATGAAAGAAGCTCTTCGTGACAACGGGGTTTACATAGGCGCTTTTAAAAATAATTTAGATGTATACAAGGCTGAAAAGGACTTTGAACTGCAGCTGGGAAAGGTTGGCTGGATGTCTGTAAATATTATAGGCAGTACTGCCTCGGTAGAGCTAAGCGAAAGCTATGATGTTCCCGAAATTGTAGACGCATCCAAGCCCTGCAACCTAAAGGCAAAAAAAGCAGGGCAGATAATAAAAATGGATGTAAGAGAGGGGCAAAGCTCTGTCAGCATAGGCGACGGTGTAGCAAAAGGTCAGCTGCTTGTAAGCGGTGTTGTAGAAATAGGCGAAACAGGCAAGGCACAGTTTGTACACAGCGAGGGCGAGGTATATGCGGGCGTACAGACAAAGGAGGTAATAACAGTTCCAAACAGCGTAAGCTACATAAGCATAAAAGAAACTGACTCACGAAGAATGTTAAGCATGATGGGGCTTAATATTCCCATTGATTTTAAGCAGATAGACAATGCTTCAAGCAGGTGTATGGTTACAGACAGCTTTGTGCTTAACAACAGAATTATGCCTATCAGCATTGTAACAGAGAAGAATTTTACAGCCCAAGGGGCGGATTATAATTTAAACAAAAAATCGGCACGGGCTTTGGCAGATACCCGCCTGGCGATAAACGATGTATTCTGCCGTTGGAACTCTGACATAAAAAGCAAGCGGGTTGAATGTACCCAAAATAAAAACGGCTATGTCTTTACAGCAAATTATTACTGTGTTGAAGACATAGCTCGGTCTGTACCTATCAGCATTGTAAATTAGGTAAATATTTACTTAATAATGTTTTTAATTAAACTGAATTTCGGCGGTTAATTTAACATAGCCTAAATCAAAAAAGTTTACTCCAAGCCCTGCAAATTAAAGTCGGGAATGTAGGTGCTTTTGGCTGAATTAAGCTCCTGTGCAAAGCCGTCAAAATCCAGCTCTGTAAGGCAGTTAAAAACCTTTTGGTATTCACGCCGTGTAATTTTCCTGTTTATCTCAGGGTATTGCTCCGCTATGCCGCAGGGTATATACTGTGCCATCAGGCTTACGGTTAGCCGGCTTCCAAAATGGTTATGCAGGCTGTTAAGAGCTGCTATGGAGTTTTTGGTGTTTGAGGGCAGAATAAGGTGCCTTACAATTACGCCCTTTTCCATAATGCCGTTATTATCGTATATATTTTGCGGCTGCTGCCTGAGCATTTCGGCTATAGCGGCTACAGCTGTTTCGTGGTAGTTGTTAACCCTTGAATATTTTTCAGCCACAGCGTTGTCGGCATATTTAAAGTCCGGCAGGTAAATGTCTATGTAGCCCTCAAGCTTTTTCAGAGATTCAACGCTTTCATAGCCGCCGCAGTTATACACCACAGGAACAGCAGGCCTGTATATATTCAGGCTTTCAATAACAGCGTTTAAAAAATGCGTAGGATTTACCAGATTAATATTATGCACGCCCTGCTGTTCAAGCCTTTTGTAGCAGTCGGCCAGCTGTCGGGCTGTAAGCTCCTTGCCAAAGTTTTGGGTAGAGATTTTATAATTTTGGCAAAATACGCATTTTAATACACAGCCGCTGAAAAACACTGTGCCGCTGCCACGGGTGCCGCTTATGCAAGGCTCCTCCCACATATGCTTGGCCGCTCTTGCTACTATGGCATTTTCACCCATTTTGCAAAAGCCCTTGCCTACAGACGCTTCCCTTATTACACCGCAGTGCCTCGGACAGACTGTACATATACCACTCAACTTAAAGTCTCCCTTTGTATAATTAATATTACAAGTTTATAATAAAAAGGCGGTATGGTCAACCTTTTGCGGAAAATTGCCGATTCAATGTGCCGTGCTTTAATCAATTACCGTATAAAACTTGAATTCTTTATTTTTCTGAAAATATATGTTACAATAATGCTGTAAAAAGTTACTTTTGACGAGAGGTAATTATTATGAACAACAATCCCTTTATGAAATATACAGAGCAGGGCATAGGCTACATTGACAGCAGCTGCTCTATAAATAAATTAATTATTGCACAGGTACCCGTTAAGGGAATTGCTGATGAAATTGAGGGCAAGGCGGTGTCTGAAATTTTTTCTACAGCCGCCATTACCAAAAGGGCACTGAAGGACAGGCAGCTGCTAAAGGTTTCGCCCGAAGTGCCCGAGGGCGAGCTGCCATTTATTCTTATGAATTCTGCCGACAGTACAGACCCGCAGGTTAAACAGGCCGCACTTAATATTGCAAACGATTTCGGCTCTAGACTGGGGCTGATACTTCTAACGCTGAAAACGGCACTGCCCAAAAACCGCCTTGCAAGACCGGACTGGAAAGAGGAACACTGGCAGTATTGGCAAAATTTAAAAACAATTTTTATTGTAGGCGGACTTACCTACGGAGGGTTTGGTGCAAAGCTTATAGAACGCACAAAGCAGGTATGCCAAATAAACGGCAGTACGGCTTATGAAATAAGGGCGTTTGAAAATGCGGCTTATATTGGCGTTATGGGCTGTACAAGGCTTTTGAAGGAATCGAACGGTATAAATGTTTTAATGGATTTTGGACAGACAAATATGAAACGCAGTATTGTTACCCGCCAAAACGGTGAGGTGGTTTCGGTAAAAAACCTGCCGCTGATGCGTTCAAAGTATATGCAGTGGAATATTCCGGACGAGGCCGAAAGGGAAAAGCAGGCAAAGCTTTTGCACAGGTACATAATGTCGGCAATAACCGACGCATATAAAAAAGCAGAAAGTATGGGCAGTGTGGGCAGTGAAATTGTTATAAGCATAGCAAGCTACACGCACAACGGAGTGCTTGATACTAAAAGAGGCGGTTACTCGAAGCTTTCGGTTTTATATAAAAATTACGGCGAATATCTTAGCGAGGAGCTGTCCGGTGTGCTTAAAAGACCTATAAAGGTCACGCTTGTGCACGACGGTACGGCAGTGGCACTTAACTTTA
Source organism: Clostridium sp. CAG:964 (assembly GCA_000435335.1). Lineage (GTDB taxonomy): Bacteria > Bacillota > Clostridia > Oscillospirales > Acutalibacteraceae > CAG-964. The sequence continues at coordinate 22,443 of FR891322.1, forward strand.
TAAACTATCCGGATTCCGTATGCTTAACCTTAGGTACATTTTTCGGTGTAGGCTTTACGGACATATGGCAGACGCTTACTTAATTAAATATATACGGCAAAGCCTTAGGAAATGAAAAGCGTAGTGCTTTTTGCTCTAAGGCTTTTATGCTTTCCGCATTATTCACAGGGTAAAACGGCTCTGCTTACCGCTGTGCTTTATATAGCCGATATTACTCCCTTTATTGCAGAAAACACAAGAGTTGACAGAGCAAGAGGAAGAAGTATCCACACAAGCTTTATTTTAATTTCCGCTACCCTTACAAGCCTTAGCAGTGACAGACCTGTGTTGAATATAGAGCCTATGTACATAACTGTTATCAATCCCATTAACCCGTACTTGGGTATTAAAAGTGTTACAAGCACCACTCGTATAAAGGAGTCCAATATGTTGTAGGTAAGGTAGTGAAGCTGTTGGTTTAGCCCTTTTAGCATGCTGTCAACAACACTGTCAAGGTATATAATAGGCACAATGGCGGCAAACATACACAAATACCGCCCTACGGTTTCACTGCCGTATATAATAAGGCCTATTTCCTTGCCAAAGAAGAAAAACGCCACAGCAATGGGTATCGAAAACAGAAAAACTATTTTAAGAACATTGGAGGATATTTTTTTAATTTGCCCTTTGTCAGACTTTGTGTATACCTCGCTAAGCTCCGGTATTATTATGGAGGCAAATGAAAAAATTACTACCGAGGGAAAGGCAAGCAGAGGCATAACCATACCTGTTATCATACCGTAGTCCTGCAGTGCCCTGCTGTGGTTAAAGCCGTACTTTTGCAGTCCTGCAGGTATGGTCGAATTTTCTATTATGCTAAGTCCGCTTCTTAAGCAGGCACTTAGCGTAACGGGCAGGGCAATAAAAATCAGATGCTTTTTTATAGGAAAGCACTTGCTTTGGCATTTTATACTTCTTATATCCAGCTTATAAAGCAGATAGGAATATACAGCTGTAACAGCCTCCGACACAGTGGTGCCTATGGCTGCGGCACAGCAGGCGTACGCTATGCCATAAGGTGCCATTACGCCTACCAATACAGCAAAAACGCCTATTTCGGTTATTTGCTCGAGCAGCTGTTCGCCGGCTGTTTTTACAGCTTGCCTCATAGCAAAGAAATATCCTCTTAAACAGGCAGACACAGCTATAAACGGCAGGCTTGGTGCAAGCACCCTTAACGAAACAGCCGCACCCGGCTGCTTTAAAACACAGTCTGCCCAAAAGCTGCTGCCGAAAAACAGCACAGCCCCTACTACTGCACTTAGTGCCAGAGCCGTAAGCATGCAACGCCTGATAATGCTTTTTATCATACAGGCTTCTTTCTTTGCGGCGGCCTCGGTTACAAGTCTTGTTACAAGCAGAGTAACTCCGGAGGCAGTTGCGGTTACCGCAAAGAAATATACAGTCAGAATAAGCTGATACAGCCCTATAGCCTCTGCTCCAATGCTGCTGCTCATATATATTCTGAAAAACAGACCGAGTGTATTTGTTATGACGGCACCTGCCGTTAGGAAAAAGCCGTTTAGCAAAAATCTTTTAATCTTCATTATAATCAACCTTTCGCATATAAATAAATATGCTGCGGTATGCATAAAAATTATTGAAGCCTTTGTATATTAAGCTTCTTTTGGGACAGCTGTATGCTAAAAAACGATAAATATTTACATATAAGTTTTTAAGAGAAAATTAATTTATTTTTAAAATCTAAAACCTTTTCTTTTAAATTTCACTGTGTTATAATGTAGGTTAGTTTAAGATTAATAAGTATTATTTATTGCATATTAAACAATTTGCCGTATTAATTTTTGTAAGTGATACTGATGTGTTAATTTTAGGTTTCTTTTAATTATAGAAGTATAGTGAAAAATAAGCCGGAATTGTCTGTTGGTATTTATGCGGCACAGGTGTTGTTATGTAACGGCTCAAGGGGATTTTATGATGAAAGTCGGATTAGATGTAGGCTCCACAACAGTAAAGTGTGTTGTTTTGGATGACGCCAATAATATTTTGTTTAGCACTTATGAAAGACATTACTCACAAATTAAGCAAAAAATAGCAGAGGTTTTGACAAAGGCAAAAAGGGCGGTACCACAGTGCGACAATTCGCCGCTGGGTATGTCCGGCTCGGCAGGTATGGGCTTGGCAGAGGCCTGCGGCATTGACTTTGTTCAGGAGGTTTACGCTACAAGAGTAGCAACAAATACATTTATTCCCGGAACCGATGTTGTTATTGAGCTTGGCGGTGAGGACGCAAAAATTCTGTTTTTAACAGGCGGTATGGAGGTAAGAATGAACGGTACCTGTGCGGGCGGTACGGGTGCGTTTATTGACCAAATGGCAACGCTGCTGAATGTTCCTATAGAGGAGCTTAATGCCTTGGCAGAAAAAAGCGAAAAGGTTTATACCATTGCGTCACGCTGTGGCGTATTTGCCAAAACCGATATACAGCCGCTGCTGAATCAGGGCGCAAGAAAAAGCGACATAGCTCAAAGTATTTTTAACGCCGTAGTGAACCAAACCGTAGCCGGCTTGGCACAGGGCAGAGAGATTACAGGACAGGTGGTTTACCTGGGCGGGCCGCTTACATTTATGGAGCAGCTTAGAAAAGATTTTGACAGGGTGCTTAAAACAGAGGGCATTTGCCCTGAAAATTCACTTTATTATGTTTCCTGCGGTGCGGCACTTTGCGCACAAAAGGCTGTTAATTTTGAACAGGTTATTTCAGAAATAAACAACTATCACGGCAGCGGTAATTTTGCTTATAACCCTCCGCTGTTTAAAAATAAAGAGGAATACCAAGCTTTTGAGGAGCGTCACCAAAAGGCAACCGTAAAAACAGGCGATTTGAACACCTACAAAGGCAAGGTTTTTGTAGGCATTGACGCCGGCTCTACTACAGTTAAGGCGGTAGTAGTAGGTGAGGACGGTCAGCTGCTTAAGTCAAGCTACCTGCCAAACAGCGGCAATCCGGTGCCTATCATTAAGGATTTCCTTGAAAAGCTGTACGAGGAATGTCCCGACATTGATATAGCTTCGTCGGCTGTAACAGGCTACGGCGAAGAGATTATTAAAAACGCATTTATGGTTGACTACGGCATAGTTGAAACTGTGGCACACTTTACAGCCGCAAAAAGCTTTATGCCGGATGTTGAGTTTATTATTGATATAGGCGGACAGGATATTAAGTGCTTTAAAATACACAACAAGGCTATTGACAATATTTTCCTTAACGAGGCCTGCTCCTCCGGCTGCGGTTCGTTTTTGCAGACCTTTGCAAATGCCCTTGGATACAGCATAGAGGAATTTTCAAAGCTGGGACTGTTTGCAAAACAGCCTGTTGACCTCGGCTCTCGCTGTACGGTGTTTATGAACAGCTCTGTTAAGCAGGCTCAAAAGGACGGTGCAACTATAGAGGATATTTCAGCCGGCCTTTCATTGAGTGTTGTTAAAAATGCCCTTTACAAGGTAATAAGAGTGTCCGACCCCGGTAAGCTTGGCACAAAAATTGTAGTACAGGGCGGCACATTTCTTAACGACGCTGTACTGCGTGCCTTTGAGCAGGAAATGGGCGTAGAGGTTGTAAGACCTACTATTTCTGGCTTGATGGGTGCATACGGTGCGGCACTTTACGCACAGGCAAACTATAAGGAGGGCAAAAGCACGCTTATTACCGCACAGCAGTTAAAGAGCTTTGTACACGAAATTACCGTAACAAACTGCGGCGGCTGCAGCAACAACTGCCGACTGACAATAAATAAGTTTTCCGACGGCAGACGCTTTATCGGAGGTAACCGTTGCGAAAAGCCTATTACAAAGAAAAAGCCTAACGAGGCACTGAATATATATGAATACAAGCTGAAGCTTTTGCAAGAGTATAAGCCAAAGCCGGGTAAGCGTGGAAAAATTGGTCTGCCTATGGGCTTGAATATTTACGAGCTTCTGCCGTTTTGGTATGCGTTCTTTACAGAGCTTGGCTTTGAGGTTTGCACGTCGCCTATTTCTAACCGCAAGATATATGCAAGCGGTCAGCAGACAATACCGTCAGACACGGTGTGTTACCCGGCAAAGCTGATGCACGGTCATGTGCAGACCTTAATTAACGAGGGTATAGATACTGTTTTCTACCCGTGCCTTTCCTACAACTTCGATGAGGGTATGGGCGACAACCACTACAACTGCCCTGTGGTTGCATACTATTCAGAGGTAATTAAAACCAATATGAAGGATGTTAGGAAAATTACCTTTATTAACGACTATTTCGGTATTCACCGTAAAAAAGATTTTCCAAAGAAGGCGTGTGAAATTCTTGCAAAATATTTTGACGGCATAACGCTGAAGGAGGTTAAAAATGCCGCTAAGCTGGCATATATAGAGTATGACCGCCATATGGCTAAAATAAAGGCAAGAGGCGAGGCTATTATTGAGCAGGCACGCCACGAGAAAAAGGAGATTATTGTGCTTGCCGGCAGACCGTACCATGTAGATCCGGAAATTAACAAGGGTATAGATAAGCTGATTTCAAGCTTTAATGTTGCCATTGTTTCCGAAGATGTGGTGTGTGACAAGGTGGAAAAATTCAGAACAGGAGTTCTTAACCAGTGGACATACCATGCAAGGCTGTATTCTGCGGCCCACTATATTGCACAGCATGACGATATTAATTTGGTACAGCTTGTATCATTTGGCTGTGGTGTAGACGCCATTACAACAGACGAGGTTAGAGAGATTTTGGAATCTGAGGGTAAAATTTATACACAGATTAAAATTGATGAAATTACTAACCTGGGTGCAGTTAAAATAAGACTTAGAAGCTTACTGGCGGCTATTGAAGAACAGAAAAACAGAGAGAAGATAAACGCTGATAATTAAGGAGTATTATGGCTACTTTAAAATACGATAAAACAGGCAGATTGCTGTTTACAAAAGAAATGAAAAATGAATATAAAATCCTTTTGCCTATGATGGCGGCTACACAGTTTAGGATTATGAAGCGTATTTTTGACGAATATGGGTATAATACCGAGCTTCTTGAAACTGACGGCCCTGAAATTGCACAGGTAGGACTAAAATATGTACATAACGACACCTGCTACCCGGCACTGCTGGTTATAGGTCAGTTTATACACGCATTACAAAGCGGCAAGTACGATGTACACAAAACGGCTTTGCTTATCACGCAAACAGGCGGCGGCTGTCGTGCCTCTAACTACATTCATTTGTTAAGAAAGGCACTTAAAAAGGCAGGCTTGGAGTTTGTACCGGTTATTTCACTTAATATGTCCGGTTTGGAAAGCAACCCCGGCTTTAAGCTTACATTGTCCTTTATCAGAAAGCTTGTAGGTGCGTTGGTTTATGGCGACACCCTTATGCTTTTGCGTAACCAAACTAAGCCTTATGAGGTGAACAAGGGCGAAAGCGATGCTTTGGTAAACAGCTGGATAGACAGTATTATTAATCAGTTTAACCGTGGTGAGGGCTTTAAGCTTGAACAGCAAAAGCAAAACCTTGACAATATAGCAAGGTCATTTGCACAAATAAAGCTCGACAAGGTGCCTAAGATTAAGGTTGGGGTTGTTGGTGAGATATATGTAAAGTATGCTCCTTTGGGAAACAATAACCTTGAAGCCTTTTTGCAGGGGCAGGACTGTGAGGTTTGCGTACCGGGCATTATGGGCTTTGCATTGTTTAAGGTTGATAACCGTTTACAGGATATAAAGCTGTATGGCGGTAATGCAATTAAGTTTAAGCTGATTAATACACTTTATAAATACCTTGAAAAAATGGAAAGCCTTATTATCAACTGTACTGTTAAATACGGCTTTACACCGCCGGGAAAATACACTCACCTAAAAAGCTTAGTTGACGGGGTTATAGGCTTGGGCAACAAAATGGGCGAGGGCTGGCTGCTTACAGCAGAAATGCTGGAGCTTGCAGAAAGCGGCTACCCTAATATTGTGTGTACACAGCCTTTCGGCTGCCTGCCAAACCATATATGCGGCAAGGGTATGATAAGAAAGGTTAAGGAGATTAATCCTAAGGCAAATATAGTTGCAATAGACTATGATCCGGGTGCTTCCAGAGTAAATCAGGAAAACAGAATTAAGCTTATGCTTTCTGTTGCCAAGGAAAATTTACAGAGGCAGCAGAGCACAGAGCAGCAAAGTACTGTACAAAAGGTTAAGGTTAAAGCCAAGGCTAAAGCATTAGCCGATTAGTATGTTGTTATAATAGTTATAATAAATGCCGGTGCTTTGACAAAACTGTGTGATATGTTGATTATTTTAATAACAGTTGACAAAGTGCGGCAAAAAACTTAAAATTAATATAAACTGAATATAGCAACCAACTTATCAAGAGTGACTGAGGGACAGGCCCTGTGAAGTCCGGCAACCTGCATTATGGCAAGGTGCCAAATCCTGCGGTTAAGCCGAGAGATGAGATTTTATAGACCTTTCGGTGCCTCGAAGGGTCTTTTTTATTGTGCCGAAGGATTTTTAAAAGGCTTGTACAAGAGCTTAACTTTGATTGCTGTATTTAATCATTAAACAAAGCTGCAATAAATATTTGTGTTTAAGCAAAATAAGAAAGGAAGATTTGCAATGGTAAAACACTTTTTTACTTCTGAATCGGTAACAGAAGGACATCCGGACAAGGTTTGCGACCAAATTTCCGACGCAATACTTGACGCTGTACTACAGCAGGACGAGCATTCACGAGTAGCCTGTGAAACTACGGTTACAACAGGTATGGTACATATAATGGGAGAAATATCAACAAAGGCTACTGTTGATATTGCAGAAATTGCCCGCAATGTTATTAAGGAAATAGGATACGACAACAGCCGGTGCGGCTTTGACGGCAGCAGCTGTGCTGTTTTAACCTCCTTAGACGCACAGTCGGCAGATATTGCTATGGGCGTTGACGCCAGCTATGAGCTGAAGGACGGTGAAAAAGACAGCTACAACCAGATTGGTGCAGGTGACCAGGGTATGATGTTCGGCTACGCTTGTGACGAAACACCTGAGCTTATGCCGGCCGCAATTTCATATGCCCACAAGCTCGCTAAGCAGCTTTCGGCTGTGCGTAAAAACGGCACATTGGGTTATCTTCGTCCTGACGGAAAAACTCAGGTTACTGTGGAATATAACGACGATGAAATCGTAAGAATTGATACTATTGTTGTTTCTACACAGCACGACGATAATGTAACGCTGGAGCAAATCAGAGCTGATATTAAAAAGTATGTTATAGAGGCCGTTATGCCAAAGGAGCTTATGGACGAAAATACAAGGCTTTATATTAACCCTACGGGAAGATTTGTAATCGGCGGCCCTGTAGGCGACAGCGGCTTGACGGGCAGAAAAATCATAGTAGATACCTACGGCGGCTATGCAAGACACGGCGGCGGAGCATTCAGTGGCAAAGACCCTACAAAGGTTGACAGAAGTGCTGCATATGCCGCAAGATATGTTGCTAAAAATTTGGTCGGTGCCGGTATTGCAAGGAAGTGCGAGGTTCAGCTTGCATATGCTATAGGCGTAGCAAAGCCGGTGTCTGTATTTGTTGACTCCTTTGGTACTTCAAAATACAGCAACGAACAGCTGGCTGACGCAGTAAACAAGGTGTTTGACCTTAGACCTGCCGCAATTATAGAAAGCCTCAACCTACGCAAAACAAAATATCAGCCAACAGCCGCATATGGGCATATGGGCAGAGAAGAGCTGAATGTAGCGTGGGAAAGACTTGATAAAACAGAAGAGCTGAAAAAAGCTTTAGCTCAGCAATAATTATCTTAACGGGAGCAACAATTATTCTGTGGATTTTTTATACATAAATTGTTATATGAAAATTCACAGAAGCTTCAAATACAATTATGTATAGTTGTTGCTTTTATCTGCACAGTATGGTACAATGCTTATAGTTATTGTATTTATATGGAGGTTTACGAAATGGTTAAGAAGATAATAGCTGTATGTGCAGCTGCTATATTGGTTACTGCTGCTTTTGCAGGCTGTGGCTGTGAAAATTCAAGTGCAAAAGAAACTCCTACTACCTCAACCTCTCAGCCGGCAAAGGCGGTTGTGTCTGACCCTGAAGGTGCTCGTGTCGGCACATTGGACATTTTCTTAAATTCAAGAAGCTTTACGCTTAATGAAAAGGTTTTGCACTTCCTGGCGGATGATTCCCAGATGCAGTATGTAGGTATGAAAATAGCTGACGATACAGGCTTAGAGGCTATCGAACCGGGACAAACTGTTAAAGATGTTAAATATATCAGCGACAGCGGCTTGATGGGATATGTAACTATGAGGAACGACAGCCAAGCGACAGCTTCGTATAGGGGCTGTAAATATTATTCAGTAAGGCTTAACAAGGGCACAAGCACAGATGATACCATGCACTTGCCAAACAAAATTACTTGGAATGATTCTGAAGACAAGGTAAAAAAGACCTACGGTGAGCCTTTGAAGAAGTCTAAAACCTCAAACGGCAACACACGGCTAACATATGGCGAGGATTCAAATGAGGCTAAGGTGGGCTACACCCTGCAAATGGTATTCTCTGACAAGGGGCTTGTAGAGTTTACAATTGAATTCCACGAGGTTAAGTAATATTGTTACCTGCGTTTTGCTTTTTCACTACCGGAAAAGAGCTTAGTGTAAATTCGTACTTATGTGTATTTTTGCGTTTCACAGGGCAAACCTGCACTGCAAAACGCATTTAGAGGCTGTGCCGAAAGGCACAGCCTCTTTTTTGTGCTTATAAGAATAAATACAGATAAAGTGCATATGCTTATTTGCGTATTACCAAAAGGCTTATTTAATAATTACATTCGATATGTAGTCAGTTAGTGATAATGTAAATAATTTTTCTGTAAAGTCTATAATTTTATATTGAAAAAGTAAAAAAATTGTGTTACAATGTAAATGTCTTGCAAAGGTATTGCTTTAGTTGCAGCTTTTGCTGAGAAAATGGCTGCAAATGTAACAGAGCTGCTTCTTATGCTTTGCTCTAAAGGTTTGTGCTGACTGTATATGGTAGAATAGATTCAGGCAGCAAAAAACCGCCTGTTAGGGCGGTAGTTATTCAAGGTTTATCTTGGTTTTCATCATTGTTTATGTCTGCGGTGTTGTCCAAAGCGTACTCAAGACACTGTATTACAATTTTATTAACAGATGTGTTGTATTTACCGGCAAGCTGCTCCAGCTTTTCGACAATATGCACCGGAATACGAAAGGTCTTATTAATTGACTCAAATCCTCGTTCAAATTCTAACATACATTTGCACCTCTTTACATATTTTATTATGCACTAAAAACAGTAAAAATAAATAAGTAAATTACAATACAAAGTAATTGCAAAATCATTGCAATACATTATATATCCAACAGGAGGCTTTTTTAATTATTTTACAGATTATATAATGGAGGTAACAGTATGAAAATTGTAAGAACGCCAATGGGTATCGGAAACACATATGAGGGAGAATGGTCAAACGGGGCTGCAAATGGTCACGGTGTATTAACTTATTCAAACGGTGACCGATATGAAGGTCAGTGGAGAAATGACCAGGAAAACGGTTTTGGAGTGTTAAGCTTTGTTGACGGCAGGCGTTATGAGGGAAATTGGCTAAACGGGAAGAAAAGCGGTCACGGTGTGTTTACTTTTCCAAACGGCAAAAAATATGAAGGTGAATACTTTAACGATTTAAGAAACGGATACGGTGTTGAAACCTTTGCAGACGGTGAGCGTTATGAGGGGAATTGGATAAACGGCAAAAAGAACGGACAGGGCGTTTACTTTTACAAAAACGGCGACAATTATAACGGAAATTGGGTAGACAATATGTGGCAGGGTCACGGAGTGTATACCTTTGCCAACGGGGATATAATTGACTGTCAGTGGATAAATGGTGTCAGGAACGGAGCAGGTTCGGAAATATTCCCAGACGGCTCAAGGTATGACGGTATGTATAATAACGGTAAACGTCATGGCGATGGAGTATATACCTTTGAAAGCGGAAGAAGACTAAAAAAGCTGTACGACAACGGCACTTTGATTAGTGAAGAGGAATTGCCACCGGTTGAAAAATCCACAATCTCAAGTACCGATATTCCAAGCTGGAACAGTGTGAAATCGGGTGAATTTAAGAAAAAACAAGTATCAAAAACAACCCGCAAAAACAAAATTTCATCAGTTGTAAATATGCTCAGAAACCCTACATCATTTTCAGACCCGGACGACCGTAATATTGAGGAATCATGCCGCTATTTGGGACAATATATTGACGAGGCCACAGACTTGTTTTTGGCTCGCAAAGAGGTTGAAGCCGCAGAAATTATAGGCGAGATTTTAGGAGTGACCTTTGACCCGAACGAGGACTGGTTTGGTAATGACGAAATAGAATATTTTAGTGATTTCCTTTGTGCAGCGCTGTATTCAATAGGAAAAAAAATAAATTTTGATACACCGGACCATGATCGCATTATTATCCCGGCAGCAAATATTGCTTGCTATATGTGGGAAGATTACGGAGATACAAAGCTGTTCTCTGCTGTAACTTTTATTTGGGTAGAAGCAGGAAAGGACTGCGAAGCGGACTACTTATGGTTTGTAAGAATGAGAGAAAACGGCGATTATAGAATCCGGGATAAATACAGTGAAATTGATGAGAAATATTACGGACTTGATGTTGACAGCTCCATAATGGGCTCAGACTGTAAATTATACAGCCCCGGTAATTATTAACCTCGGCGTAAGCTCTTGTGTATAATTAAAATATATAACTGTAACAGCGAAATTTGCGAATGTACTTTGTCAAATTTCGCTGTTTTTACAGTTAAGAAGATTATCATAAAAAATATTCAAAAAACTTAAAAAAGGCGTTGACAAGGGGGCGGCAGTTTGATATAATAACAAAGCTGTCGCAAACGAGGGCAACACAAAAGAACTGAATATGACAATATGAAAAGTGCTTTATAGTTGAAGAAAGGATTTATTTCTTATTTCTTTGACGGTGAATGTAAAGATGCGATTCAGAAGGTTGAAAAAAGTTTGAAAAAAGTGTTGACAAAGCAAAATGTTTGTGATAAAATAAATAAGCTCTCTACGAAAGCGGAAACGCAAAGTGAGAGCACAGGAAGTAAAGCTGCCGCTAAGCGGCTTAGGTTCTTCTTCAACAAATTTTTTCTCATTATTTAGGCTGTCAGTGTCAAAGCTATCAAAAGTATTAATTTTAGTATTATTGTTCTTTAAAATTTCTGCAACCTGTTTTGCAATGTTTTCTGCTGAAACATTTTCCTCTTGACCTGTACTTTTTACTGCTTTTAAAACAGCGTCCGTAATATTTTGTAAATCAAATTGCTGATTCACTTACTACACCTCCAAAATAAAAATAAAAACACAGCAAACAGCTTTTTTGCCAGGCTGTTTGCTGTTAATTAACAATAGTATAAATTATTTGTATATAGCTTCATTGCTGTCGGTTTGAGCAGCTTCATCCGATTCCTGTGTGTACATATTTACAGTATTGTCGGTAACATCCTGCTCATAAATATTGTTGTCAGCTTGAGGCTGCATTATATTTTGACCGGAAATATCATTTGTTACTTGCTGTTTAGCAACGTTTTGGTCAGGAATGCTGTTTGATGCTTTTTTCTGACTGGAAGTACCGGAGCTGGAATAGTTATAGTTGCTGTATGAGTTGTTTCCGCCATATGTTCTGAATGGACTGTTTCCTGTAGCATTTGAACGGTTATAAGGACCATTAGGCAAACTAAATGAAGCCTGTACTGCCTCAACAATAGAGTTCTTAAAAGAAAAGGCAATGGCCGCTTGTGATATTGACTGAACTGCGGTTAATAAAACTATAACTGCATACAATACCAATGTAAATATTGCGGAGCCTAAAACACCGTTTTGCTGTAAGCTAATAACAAAATCAGGTGTTAGCTCAGTTGAAGATGATGAAACAGAAATTAATAGGAATAAAAGAATTAAAACAAAAACAAAAGCTAATATGTTTGCAATTGAAAATAGTACAGAGAACACTCCATAACCGTTTGCACCCTCGCTGACAAGCACCTTGCCTGTAGCACCTTTGTGAATAGAACCCAAAAACTTTGTCTGATAATAATAAAACAGACAGGTAACAAAAGAAGATACTATCGTTGAAATTAATGTTGCGATTAACGATACATTAAAACCGTTGTTAGCAATACTTGAAATGAATGATATAATAGTCGAAATCAAACCAATGCTGTTTGTAATAACAGCAAATACAAATTGTATAATTGACAAAATATGTAAGAATTGTATTGCACCGCTTGGTGTAGAGTTTGGGTTTTCGTTGTGGGCTCCTATAATAATGAAAAGCAATGTAACAGGAAAAATAAGACCGATAACAACCGAAACTCCGATAAAAATAGTACCAAATGTCGTAATTATATTAATAGCCTCATCGATATTACTAATTGTACCGCCGACGCTTAAATTTACAGCGTCAAGAATATCCTTTATAATACCAATAAAAGAAAATTCAAAAAAGCCCGTAATAAAGGTACACAACAAAGACGCCGCCATCAGCAGCTTTATTGAGCCTTTTCGTAAAAATTGTTTAATGTAAGCAATGTTTTGCAGTCTTACAAACTGCTCACCAACACTCATTTCTTGTTGATTGTTCATAATATATCTCTCCTCACTATAGTGTCAAGTATATTATAATATACTCGACACTATAAAAACAAGAGTAAAAGAAAAATTAAGCAAATTGCATAATAAACATACTATATTTTTATGAACAAAATTTGTGATTACCAATAGTACAAATTACAGGTCTTGAGAAGATCCATTTATTTGTTGTTTTAGCCGGATTATAATAATATATAGCACCACCGCTTGGGTCCCAGCCATTTATGGCGTCTTTAGCCGCCTTTTTTGCAGATTCGTACACTTGTTCATTAATTTGACCGTCATTTACGCAGCTAAAGGCGGACGGCTGGTATATTACACCTGCCAGTGTGTTAGGAAACGACGGATGATCAATTCTGTTTAATATAACAGCACCTACAGCTACCTGCCCCTCGTAAGGCTCCCCACGAGATTCAGCAGAAATAATTCGTGACAAAAGGCTTATTTCAGATTCAGTGAATTTACTGTTAGTATTATTATTGTTATTAATCTTTAACAATTTCAGAGTTTTTTCACCTACTATACCGTCAGCAGTTAATTTATTATCCTTTTGAAATTTAATAACCGCCGTTTTGGTGTCTGAGCCAAAAATTCCATCTATATTGCCACTATAATAGCCAAGCTCCGAAAGCCTTTTTTGAACAGCTGTTACCTCACTGCCGGTGGAGCCATACTTAGATAAGGATGAGGCTGTTATGGATGCTG
>FR891322.1:35894-36120 GCA_000435335.1 Clostridium sp. CAG:964
TTAGGGATGCTGCCATTAAACTGAATATCATAACGGCAGATAATAAATAACAAACCAACGGCTGATACTTTCTTTTTGCTAACATACATATTCCTCCAAGGTAGGTTATTTTATGTTGTACTTAGCGTTAGTTTTTTACTAAACTATAAAAATATTCAAAAAACTTTAAAAAAGGCGTTGACAAGGGGGTGGCAGTTTGATATAATAACAAAGCTGTCGCAAACGA
>FR891323.1:0-32117 GCA_000435335.1 Clostridium sp. CAG:964
AACCTTTGAAAGATACCTTGTAACTGCCTTTGGGCCGCAAATACACTTTCGTGTAGGGTGCCCGTAATAGCCGCAGGGACAAGGGTTCATAGCCGCAACCAGCATAACATCGCAAGGGTATGACAATGTGCCGCTTACTCTTGATATAGTTATTTCGCCGTTTTCTATAGGCTGTCTAAGCACCTCCATAGCTGCTCTTGAAAATTCCGGCAGTTCGTCCAAAAACAAAACGCCGTTGTGTGCAAGAGAAACCTCCCCCGGCTTTGGCACAGTACCGCCGCCCGAAAGTCCTACTGCCGACACCGTGTGGTGCGGTGCTCTAAAGGGTCTGGTAGTAATAAGCCCCTTGTTAGCCCCCAGCAAACCTGCTACCGAGTGTATTTTGGTTGTTTCTATAGACTCCTCAAAGGTCATATCCGGCAAAATAGACGGTATTCTCTTGGCAAGCATACTTTTTCCCGAGCCGGGCGTACCTATAAGCAAAATGTTGTGCATACCTGCCGCCGCAATTTCTATGGCACGCTTTGCCTCCGACTGTCCTTTAACCTGCGAAAAGTCGGGAATTTGCACAGCGTTTTCTTCATCTTCAATATCAACAGTGGCTGTTTTCAAAGGCTTTCTGCCGCACAGGTGGTCAAAAAGCTGATTAAGATTTTTTATAGGATACACATTTATGCCCTTTACCACTGCCGCCTCGTTTTTATTGTGGTAGGGTACATATATATTTTGAAAGCCTTCCTCCTTTGCCTTCATTGTCATTGGCAAAACACCGTTTACACTGCGTACATCGCCCGAAAGCGAAAGCTCCCCTATAAACACACTGTTGCTTATATCCGCCACAAGCTGTCCGCTGTATTTCAGCAAAGCCATAAGTATAGGCAGGTCGTACACAGAGCCCTCCTTGCGTATGTGTGCCGGTGCAAGATTAATTGTTATTTTTCCGTCGGGAATTTCAAAGCCGCAGTTACGCAAGGCAGAGCGTACCCTGTCACGGGATTCCTTTACAGAGGCGTCCGGCAGGCCCACTATGTCAAAGCCCGGAAAGCCCATTGCCACATCAGCCTCTACTCTTACATTAAAGGTTTCCAAACCGAATATACCCATACTGTTGCTGAAACAAACCATATAATCACCCTATTACCTTTTGTTTTTTTAAAAATTTGCTTTTCTTAAATTTATCTTATCACAGTATTATGCTATATGCAATATTTCTGTTTTTATAAAATTTGTTGTTGCTTTTTGTCACTACAGTACAAGATTTAGCGGCGGTATAAAATATTTTTTTATTTTTCTAAACAAATTTATTGACTATTTTGCCGTCATAGGTTATTATTAGGCTATGCTAAAGTAATTTTTATTGCCATAGTATTAGCAAAATTTATTTTGCATACAATTTATGAGAATAAAATTACGGCGTGCAGTAATTTTATACGGCAATGTTTTTACTGTCAACGGGTGGGTGAATCGGTTTTTGAACAGCACAAGCAACAGCCTTAACGATGTTGAGAATATCAACAAGCTTGTTTTGCGGGCACAAAGCGGCGACGAAGCTGCGTTTAACAGTCTTGTAAAAATATACGAGCCTGTTATTTATTTTAAAGCAAACAAGTTTAAGGAAACAGCCGAAGCCGAAGACCTTGTGCAGGACGGCTTGATGGCACTGTGGGGTGCGGTACAAACCTATGACCAAAGCAGGGGTGCCGCCTTTAAAACATATGCAAACAGGTGCATAGACAACCGGATTTTTTCCGGCATAAGCAAGGTAAGCACAAAAAAGAGCATACCCAAAGACCTGCTTGTATATCTTGACGGTGACGAGACGGTGCAGGCAGAAAACAGCGTTTCCCCCGAACAGAGCATCATTGACCGTGAAAGCTATATTACCTTTGTAAAAAACATAAAAAACAAGCTTTCCGATATGGAGCTTGCTGTTCTTTCGCACCATACCTCCGGCAAGAGCTACAGGCAGATTGCCGACATACTTCATACTGAGGTTAAAGCTGTGGACAACGCAATTCAAAGGATTCGTAAAAAGCTGAGAAATTACTCAATTTAGTATTGCCGAGTGTGTTCAAGGTAGCTTAATTTCAGCAGAGCGTTGCTAAGGCAAAGGTAGCGGTGCAAATCCGTTTCTGAACAAATATTATTTTTTTAAGAGAGGTATATCCTTATGTACGAAGACAAGACTTTAGTTTGCAAAGACTGTGGCAATGAATTTGTTTTTACAGCCGGCGAGCAGGAATTTTACGCTGAAAAAGGGTTTGTAAACGAACCACAGAGGTGCAAATCATGTCGTGACGCACGCAAAAACAACAGCCGCCCTTCAAGAGAAATGTTCTCTGCGGTATGTGCAGAGTGCGGCTGTGAAACACAGGTACCTTTTCAGCCTACCGATGGCAGACCTGTTTATTGCAAAGAGTGCTTTGCAAAAAGGAGATAATTTTACTTTTTAATTTTTACAGACTAGACAAGACTTAAATTTTTTAAAGATAAATTTTTTGCTTCCCTAATAAAAAGGCAGAACCGTTTTTAAAGACGGCTCTGCCTTTTGTTCTGCATTGTGATATTGCTTTTATATCCCGCTGTACTCAAAAGCCCCTTACAGAAGCATATTGCTCTTTACTAATCAGCCTTGGTAGGAGGTAATGTCAATGCTCTTTATCTTAACATCTTCCGTTGGCTTGTTGCTGGATGTATCTGTTTCTACAGAAGCTATTTTATCAACAACATCCATACCGTCATAAACCTGTGCAAATACAGTATGACCTCTGTCTACTGCACTAAAGGCACCGTCCAGTGACGGATTACCGCCGTTTTTCTCGTACAGAGATTTCACCTCGTTGCTGATAAGGTCGGTATCAAGCATATATGCACCGTAGTAGGAAACAAACTGGCTGTAATTATCTGTACCGTAGTACTGGCAAAGCATTGGATATGCCTGCTCCTTCCACTGCTTTTCAAGAGCCTCCCAGCCGCCGCTGGTTTTAAATGCGTCAGCTCCGGCTTGGTTAATAAAGAACTGACTTCCGTTTGTGTCCTGTCCTGAATTTGCCATAGAAACAGAGCCTCTTATATTAAACAGGTGGTCGCTGAATTCGTCCTCAAAGCTGTCGCCGTAAATGCTTTCGCCGCCTGTACCGTCGCCCTTAGGGTCGCCGCCCTGAATCATAAAGTCCTTTATAACACGGTGGAATGTTAAGCCGTCGTAGTAGCCGTCCTTTGCGTGCTTAACAAAATTTTCTACAGTTTTTGGTGCCGCCTCAGGGAAAAATCTTAGAGAAATATCGCCCTTGGTGGTGTGCATAACTGCTACCTCCTCGCCGCTTTCAGGCTTGTCCAGCTGGTAGCCCACCTTGTGCTGTGTATCCTTGTAGATTTTAGCGTCCTTTTGTGAGGTTTTTTTAACATCTATTTCGTCGTATGTAGCGGTGCTTGTTGCCTGCTCTGTTGCAGAGGAGCTGCTTGAAGGGCTGCTTGAAGAGCTGTCAGAGCCGCCGTTGCCGCAGCCTGCAACTGCGGCAGCCAACACGCCGCACATAGCTGCACATAATATTTTTGTAATATAATTTTTTTTCATTTTGAAGTCCTCATTTCATAAAGCATAGCTCTATTTTAGTATAAAACAATAATTAATGCAATATGTTTGATTTAACTTAAAAGATAATTTACAAACCCCTCCCGTTTATCTCGGATAAACAGTTTGATTTAGGGCAGAAAGCCATAAAATCCGCGGGCTCTGTATTGCTTTAAGGACAGATTTTCCCCACAGCATAGAATAAATTTTTTTACTGCGGCATATAATTTTCTAGCTGTAATAATTGGGAGGAAAGAAAATGATAGAATTTTATCCTGAGGGAATTCTCATAGAAAAGCCCGAAAACGCCGGATACTTTAAGTCGATAAACGCCTTAAACGAGGCTTTTTTTGAAGAAAAAATACTCGAGGCACGGGCTGTAATATGTGACGCCGAGCATAATTTAATTGTAGATATGGGCTGCATTAAGGGGATTATTCCCAGAGAGGAGGGTGCTCTTGGAATTAAAGAGGGCAGGGTGCGTGATATTGCCATTATTTCCAGAGTAAACAGGCCCGTTTCCTTTGTTATAACCGATTTTAAGAAAAATGCAGACGGAGCAACGGTTGCTATACTGTCCCGAAGTAAGGCACAGCAGCGGTGTATGCAGCAGTACATAGCAAGCCTTAGCAGCGGCGATGTTATTAACGCCCGCATAACGCACCTGGAGCCGTTTGGCGCATTTGCCGATGTTGGCTGCGGTATAGTTTCGCTGATTCCTATAGACACCATATCGGTATCAAGAATAGACCACCCACGGGAACGCTTCAGCGTAGGTATGGATATTCGGGCAGTTGTTAAAAGCATAGAAAACGGCAGAATAAGCCTTACCCACAAGGAGCTGCTGGGCACCTGGCAGGAAAACGCAAGCAATTTCAGCGTAGGCGAAACGGTAGCCGGCATTATACGCACCGTTGAGCAATACGGTGCTTTTGTAGAGCTTACACCCAATATAGCCGGTCTTGCGGAAATAAAGGACGGCATTGCCACGGGAAGTCAGGCAAGCGTATACATTAAAAACATTATACCGGAGCGTATGAAAATTAAGCTGATTATTATAGACACCTTTGAACAGCACTATAAACCGGCACCGCCAAAATATTATTTTACCGGCAGCCATATGGACAGCTTTTTGTACTCTCCGCCTAACTGCGACAAGGTAATAGAAACCTTATTCAGCTGTACAGCTAATGGTACACCCGCACCCGAAGCGGTTGACTAATTAACCCCATAAATATATACTTGTTTTATACTAAACAAGTGGGGTAATAAAAAATGGATGTACTTATTGCAATATGTATTGTTTTGCTGGCTGTAATACTTATTTTAAATATAATAATGATTATAAACAGTAAAAGGAAGCCCGACCACACCAACAACACAGAGGATATAAAAGCCTATATTGACGAAACAAACAGAAATAACCGCATAGAAATGAATGCTACGGTTACAAATTCGGTTAAAAATATGGCTGAACTGCTTGCCGAAAAGCAAGAGAACAGCGACAATGCACAAATTAAGCGGCTTGAACAGCTTGAACACCGTTTATCGGGCTTTTCAAGCAACAACGAAATACAGTTAAACAATATTCGTGAAGCTGTAGAAAAAAGGCTGGAATATATTCAGCGTGACAATAACAGCAAGCTGGACGAAATGCGCAACCTTGTTGATAAAGAGCTTCAAAAAACCATTGACGCCAAAATGACGCAGTCCTTTGCGCTTGTAAACCAAAGGCTGGAGCAGGTATATAAGGGCTTAGGCGAAATGCAAAGCCTTGCCGCCGGAGTAGGCGACCTTAAAAAGGTGCTTTCAAATGTAAAAACAAGAGGTATGCTTGGCGAAATACAGCTGGGTGCTATACTAAAAGAAATACTCTCACCTGAGCAGTATCAGGAAAATGTAGTAACCAACAAAAACACACGCAACCCTGTAGAGTATGCCATAAAGCTGCCTAACGACAACAACTCCTTTGTGTACCTGCCTATAGATTCCAAATTTCCTGCCGACACCTACCACGCTGTATTAACAGCCCAGGAAAACGGCAATAAAGAAGAAATAAATGCCGCAGTTAAAAACCTTGTTTCCACCATGAAAAATGAGGCAAAGGACATTCACAACAAATATATAAATCCACCGGCAACTACAGACTTTGCCATTATGTTCCTGCCTTGTGAGGGCCTGTATGCCGAGGCGGTAAGCCGTGGACTTGTAGAAACACTTCAGCGTGAATACAAGGTAAACATAGCCGGTCCCAGCACAATGGCTGCACTGCTGAACAGTCTGCAAATGGGCTTTAAAACCTTGGCAGTACAGCAAAGAAGCACCGAGGTGTGGCAGGTGCTGAACTCCGTAAAAACCGAATTTGACAATTTTGAAGAGGTGCTTACTCAAACCCAACGCAGAATTACCCAGGTAAACAGTGACCTTGATAAGCTTGTAGGTGTACGCACCAGACAAATACAGCGTAGACTTGCAGATTTATCAAATACTGACATGGGGGATTAAAGTTAAATATACAAATGAAAAACACAGAAAGCATTTTGAACTGCTTTCTGTGTTTTTATGTATATAAGCTGATTCCTATTTTTGGGTATTACACTTGGCGGTGCTTAACATTTGCAAAAGTCTAGGTTATATTGTTAAAGCAGGCTGTATTTTATAAACAGCCAAATCTAAGTTTACAGTGTGCTTGCTTAGCTTTGTGTAAGGTCAAGCTTTTTTATGCCGTATATTTTTCTTAAAATAAAGCCCCAGAACTTTGGATTGTCAATTACTACAAATTTCATAACATAACCTCCATTAATACTTAAATGCAAATAAAGACAATATGCAAATTACAACGGCGGAAATCACTACTACAAGCCTACATGGAAGCAGTGTTCCTACAAGTAATCCAATGCCAAATATTAAGCCACCGTTACAGCATTTCTTTTTTGGGCGTCGCATACCCATACCCGTTCACCACCTAAGACTTTTACTATATAATACGCATTTATCTTTAAGTGGTTACAAATTATTCTTTGCCAGCTTTACAAGGTCTGCACCTGTTACATTTCCGTCTTTGTTGCAGTCCGCCGCCAAAAGCTGCGGCTCTGTTAATGTTGTGCTTTCCATAAAATATTTGCTTAGAGCAGTGGCGTCGCCGGAGCTTATATTACCCTCGCCTGTCAAATCGCCTAAGACAGACAGCTTATATTCCCCGTATTTACTGCCGTTATACTCAAGCCGCATAGTACAGTCTGTGCCCACTCTGCCGCTTGTTTTCTTTACATTGCTTTTGCTGTATATTTCAACATCATAGCCGGTTGCTGTTATTCCGTTTTTAAGCTGTGCTATTGTTGTACCGGCGGGTATATCCCAAATAATAGAACGCTTGGCGTCTAAGCTGTAGCTGTTTACAGCAAAAATGCGGGCTGTATGTCCACTGCTCGGCTCTGTCGGCACAGCAGGCTTTTCAGGGGGCTTTGTTGAAGCGTCTGAAGCAGTCGGATTTTCCGCAGGCACTGTGGGAATTACAGGAAAGGAAAGCTCGTTGCTGTTTATTATCTCAAAGGTGCCGTCGTCGTACAGCAGGTAAAGATTATCATTAAGGCTGCACATTTGTGCATTGCCCGTATAGTCGGTGCTGTACAATATATTTTCAGCTCCGGTTACATCATAGCCGTATATTTTGCCCTCGGAATATCTGCAGTAGTATTCATTCACTACACCGCCGTTTATTTTACCGCATTGTATGCCGCTTTCTATAAACACATCTGCGGCGGTATCGGCAATACAGCCATCATAATCAAAAACCGTATTATCTGTTACATATATTTCAGAATACATAACATCGGTCTGCATTTGCAGCAGCGGCATACTGTTGTCTGCGGCATTAACGGTATATATTTTGCCTTGTGACAAAATAAACAGTGTGTCCTCTCTTTGGTTTATGGCAAAATCAGTTACCCTGTCAAGAGTAAAGCTGTAAAGATATTCTCCATAAACGGAATAGCAGTAAAAAGTTGTAGAAATTTCACCGCTTTTGGCAAAGAAAACACGGTCATTGCTTACGCAAAATTTGTAGCTGTCGTTAATTTGAATATTATTAAAGGGATAATAATACACCGAGTCGTTACTGAAAAAATAACAGCTTAGGCAGGCTTGATCACCGCTTACGCACATTGCATAAACACAGCCTTGACCTGCATAAATATTTTTAATTTCTCCCTCTGTGTCAAAACGGCGTGTGTCGCAGCCCTCGTCTGTAATACGGCTTACAGCCGCACTGCTGTGGCTGTAGCTGACAACATACGCACCGCTTTCGTTTACTGTAAGCCTTGCACTGCCTCCTATATTGTTTATAACCTGTTTATTCACAGCGTAAACGCTTAAACCAACAGAAAACACCAAGGCAACTGCAAACACGCCGACACAAAGCATAAGCCCTTTGCACTTTGCCAAACAACCTGCAATTTTCTTCATAAAAACCGTTCCCCTAAACCAAGCTGACAGCTGAAATCGGTAAAAGAAAAAACCGCCTTTATTTAAGCCGGAATTTTTTAAAATTAAAAATTCCGACGGCAGCTATTTTACCTGTCTGAAAGCATATAAATAAGAAGCTTATTCTGTAATTATTTGTCATATATTACCTATAAATGAATTTTAGCATTAAATTTCGACCTTTTTCGCTATAGGGGATTTGCTTTCACTAACTTTTGCCGCAGAAATAAAAACAGCTTATTTGTGCATTGTTTACAAAATAAAATCACTATTGAGCCGTTTTAGCTCACTTTAGCCGTGACTCTGCTGTACCTTCTGCTAAAAGCCCGCTGTATTGTCAGCCGCATTTTATTAAGGACGCAGTTTTGTCGGGTGCGGCAGTGCTTTACAGGTACAGCAGGAGCCTTTTTATGACCTGAAATTCTATTATAGAGCCAAAATATTAAATGTTCACAAAAATTGCGTATAGCAAAAGTATATGTTGGCTTTATTACAGTTGACAACAATAATATTTTATATTATTATATATGTTAGTGTTTTTATGTAAAAAGGGTGCGTAGCGAAAGGGTGCGTGCTTTTTATTATATATTAAGCTTGATGAGTGTATATGATTTTGTCTGGGGTATTTTACTTAGCAGGAGTATTTAAAATATTTGAAATTTAGGGGTGTAGTCCTTGGATAAATTTGTAGTATGTGGCGGTAAGCCATTAGCAGGAGAAGTGACAATATGCGGTGCAAAGAATGCTGCCGTAGCCATTATTCCTGCAACAATACTTGCCGATGGGCCTTGTCGGCTTAAGAATATTCCGGACATAAGCGATGTTAAAGCTATGTTTGAAATATTGCAGCGGATTGGTGCAAGTGTTGAAAAAGTGGACGATAATACCTATATTGTAGATCCAACAACTATAAACAGCTGTGAGGCTGTGTTTGACCTTGCCAGAAATATGCGAGCTTCGTATTATTTGCTGGGTGCGTTGCTGGGCAAAAGAGGCTATGCCAGGGTAGCTATGCCGGGGGGCTGTTTCTTCGGAGTGCGTCCTATAGACCAGCACCTAAAGGGCTTTGCCAGTATGGGTGCCGAACACCGCTTGATTGACAGCGGTGACGCTATTGAGGTTAAGGCAGACAGACTTATAGGCGGATATGTATATATGGATGTTGTTTCGGTAGGTGCGACCATGAATGTTATGCTGGCGGCTGTTAAGGCTGACGGCACAACAATAATCGAAAACGCCGCAAGAGAGCCTCATATTGTAGACCTTGCCAATTTTCTGAACACAATGGGTGCCAACATTAAGGGAGCCGGCACAGATGTTATAAAAATACAGGGTGTTGAAAGTCTGCACGGCACAACATATTCTATAATTCCCGACCAAATTGAGGCCGGTACTTATATGGCTGCTGTTGCCGCTACAAAGGGCAGAGCGGTAATAAAAAATGTTACGCCAAAGCACCTGGAGTCTATTACAGCTAAGCTGCGTGAAATGGGCGTTATAGTGTGCGAGGGTGACGACAGCGTGTCGGTAGACGCTACAGGCGGTATAAAACGCTGCAACATAAAAACAATGCCTCATCCGGGATTTCCTACAGATATGCAGCCGCAGGCGGTTGCACTGCTGTCGGTAGCAGAGGGTACAAGCATTGTAAACGAGGCAGTTTGGGAAAGTCGTTTCCAGTATGTTGACCAGCTTTTAAAGCTTGGAGCACAAATCTCGGTAAATGGCAGAATTGCAATTATAGACGGTGTAAAATCCCTTACGGCTGCCGATGTAGAAGCTACAGACCTTCGTGCCGGAGCGGCAATGATTATTGCGGCACTGTGTGCCGACGGTGAAAGTACAATTTCGAGTATTAAGTACATTGAGCGTGGCTACGACAAAGTAGTTGAAAAGTTTAAGGGACTTGGTGCAGATATTGAGAAGGTAAGCGTGTAATATAATACCGAAAGTTTTAGGCAGGCCTTTAAAGTCTGCCTTTTTAAAATAAATTTATAAGGAAATGGTAAAATGTCAAGAGTATATCCACTGTTTAGCGGGAGCAAAGGAAATTGCTACTATGTAACGGCAGGGGGAAAGGGAATTTTAATTGACGCAGGCCGTACTGCCAAGCAGATAGAAAAGGCCTTGAGCGACAACAGTATAGATGTAAAAAATATTGAGGGGATATTTGTAACCCACGAGCATATCGACCATATTAAGGGCGTGCGTGTGCTTGCCTCCCGATACGGCATAAATGTATATGCTACCCGGGGTACTCTTGAGCAAATGGACGCACAGGGGCATTTAGCACCCGAAAAGTTTAACAGCTACATAATTAACAAGGGTGCAGAGGCTGCCGGCATAAGGGTAACTTCCTTTGTTACCTCTCACGACTGTGCCGAAAGCGTAGGCTATGTGGCAGAAATGCCCGACGGCCGCAAATTTGCCGTAGCTACCGACACAGGCTGTGTTACACCCGAAATGGAAAGGGCTCTTTTGGGCTGCGATGTGGTTGCCATAGAGTCTAACCATGATGTTAATATGCTGCTTAACGGCGTGTACCCGTATATGCTTAAAAGACGAATATTGTCAGACAGCGGTCATTTATCAAACGAAGTATGCTCAGGGCTTTTGCCAAGGCTGGTTAGAAGGGGCAGTACAAGGCTGCTGCTTGCCCACCTAAGCGAAGAAAACAATATGCCGCATATTGCGTTGGAGTCTGCAAGGTGCACACTTTCGCAATGCGGTATGAAGGAAAATGACGACTACACCCTTGAGGCTGCCCACACTGTTACGGACGGCAGCTGTATTATTTTTTAAGGAGCGGCTATGCTGAATGTAAACATTATATGCGTGGGAAAGCTTAAGGAAAAATACTGGACAATGGCAGTGGCAGAGTACGAAAAAAGACTAAAGGGCTACTGCAGGTTTAAAATAACAGAGGTAAACGAAGAAAGGCTGCCTGATAATCCAAGTGATGCGGAAATAAGCAGCACGCTTGAAAAAGAAGGACAGCGTATTATTAAAAATATAGGTAAGGGTGCGGCAGTAGCGGCACTGTGTATAGAGGGCAAAATAATATCCTCCGAGGAGTTGGCGGGCTTTATTGACAAAACCGCACTTGGGGGCGTTAGTGAAATAGATTTTATTATAGGCGGCTCATGGGGCTTGTCAAAGCAGGTTAAAGATATGGCAGTGCTAAAGCTGTCTATGTCAAGAATGACCTTTCCGCATCAGCTTGCCAGAGTAATGCTTTGCGAGCAGATTTACAGAGGATTTCAAATTTCCACAGGCGGAAAGTATCACAAATGAGTTTGAAGAGAGGTGTAGTGTATGGCACTGGACGGCGGATATTTAAGACATATATGTAAAGAGATTAACGACAATGCGGTTAATTGCAGGGTTGAAAAGGTTTATCAGCCAAATAAGGACGAAATTATTCTCAGTCTGCGTGGGTTAAACGGTGCAAGCAAGCTTTTGCTGTCGGCAAGGGCAAACAGCCCCAGAATAAACTTCACAAGCTATGCTCCCGAAAATCCAAAGGTACCGCCAATGCTTTGTATGCTTTTCAGAAAAAGACTGTGCGGTGCAAGGCTGATTAACGCAAGGCAAGAGGCTATGGAAAGAATAATCTTTCTTGAGTTTGACGCAGCAAATGACTTAGGCGACCATATTCAGCTTACCCTTGCAGTTGAAATAATGGGTAAATACAGCAATGTAATTTTTATAGACGAAAACGGCTTTATTATCGACGCATTAAAACGGGTAGATGTTTCAATGTCGTCACAGCGTTTGGTACTGCCGGGGTTAAAGTACAATATGCCTCCGGCACAGGATAAAATAAATATTTTGGAGTGCAGTCCACAGGATATTTTGGACAGGCTGCAGGCAATAACGGTTGACACAAAGCTAAGTAAGGCACTGCTCAATACCATACAGGGCTTTTCACCGGTAATTTGCCGAGAGCTGGAGTATCTTACAGGCAAGGGGGCAGACCTTACAACAGGCTCTCTTACACAGGAGCATAAAAAACGCCTTTTATTTTTCCTTGAAAGAACAGCCGCACAGCTTCAGCAGTGCAGCGGCACGCCGTGTATGGTTGTGGTAAACCGCAAGCCTATGGACTTCGGTTTTATGGATATTACACAGTATGGCGACACAGCACAGGTAAAAAGAGAGGAAAGCTTCAGTGCTTTATTAGACAGCTTTTTTAACGAACGGGATACCGCAGAGCGTATGAAGGCGAAGTCGCAGGATTTACACAGACTTCTTACAAACACCTTGGAAAGACTGTCAAGAAAAATTAATTCTCAAACAGCGGAGCTTTCAACATCGGTTGACCGTGAAGAGCTTAGAATAAAGGGCGACCTTTTGCAGGCGAATTTATACAGAATAGAAAAGGGTGCAAGCAGGGTTACGGTTGAAAATTATTATGACAACAACAGCCCTATAACAATTGCACTGAATCCGGCAATTTCAGCTACCCAAAATTCACAGCAGTATTACAAAAAATACCGCAAGGCAAAAACAGCCGAGCAGGTTTTAAGGGTGCAGATAGAAAAGGCAAAGGAAGACCTGGAGTATATAGAAACCGTGCTGGAGGAGCTTGGCAGAGCCACAACAGAAGCGGAGCTTGCAGAAATTCGTGCGGAGCTTGTTGAGCAGGGCTATGCAAAGGCACCAAGAGGCAAGCAGAAAAAAACGGCCTCATTGCCTCCGCTTAAATTTATATCGTCAAATGGCTTTACAATACTTGTAGGCAGAAACAACAAGCAAAACGACAAGCTTACACTAAAAACAGCATCTAAAAACGACATTTGGCTTCACACAAAAAATATACACGGCACCCATGCCATTATACTTACAGAGGGCAAGGAGGTTGACCAAGCTACCCTTACAGAGGCGGCACAGCTGGCGGCATACCACAGCAGGGCCAGAAACAGCTCGCAGGTTCCCGTTGATTATACACAGGTTAGAAATGTCAGCAAGCCGTCAGGAGCAAAGCCGGGTATGGTTATTTATGTAAAAAATAAAACTCTTTATGTTACACCTCAGTTGGCAGGCACAAGGGCGTAAAAGTACTTTATAAACATTTTGTTAAGCATATTGCATAGAAACAATGTTTGGGGTATAATAAGTAAAAGTAGCAGGAATGCTGCTTGCATGGAATGGAGGAAATTTTAATGAAAATTACAAAAGATACATTAATTGGCGATATTTTGGACTTTGACAATTCAACAGCACCTATTTTTATGGAAATGGGTATGCACTGCTTGGGCTGCCCGGCTTCAAGAGGCGAAAGCTTAGCAGAGGCTTGCATGGTGCACGGTGTTGACGCTGACGAAATGGTAGAGAAAATTAACAACCATATTGCAGACAACAAGTAACTGAAATTGATTTGTACATTTATGGTGGCCGGTTGAATTTACCAGCCGCCATATTTTATATAAGGACTATTAATGATTATGGACAAAAGCTTACATTTGGACAATCGCCTCAGCCTGTGTGCCGACTTTGTTCGCAAGGGCGTTAAGGTGGCGGATATTGGTACAGACCACGCATATTTACCGGTGTGGCTGTGCAAAAGCTCCACAGCGGTGCAGGCAGTGGCGGCGGACATTAACCCAAAGCCCCTACAGCGAGGAAAAGAAACAGTTGTGAAATACAATGCCGAAAATATGGTACAGCTGCGACTGTCAAACGGACTGGAAAATATTCAGCCTGATGAGGCAGATGATATTATTATAGCCGGTATGGGCGGCGAGCTTATCTCGGGCATACTAAACGCCGCACCTTGGGTAAAAAACAGCAGATACCATTTTATTTTACAGCCTATGACAAAGGCAGAGGCCTTGCGTGAATATTTGTATGAAAACGGCTTTGAAATAGAAGCCGAAAAAGCTACAGAGGCAGAGGGCAAAATTTATTCTGTTATGAGCGTTTATTATACAGGTAATAAAAAGCACAATATAGGCATACTAAAATACTACGGCAGGCTTTCACCTAAGGACGGTGACTGTGCAAAAAGCTATATAGCAAAGGCAGGCACTGCACTGTTAAAAAAGGGCAGGGGCATACTTACCTCAAATTGCTTTAGCAGTGACGGGAAAAAATACGAAGATTACGGAAACCAGCTTACAGAGTATGCAGAAGGCGGAGCTGTACCGAAAAACAAGCCTACTGTACAGGAAATATACAGCTTTATTGACAGCTTTGCACCCTTTGACACAGCACTGGATTACGACAATGCGGGCATATTGGTGGGGGACAGCAATGGTTTGGTGCAAAGGGTACTGGTTGCACTGGATATAACCCCTGAGGTTGTGGCGGAGGCGGCAAAGCTAAAAGCAAACCTTATTGTAAGCCACCACCCTGTAATATTTAAGCCGGTGCGGCAGGTAAAAAACACAGATGCTGCCTATATGCTGGCACAAAAGGATATAAACGCAATTTGTGCACATACAAACCTAGACCTTTCCCCTAAGGGCGTAAATATTTGTATGGCAAACGCTTTGGGACTAAAGGACGTTACCCTTGACAGCGAGGGTATTGCCGTGGGCAATATTGATGGCAAGGCGCTTAGCTCAAGGCAGCTTGCACAGCTTGTTAAGGAGAAGCTTCATTGCACCGGCGTACGCTTTACCGATATTAAAAATAAAATAAAGCGTGTGGCTGTAGGCGGAGGTGCCTGCGGCGAGTATATATATTTGGCAAGGGAGCTTGGAGCCGAGGCTTTCGTAACAGGAGAAATTAAGCATAATTATATATTGGAATCTCACAGCATAAATTTAACTGTAATAGACGCAGGTCATTACAGAACAGAGGATGTTGTGGTGGACTTTTTGGTAAAGGAGCTTTCAGCCAAGTTTAAAGACACAGAGTTCATTAAGTCAAAGGTCTTTACAGATTATATTGACTATATATAAACATATTATTAATTAAATGGGAGAGTGATGTTAATGAGAAACCCAAACGAACCCGACAATAACTATCATGGTCCGGGGTACTACTACAACGGCGGACAGAATGCAAACCAAAACGGCTATAACAACGGTGGCTACAACAGCAGCTATAACAACAGCTACAATGACGGCTACCAAAGCTACAACAGGGGCTATGCACCGGTAGATACATCTCAAGGCTTTGCAAAGTATATGGCAAAAACCTACCTTTGGATGTTCTTTGGCTTGGCTATAACCTTTGGACTTGCGTTTTATATGACTATTGCGTCGGGAGATGTAGTAAGCTTTTTGGAAAACAACCTTGCCATGTATGGCATAGCGGCACTGTTAAGCGTTATTTTTGCCTTTACTGTAGGACTTTTTGTTACTAAGCTTCCTCCGCTGGCGGCTAAAATAATTTTTATAGTATATTCGGCGGATATTGGTATAATTACAGCTCCGGTTTTGCTTATGTATGAGCTTAGGTCTGTTGTTGAAATCTTTGCCGTAACTGCGGTTATGTATTTGGTGCTGGCTGTAATAGGCCTTACCAGCAAAAGGGATATGTCAAAATTCGGAATGATACTGTCGGTAGCGCTGATTGTACTGCTGATTTATTCCGTAATTTCTATGTTCTTTATCCGTACACCAATGAACAATATTATTATAAATTGTGCCGGCGTATTGATTTTTATGGGCTTTACCATATATGACAACAATAAAATCAAGAAAAGCTACTATGCCTTTAGCGGAAACGCCGAGGCACTGGAAAAGCTAAGCATAATAGGTGCTTTGCAGATGTATTTGGATTATATAAATCTGTTTTTGTATTTGCTTAGACTGTTTGGAAAAAGAAGAAATTAATTTCTTAGGCGGGGTTGCTTATACCCCGCTGTTTTTTTATATCTTATTGGAATACTGCCTTTTGCAGTAAAAAAAATATTTCAGGCGGTGCAATTATTGTCAATATTTGAGGCCTCCGATAACTTGTTATTTTTTGTTGTGTATGGTATACTGTGATGTGATTATGGTGATGAAAGGTGGAGCTTTATGAAAAAAATACTATTGCTTTTTTTGATTTTTACAGCGGTTGTTCAGCTGGCAGCCTGCGGCTGCTCAGACTCGGCTGACCGGTCAGCCGAAAACACACCTACTGCTACATCTGTGCCTATGGGCGCTATTATCAGCAGCTTCAAGGCACCGGGACTTGTGGTTGAGGTGGATTTAACAAAGGAGGATCCGTCTAACGATCAAATTAAGTTCGACTACGATAAGCAGGGCAGAGTATCCGGCTGTACATACAAAATTGACGGAAGGGATACCTATGTAGGCTATACCTACAAAAAGGATGAGGTAGATGTTTATGCGTTTATCGGCGATGTTTCTGTTTTTCATAAAACATACAAAATAGTTAAAAGCGACAGCTCCTTGGGATTTACGGATTGTGAAGGGTTTTATTTTAAAAACCTAACTGTAAAATCTCTAAGACAATGATTGTCCTCTAAAATGATTTTTTATGAATAATTTCGTTATGCGGTAAAAATAAAGGTGTTTTTGGGAGATAAAATTATATATGAAACTAAAAAAGAGAGTTGGAATTTTTAGCTTTAGAAAGCTTGTTTTAGCTGCGGCGGATATATTCATATTTGCCATTGCGGCACTTTTGTCAAATTATATTTTGGCAGTTTTTAAAATAGGCCCGGTGCATACCTCAACCCTTACGCTTCAAATATTTGTTATGGCTGTTATCGGCTTTTTTACAATGTGGGTATGCGGTGCTTATACAAAAATGTGGAGGTATTTTAAGCTAAAGGATTATGCCTCCTGTGTGTTGGGTACAACTATAGCCTTTGCGGTAAATTTAATTATGGCAGTGGCAGGAGTTTTTTATGCTAACGCAGGGCAGGCAAATCTGTATTGGTTTATTGCTGTAGAATTTTTACTGGCGTGTACAGGGGTTATATTGTTTAGACTTATATTCAGAAGAACATTTTTGACAATAGTAAAGGCAGGAGAGAGTGCCGGCAAGTCAAGAACTCTGCTGGTTGGTGCAGGCAAAGCCGGAAAAATTATTATTAAAGAGGTCAACGATGCCGCTCAGGCCAACGAAGCAGCACAGGTCTACAATATTGTAGGCATTGTAGACGACAACCCTCGTCTTACCGGAGCTAAGGTTTTGGGTATTCCTGTTTTAGGAAGGACGGATAAAATACAAAGCGTCTGCGAAAGTGAAGAAATTGACACAATCCTAATGGCTATACCGTCCTGCGGTGAGGAGGACAGAAGAAGGATTTTAAGCGAGTGTTCAAAAACACCTTGCCATATAAAGGTAATACCGTATGTCAGCAATCTTATTTTTGACGAATACGAAGACGGCAAAAAGGGCAATGACCGTAAAGGCCGTACGGTTATAAGCCAGATGAACGACATAAATGTAAACGATTTATTAGGGCGTCCGCCTATTTCGTTTGACAAAACCCCTACCAAAGAGCTTATTAAGGGCAGGGTGTGTATGGTTACAGGCGGAGGCGGTTCAATAGGCTCCGAGCTTGTCAGGCAGATAGCGTCCTTTGAGCCAAAGCTTATAATAATTGTCGATATATACGAAAACAACGCCTATGACATTCAGCAGGAGCTTATAATGGAGTATGGCGACAATCTTCACCTTGAAACCATTATTTCTTCGGTAAGAGATTATGAAAAAATGAAAAAGATTTTCCGTACCTATAAGCCGGACATCGTTTTCCACGCAGCTGCCCACAAGCATGTTCCTTTAATGGAGGATGTTCCCGAGGAAGCAGTAAAAAACAATGTAGTGGGTACATATAATGTAGCAAAGCTGTCTGACCTTACGGGAGTCAAGAAGTTTATTATGATTTCTACCGACAAGGCTGTAAATCCTACCAATGTTATGGGGGCGACAAAACGCTGCTGTGAAATGATAGTGCAGTATATGGCACAGTCAGGCTCAAAAACAGAGTTTATAACAACAAGGTTTGGCAATGTGCTTGGCTCTAACGGCTCGGTTATTCCTCTGTTTAAAAGACAGATAGAAACAGGCAAGCCGGTAACGGTAACAGATCCGGAGATTATAAGATACTTTATGACAATTCCGGAGGCTGTTTCTCTTGTGCTGCAGGCAGGAGCTATGGCTAAGGGCGGAGAAATATTTGTGCTTGATATGGGTGCTCCGGTAAAGATTGTTACTTTAGCAGAGAACCTAATAAGAATGTACGGCAAGGTTCCGTATAAGGATGTACAGATTAAATTTACAGGACTTCGTCCGGGAGAAAAGCTGTACGAGGAGCTGCTTATGGACGAAGAGGGCTTAAAGAAAACAGACAACCAAAAGATTTTTACAGGTAAACAGATAATTATAGACAAAGACAGGTTTATACGCCAGTATGAGCAGCTGAAGTCGGCTGCTCTGTCAAATAATTCTGAGGAATCATTAAGGCTTTTGGCTGAAATTGTTCCTACCTTTAAGCATAGAACAAACAAAAAACAATAATTTGGGAGGATTTATTACTTATGTGTGGAATAGTTGGTTACAGTGGATACAGAGATTGCAGCGATGTGCTTGTAGATGCTTTAAGCAGACTGGAATACAGGGGCTACGACTCTGCGGGTATAGCTGTGTTTGAAAAAGGTAAAATAGAGGTGGCAAAGTGCAAGGGCAGACTAAAAGACCTTGTAGCTAAAATGGAGGTTGATGGCAAGCCGCAGGGCAATGTAGGCATCGGTCACACCCGTTGGGCAACCCACGGCGAACCGTCCGATATTAATTCGCACCCTCACAGCGGCGAAAAGGTAACTATAGTACATAACGGAATTATTGAAAACTATAAGGTTTTAAAGGAATTCCTAATAGAGCATGGCGAAAGGTTTTTAAGCGACACCGACACCGAGGTTGTGGCAAAGCTGCTGGGCTATTATTACAAGAAAAATCCAATGGAGCCTATTGTTACTATTGAGCGAACCATAAAGGACCTTGAGGGCTCCTTTGCCTTGGGAATTGTATTTGAGGATTTTCCTGATGTTGTGTTTGCAACAAGGCGTGAAAGCCCGCTTATAGTAGGCGTAGGAAAGAACGAAAGCTTTATTGCTTCCGATGTACCGGCTATTATAAACTACACAAAGGATTACTATTTGCTTGACCATGACGAAATTGTTAAGCTTGAAGACGGCGAGGTTACAATTTATGACGACCACGGCGATATTGTAGAGGATAAGGAGCTTATGACGGCTGACTGGGATATGGACGCTGCCGAAAAGGGCGGTTATCCTCACTTTATGATAAAGGAAATACACGAACAGCCAACATCTATCAACACTACAATTAAGCCTCGAATAGTGGACGGTATGCCTAACCTGGAGGAATGCTCCATTAATCTGGAAAAAATAAAGAGCTTTAAGCAAATTTATATTGTTGCCTGCGGTACGGCTATGCACGCCGGCTTGGTTGGCAAGTATGTTATTGAAAGGCTTGCCAAGGTGCCTGTTACGGTAGATATGGCTTCGGAATTCAGATACAGAAATCCCCTTGTAGGTGAAGGCGATTTGGTTATAATAATTTCACAGTCCGGCGAAACAGCCGACAGCCTTGCCGCAATGCGTTTGGCAAAGGAGCTTGGCGCAAAAACTCTTGCTATAGTAAATGTTAAGGGCAGCTCAATTGCCCGTGAGGCAGATATGCTCATCTATACACACGCAGGCCCTGAAATTGCCGTAGCGTCTACAAAGGCATATATAGTACAGCTTTCTGTAATGTACCTGTTTGCGTTTGAGCTGGCATTGGCAAAGGGTACAATAACACAGCAGCAATGTAAAGCTTTAACCGCAGAGCTGCAAAGCACGCCGGGAATTATTTCTGATGTTTTGGAAAAAACACTGGAAATAACCCAGTATGTAGGTACAAAGCTTGTTGCAGCCGAAAGCCTGCTTTACATAGGCAGAGGCCTTGACTATGCACTGAGTATGGAGGGCTCGCTAAAGCTAAAGGAAATATCGTATATACACAGCGAATCCTATGCCGCAGGTGAGCTTAAGCACGGAACAATATCCTTAATTACAGACGATATGCCGGTTATAGCGGTGGCAACACAGTCAGATTTACTGGAAAAAACGGTAAGCAATATTAAGGAGGTTAAGGCAAGAGGTGCCAAGGTTATACTTGTTGCCAGAGAGGATTTTGAAATTGATGAGGAGGCATACGACTATTTGATAAGAGTTCCTAAAATGCAGGATATTCTTATGCCTATCCCTACAATAGTGCCGCTGCAGCTGATTGCTTACTATGCGGCAGTTCACAGAGGCAACGATGTAGATAAGCCTAGAAATTTGGCAAAATCGGTAACAGTAGAATAATTAGTAGTATATGTAGTGCTTTTTACTATATAACCTAAGTGATTATTGTTATTTAAAACAAAAATGTCTTTTAGCTATTGCAATATAAAGATGTTCATTATATAATATAGAAGATTTCAAGTATATTGACAGGAGGAAGTCAGATGAAAAAGTTAACCAGTCTTTTATTGGCAGGAATGCTTACTGTTTCAGGCTGTGCTTGTGCAGTAACAGCTTCCGCAGCCGGTGATGACACAACAGCAAACCTTTTAGTTACAGATTTTAACGGTAACTATTCCACAGAAACAACAAGCTACGAGTTCCATGTTGGTGATATTATCGAATGCACAATTGAAGGTACATCTACAATAGATGGACTAACAGGCTTTTCGGGTATCTGGACCAAAACATTCTTCAATCAGGAAAGCGCAACACAGAATGGTGAAATATTCAGCAATGTCGATATGTTGAGCTATTCAACAGAGTATTACGACGAAGGCGCTTTCTACCAGACCGGAAAATTCCCAGGTGCAATGGTTGTAACACGCCCGGAAGAAAGTAAAGAGTTCGACAGAGATCTTTTTGATTTTTCATTAGTAAGAGCTGTAAATACCGGTTCATTTACACCTAGCCAGACAGTTGTAAAGCTTACGCTTAAGATTGATAAACCGGGTACAAGCTATATTAACACAATTGTAAATGATATTGTTTATGTGGAGAACAATGATGTTGTAACCAATAACGATGCTTTAAGAACAACTACTACATTAAAGGTTGTAAAGAGCGCTCCAAGTACTCCAACAGAGGCTCCAACAGTGGCTCCAACATCAGCTCCTACAGTAGCTCCTACAGTAGCTCCTACAGTAGCTCCAACAGAGGCATCAGCTCCAACAGAGGCTCCTACAGTGGCTCCAACAGAGGCGTCAGCTCCAACAGAGGCTCCAACAGAAGCTCCTACATTTGATCCAAAGGCTGACCACACTTATACAGTAACAGGTTCAGACGCTTTGTTCGACCCATCATGGGATCCGACAGCTGAGAAGTATGACATGGTTCTAAATACTGAAACAGGTCTTTATGAGCTTGTAGTACCTGTAACAGAGGAGCAGAAGGATTCCGATGTTGACTACAAGGTTTTGGCTGACCATGCTTGGGACTTCTCATTCAACACAACAGGTCCTGCAGTAGGTCTTGACAGCAACGCGCACCTATATATTCCGGATAATGCAGTTGCGGTTAAGTTTACATTTAACACCGAGACACTTTGTGCAAATGCAGTAATCGTAACAGATTCAACAGCTCCTACAGAGGCTCCAACAGTAGCTCCAACAGTAGCTCCAACAGACGCACCTACAGACGCTCCAACAAACGCACCTACAGATGCTTCAACAGATGCACCTACAGATGCTCCAACAGCAGCTCCGACAGACGCACCTACAGATGGCGTTACAGAGCCAACAGATTATGTTACAGAGCCAACAGATCTACCTACACCTTCAAAACCTGCTACACCTGACAGCCCAACATCAGTTGTAAATCCGGGTAATGGCAGCAGCAATGGCAATGCAAGCACAACAACAACAGGTAAGGTTGCTACAGGCGACAGCACATCAGTAGCAATTTTGTTAGGCGTACTAATGCTTGCCGGTGCAGCAGTAGTTGTTTTCAGAAAGAAGATTACACACTAATAATTAAATAATAATTGCATAGTGAAGCAATCGCTTATTTTACAGCCACTCGTTTGAGTGGCTGTTTTTTTGTTTAAAGGCGTTCTGCTTAAAAAGCCACAGCAGATTAGCTAATGCTTGCCTTTTGTATAGAAATTTTTAAAAATCAAAGGAAATATATTTGATATTATAATGAAAATAGAATATAATGTAGCTGTAGTGAACAGTTGCATCGGCAGATTTATCAGGACTAAAGAAATAAGCAATAATTTGCCGGGCAGTATATACTTTTTCGGGGGTTACTTATGAGAAAATACACATATAAATTTAATAAATCCTCTGACATTGTGCTGGACAGGCTTAACGAGGATATAAAGCAGAGAAAATTCATAGGCAGGGCAGACAGCGACGGTCTGCAGTTAAGGTGCGTGTGCGACGGCTACAGCCAGCCCAGCACATATCAGCTTACTGCAAAAATAACAGAGAATACCGACGAAGGCTGCTGTACTCTGCATGGTGAATACAGATATATAACCAAGGACATAATTTTCATTATAATTGTTGTGGCGGTTATGTTGGGCTTTTCTGCATTTATGGCACTTGCATACTCAAGGGATATAGGCAAGTATCTTTTGGGCTTTTCTGCAATTATATTG
Source organism: Clostridium sp. CAG:964 (assembly GCA_000435335.1). Classification (GTDB taxonomy): domain Bacteria; phylum Bacillota; class Clostridia; order Oscillospirales; family Acutalibacteraceae; genus CAG-964. The sequence continues at coordinate 22,649 of FR891323.1, forward strand.
GCGGCGTATAATCTTATGGCATTGCGTAAACGCAAGGAGGTTGTAGAACAAACCGAAAAGCTTTTTAACGAAATAAATTCCGAACAAGCATAAAAAACACCTCCTTATCGGTTTTACCCGACAAGGAGGTGTCGCATTAATGCACAAGGTGTGCTTTATATTTAACTTTTTACATTACAGCATATATTTTTCTACAACCTTAGCCACGCCATCCCGATCGTTTGTGTCGGTTACAAGATTTGCGGCCTCTTTAACCTCATCTACGGCATTTCCCATTGCTACGCCCAAACCGGCATACTGAATCATAGTTATATCGTTGTATGCGTCACCGCAGGCTATGCACTGCTGTTCTGTAAGCTTCAGTCTGTTAAGCAAAACCTCTATAGACCTTGCCTTGTTTATGCCCAGAGGCACCAGCTCCAGAAAAAACTCCTCTGACCTAAACACGCCTATTACGCCCTTGTATTTTTCGCTGAAATGTTTTTCAAGCCTTAAAATTTCGGCAGGCTCACCGGCAAGCAAAAGCTTGTTTATGTTAAAGGTTACATAAGAGGCAAAGTCATCTACAAACTTGGTTTCCAGACCTATAATTTTTGCCTCAACATCAGAGTAACGGTTTATTGCGTTGCCCAAAATGATACGGTCGTTTTCGTATGTGTTTACAGTTACATTTGTTCCCTTCAGCTCTTTGCAAATGTCAGGAATAATTTTGTTGGGAAAATTTTTGCTGTAAATAACCTCGTTAGACCTTGCGTCAATTACACAGCCGCCGTTATATGCCAAAACATAACCGCCAAAGCTGTCCAAACGCAAAGCGTGGGCATAGGGCATAATGCCTTGTACAGGTCTGCCGGAGGCAAGAGCAACCTTTTTTCCTGTTGCCTGCAGCCTGGTAAGTGCTTTTTGTGTGCGGTCTGTAATTTCTTTTTTAGAATTAACAAGAGTTCCGTCAATATCCAATACAATAATTTCGTAGCTCATATTAAAAATCCTTACTCTAAAAATATATTTGTTCGATACTACAGTTAGCTTACAGTGTAACTCCTAAAGCTGAATAATATCTGAATATACTTTAATATACCTTGCGGTAAAGGTCAAGAAGTCACGGCTCAGGCAGAAAAAATTTGTATGTTTATATTATTTTTTGAAGTTTTCAAAGGGGTTTTTATATAAAATTATGCCCATCTTTTTAGAGGATAGGCATAATTTTTTTTATATTTATTGTGCATTATTACTGCTTTTCTTAATTTGCTCTTGGCTTTAAGCCCGCAAACGCTCAGTAAATTATTACTGTTCTGTACAGGCTCGGCCATTTACGGATAGGGTAAATTAATTTTACGATATGCTCGAAATTTAATTTTGCAGCAGATTAATATTAATAAATCAATAAAAATCGATTAAATAATTTATGTCTGCTCTATAAATTTGAAAAGTAAATCTGCTGCTTATGGGGATATTTACCAAAAAAAGTTACAAATTACAAATCTGTAACAACTTAGCTTGACTGTTTTACATTTTTGTAATACAATGATTACGAAATGTATATAATAAAACATTACGAAATGAACAGGAGAAGTAATATGAGTATATCTAAAAAATTGCTGGCGTTACTGTTAGTGTCAACATTTGCGGTAAGCACCTCTTTAGCAGCGGGAGCTGTTGCAGACAGCAATACTGAAACAGGTGCAGAGCAAGCTGCACAGTCTGTTGAAATGAGTACAAGTGAAAGCTCCAACAAATTATTTACTGCTGCGGCAAGCAGTATTGAATTTAAAGATAATATTGTTATGACAAAAGTTGGCTGTTCTAAAAGACTTTTGCTCAATTCGGTGCCTGCAAATGCAAGGCTTGAGTGGAGGTCGTCTAATCCAAGCGTGGCAAGGGTTGACAGCAAGGGCAATGTTACAGGCTTGTCTGTAGGTACAAGCAAAATTACATGTACAGCGTCAACCGGTCAAAAGGCTTCATGTGCTGTAGGCGTTTCGGCTGCAACAGTCGGTGTTAAGCTGAATACCAACAGCGTTACCTGGGAGGAGGGCAGGTCGGGACATTTTAAGCCGACACTTTCTTCATCTGTAAAAAGCGTAACATACAAAAGCAGCAACACAAGGGTTGCTACGGTTGACAAAAACGGTCTGTTAAAGGCGGTAGCACCGGGCACCTGTAAAATAACCTGTGCCTCTGCAACCGACCCAAATAAGTACGATGTTTGCAAAGTTACGGTTGTGTCAAAGACACAAATAAAGCTTGCTAACCCTGTATTGGTTCTTAACAAGGGTATTGCCAAAAAGGCTGCGTACACTGTAGCCGGTTCGGGAAAGGGACTATCCTTTAAGTGGAGCAGCAGCAACAGCTCGATTGCCACGGTCAGCCCAACAGGCATTATTACAGCCAAGGCCCAGGGCAACTGTATGATTACAATTACAGCAAGCAACGGTGCTGCGGCAAGAATAGCGGTAACTGTTGTTCAGCCTATAACAAGCATTAAGCTGTCAGGCAGTAAGGCAACTCTTGAGCCGGGACATAAAAAGACAGTTACAGCAACGGTTGGACCATCAAACGCAACATCAAAGTCTTTGGTATGGAGCAGCAGCAACAGCTCCGTGGCTACAGTAAGCAAGGGCGTAATTACAGCCGTGGGCAAGGGTACCTGTATTATTACCTGCAGGTCGAAATTCTACAGCAATATATCGGTAAGCTATAAGGTTACAGTAAAGCAAGCGGTTACAGCTGTAAGTATGGAAAGTGCAGTTAAGCTGAATGAAAACAGTACTAAAAGGCTAACGGCAAAGGCAGTACCGAATACAGCGTCAAATGCAAGGCTTAGCTTCAAAAGCAGTAACGCATCGGTAGCTGCTGTAAGCTCCAACGGCGTTATTACGGCAAAATCAAAGGGCAGCTGTGTAATTACAGCTACTGCTACAGACGGCAGCGGCAAAAGTGCCAAATGCAGGGTAACTGTTGTAAGGCCCGTAACTAATGTAAAATTAAACGCACATACTATTAGCTGGAATGTAGGCAAAAAGGCACACTTCCGTCCAACAGTAACACCTACTACAGCTTCAAATATCAGTGTTAAATATACAAGCAGCAACAGAAGGGTTGCTATGGTAGACGGCAACGGTCTGCTTACAGCCGTAGGCAAGGGTACTTGTACTGTTACCTGTACAGCGGCAGACGGCAGCGGCAAAAAGGACACCTGTAAGGTTACTGTAAAGCAGCCTGTAAGAAAGCTTACAATTTCAGGCGGCAGCAGCGTAAACGAGGGCAGCAGCATAGAATTAAAGGCAGTAGCCGCACCGTCTAACGCAACAAACAAAAATGTTACCTGGAGCAGCAGCGACAAAACAGTTGCAAAGGTAAGCTCAACAGGTAAGGTTACAGCCCTAAAGGCAGGCAAGGCAACAATTAAATGTACCGCAAAGGACGGCAGCAGGGTTGCGGCAAGCAAAACAGTTACTGTAAAGGCCGTAAAGCCAACAGGTCAGAAAATTGCCGACTATGCCGCACAGTGGGCAGGCGTAACACCTTATGTATGGGGAGGAAAAAGCCTGCGTACAGGAGCCGACTGTTCGGGCTTTGTATGCTGCATATACGAAAACTTCGGCTACGACCTGTGGGACTATAGAGTAGACCTTGATATGGTGGGCGACAATGTTTCACTGGCAAAGGCACAGCCCGGCGACATTGTGGTGTATCCGGGCCATGTGGCAATATATGCAGGCAACGGTATGGTTACACACGCTTTGAACGAAAATGTAGGCGTTCTTACAACACCTCTTTCATGGGGCGGCACAGTAAGGTGTGTAAGAAGAGTGGTTGACTGATAAAATAAAAAAGATAATATAATTATCCGCAATATATACATAGGACGCACACCGAAGCAGAGGCTTTGGTGGTGCGTTCTTTTTCTTAGCCGAAAAACAAATACATAAAAATTATAGCAACCACTTTAAAAGCGGTATTTATTTTGTTATAATAATAGCTAACAGTAATTTTTATTAAAACAGAAAGAGGAAACAGCAATGAGTAACAAAACTGTTCGCACCAGATTTGCACCCAGCCCTACAGGCTTTATGCATATAGGTAATTTAAGAACCGCACTGTATGAATATTTAGTAGCTAAAAGTCAAGGCGGCGACTTTGTTCTGAGAATAGAGGATACTGACCGTGAAAGATATGTAGAGGGTGCTGTGGATATTATATATAACACCCTTAAGATTGCCGGACTTCAGCACGACGAAGGTCCTGACAAGCCGGGTAAGTACGGCCCCTATGTTCAAAGCGAAAGACTTAATATGTACAAGCCATATGCGGAGCAGCTTATTGAACAGGGCAAGGCATACAGGTGCTTCTGCACAAAGGAGCGTTTGGACAGCCTAAAGGATGACGAAACACCGGGCGGCGGCTACGACAGACATTGCCGTGACCTGCCACAGGAGGAAATAGACAGGCTTTTGGCAGAGGGCGTACCTTATGTAATCAGACAAAAAATGCCTCTTGAGGGCAGTACAACCTTTACCGACGCTGTTTTTGGCGAAATTACAGTAGAAAACAGCGAGCTGCAAGACCAGATTTTAATAAAAACAGACGGCTACCCTACCTATAACTTTGCAAATGTTATAGACGACCACACAATGAACATTACGCATGTTGTTCGTGGCTGCGAGTATTTAAGCTCTACACCTAAGTATAACCTATTGTACGAGGCTTTTGGCTGGGAAGTGCCTACATATATCCACCTGCCGCTTATTATGGGCAAGGACGCCGAGGGCAATGTTGCAAAGCTTTCAAAGCGTCACGGTTCAACAGGCTTTGAGGATTTAATAAAGGAGGGCTATCTGCCGCAGGCTATTATTAACTATGTAGCACTGCTGGGCTGGTGTCCGTCGGATAATCAGGAAATGTTTACTCTTGATGAGCTTACAAGGGCGTTTAGCATAGACGGTATAAGCAAGTCGCCGTCAATTTTTGACTATGACAAGCTGGAGTGGTTTAACGGCGAGTATATCCGCAAAATGTCACCGGAAGAATTTACAAGCTATGCTATGCCATACTATAAAGAGGCGGTTACAAGCCGTGAGCTTCCTTGGGACAAGCTGTGCGGTATTTTGCAGCAGCGTGTAACAAGATTTACACAAATTCCGGAGATGATAGACTTTTTCGACAAGCTGCCTGAGTATGATGCAGAAATGTTTGTAAACAAAAAGAGCAAAACAAACCTTGAAAACGCACCGGTAATGCTAAAGGCCGTTACAGACAGGCTTACAGCCCTTGAAAGCTGGGACAAGGACAGTATTCACGACTGCCTTATTAACCTTGCACAGGAGCTTGAGGTTAAAAACGGCACTGTAATGTGGCCTGCAAGAATTGCAGTAGCCGGCAAAAAGGTAACCCCGGGCGGCGCTGTGGAGATTCTTGAAATTCTTGGCAGAGATGAGTCTTTGGCAAGACTAAACTTAGGCTTGAAAAAGCTGGGAGTATAAACTAAGGAGGACAGCCATATGGCAGAGGAAATAAAAAATCAGGAGCAGATAGGCAACTGCAATTTTATACACGATTTTATAGACGAGGACATAGCACCGGGCGGCGAATATTACGGTAAAGCAGTACACACCCGTTTTCCGCCGGAGCCAAACGGATATTTACACATTGGCCACGCAAAGGCAGTTTGCATTAACTTTGGCACAGCCGAAAAGTATAACGGTATGTGTAACCTGAGAATGGACGACACAAACCCTACAAAAGAAGATGTAGAGTATGTAGACGCTATTAAAGAGGACATTCAGTGGCTGGGCTTTAGCTGGGACGACCGCTTTTTCTATGCATCAGAGTATTTTGACAAAATGTACGAGGGTGCGGTAGAGCTTATAAAAAAGGGACTGGCCTATGTATGTCAGCTAAATGCCGAAGAAATGAGAGCCCACAGAGGCGACCTTTCCACACCGGCTACAAGCCCATACCGTGACAGACCTATAGAGGAAAGTCTGGAGCTGTTTGAGCGTATGAAAAACGGCGAATTTGCCGACGGTGAAATGACGCTGCGTGCAAAGATAGACTTAGCGTCAGGCAACTTTAATATGCGTGACCCTGTTATTTACAGAATAAACCACATCAGACACCACCGCACAGGTGACAAGTGGTGCATTTACCCTATGTACGACTTTGCCCACCCTATAGAGGACGCTTTAGAGGGGATAACACATTCCTTGTGTTCACTGGAGTTTGAAGACCACCGCCCGCTGTACGACTGGGTAATTCGCAATGTTACCCTGCCGTCAAAGCCAAGACAGATAGAGTTTGCAAGGCTGGGCATAAACAACACGGTAATGAGCAAAAGAAAGCTGCGTACCTTGGTAGAGGACGGCTATGTAAGCGGCTGGGACGACCCTCGTATGCCTACCTTGTGCGGACTTCGCCGCCGTGGCTACACACCGAAGTCTATAAGAAGCTTCTGTGAAAGAATAGGCGTGTCAAAGGTTAATTCCATAGTTGACTACGGCTTTTTGGAGTACTGCCTGCGTGAGGATTTAAACGAAACCGCACAGCGTGTAATGACAGTGCTTAACCCGATTAAGCTTATTATTACAAATTATCCCGAGAATAAATCGGAAACCTTTATGGTGGAGAACAACCCTAACCGCCCGGAGGACGGCGAGCGTGAAATCACCTTTACAAGGGAGTGCTACATTGAGGCAGAGGACTTTATGGAAGAGCCTGCAAGAAAGTATTTCAGACTGTTCCCGGGAAATGAGGTTCGCCTAAAGTCAGCTTATGTTGTTAAATGCACAGGCTGCAAAAAGGACGAAAACGGAAATGTTACCGAGGTGTACGCAGAGTACGACCCTGAAACAAGGGGCGGCAACACACCTGACGGCAGAAGAATAAAGGCTACTATCCACTGGGTAGACGCCAACAACTGTGCAGACGCAGAGGTAAGACTGTATGACAACCTGTTTACAGTGCCTGACCCTGACACAGGTGATAAAAACTTTTTGGACTATATTAACCCTGATTCACTAAAGGTGCTGAAAAACTGCAAAACAGAAAGGGCTGTGGCACAGCTGCTGCCGCCGGCTTCGTTCCAGTTTATGCGTTTGGGCTATTTCTGCCTTGACAACAAGGACTCAAAGCCGGGTGCACCTGTGTTTAACCGCAGTGTTTCACTAAAGGGCAGCTATAAGCCGGGTAAGTAAGAAATATTAAGAAATATTATGTAAATAATACAAAACCGTCTAAGCAGAAGCTCTTGCGGCGGTTTAGACAACATAAGGTCTTTAGAGGGCGGACAGTATCAGCCCTCTAAAGGCCTTTTGTGTATTAGCACTGTAAAACAAGTTTTTAAATTTAAGTATTTATATAAAATAATACTTGTATAAATTTTACATATATGATAAAATATTACAGCTGTTATATAGTTAGTGGGAATGTTATAACAGCAAATTTCAATGATTGAGGTAAATGCATAAGATGAAAAAAATATTTACAAAATTAATATCAACAGCCCTTGCTGTGGGTATGATAGGCTCAATGGCGGTGACCTCTGCCTTTGCCGCAACAACAAAAACTGATGAAGGCATAAAGAATGAGTATCTGGAGATAATCAGAAGGTCAAACAGGTTTACAGTGGATGCAATTCTTGATGCAAAAACTAACAAAACAGCTTATTTGCTGTTTCACACAACATCTAATTTGATGATAAGCGTTGACGGGGAAATAGATACCTTTTGGTGTGATATTGACAAGGGAGTGGTTAAAGGCGACAGCATAACAGATGTTTCTTACTCGCGTACACTCTATCCGTTTAGCGACGTTAAAATCCAAAGAACTCTTACACTTATACCTAACAAGGTAAATGGTAACAAGGATGTTGTAGAGGTTAAGTTTACTGCAACAAATACTTCAAACAAGAGCCACAAGGTAGGCGGCAGAATTATGCTTGACACTATGCTTGATTCTAACGACTATGCTCCTTTCAGAATTGCAGGTATAGGTGCTGTTACAAAAATAATGCAGTTTAATGGCGACAAGATTCCTACAATGTACCAGGCATTTGACAGCTTGGAAAAGCCTAATGTTGTTTCAACAGGTTACTTTGCAACAGGTGCAGACAGACCGGACTATGTGCAGTTTAACAACTACTGGGTTAGCAGACTTGAGTATGAGCCTGAGTGCGATACTTCAGCAGACATTGGGGACAGTGTTGTAAACTCTATTTGGAAGCCTGTAGAGCTAAAGCCGGGCCAGAGCAAAGACTACATTGCTTATTACGGCTTGGGTGAGCTTGATGTTACAAAGGGTGACCTTACTTTGGGCGCTACAAGATCAGCAAGCAGCTTTGAGATAAACGAAGAGGGCAACGGTTACAACCCTATTTCACTTACAGCTTATCTAAAGAATACAAGCAAAAATAACCTTACTAACGCTGAGGTTACTGTACAGCTGCCAAACGGCGTTACGCTGGGCGATGAAGAAAACAGCACCGTTAAGTACGACAAGCTTGCTTCATCAGGCGAAAAGCAGGACACATGGACACTTAACGCATTGCCATCAGGCGCAGAGAGAACTGTTAAGGTTAAAATAAGCGCAAAGGCAGACGGAGTAACAAATGTAAAGCCTATTGAATATACATTTACAATTCCTGCTATAGACGGCGCTCCTATTTGGGATGACGAAAAACCTACAGATGTTGCTACACCTGACGAAAAGCCAATTGCCACACCTGACGAAAAGCCAATTGTCACACCTGACAAAAAGCCAATTGCCGCACCTGGCGAGAAACCTACACAGTCCTCTAACAATAACAATTCAGTTGCAAATGTAACTACATCAAACAACAAAGAGGCTACAGGTAAAGACGCAGGTAAAATTGCAACAGGCGACAGCACATCATTAATTGCATTGTTTGCGTCAGTTCTTGGTGCAGCAGGCATAGCGGTTGTTGCTTACCGCAAGCGCTTTGAAAAGTAATTAAAACTAAAAATAATACCGGCTGTGTTTACAGCTGAGTATAAGGTATAATTCCCCCGATTACTAAGGAGAAATCCTTGGTAGTCGGGGTTTTTTCGTAAAAAATATTTATTTATTGTACAAGCTTGCATAAATATAGGCAATAAATTCGCCCTTTTAGCTATCATATAGAGCCGCTCTTGACTGTGGCCCAACGATAAAATCAGTTTTTTTATTTTAAAAGGAGGATTTATTTATGGCAAGACCGATAAAAAAGGGGCTAAGCTATTTCCCTTTTGATGTAGATATATTTAAGGAGGTGAAAATTCGCATACTTATGGCGAATTACGGTGCAAACGGTGTGCTGCTGTATATCTATTTACTTACGGCTGTTTATAACAACGGCTACTATATAAAATGTAACGAGGATTTGCTTTATGTTGCTTCGGCAGACCTTGGAGTAAGCCCCCAAAAGGCAAGGGAGATTATTCAGTTTTGCTGTAAGCGTTCGCTGTTCGAC
>FR891323.1:32197-33720 GCA_000435335.1 Clostridium sp. CAG:964
CGCCGCTATCAGGAGATGGTCAAAGCAAGGGCTGTAAAAAGGACTGTAAAGGTACAGGGCGAGCTTTGGCTTTTGGACTGTGACGAAACAAAAAATTTTATTATGGTGTGTCCGCCGGAGGGTGAGCAGGATATTAACTGTATTAATTCAGAGATAAACAGCGGTAAATCCAAAATTAATACCACAAATAAAAGTAAAGAAAATAAAAGTAAAATAAATGAAAGTAAAGAAGAGGAAAGTAAAGCGGACGAAAAAGCGGAGAGCTCCTCGGAAGATGAGGCTGTGCTGACAATCCCTCTAAGGGACAGTACTTATTACACGGTTACGGAAAATATGGTTAAGCAGCTTTCTGTTGAATATACGGCAATAGATGTTGTAGCTTGCCTAAGAAAGCTTGCGGACTATATGCACAACAACCACAGCAAGCAAAGAGACAGACAGGGAATTGACAATTATATAAGAATGTGGCTTCAGCAGGACAGTGCCAAGGCACTGGAACAGCAGTACAAGGCAGACAGCACGAACCAAGAGGAAGGCTACAGCCTTAGTATGCTAAATAAATTTGACCTGGTAAATATGCTTCCATAGCCTTGTGCGGCGGCTTTGTAAAAGCGGCTTGAAAAAATAATGAGAAATATTTGAAATTTTTAAATTACATTAAATGCCGGCGGTATGTCACAGCAAATTGAAGTAAATGATATAATTACAGCTGCAGGCGAGACAGCAGGCGTAAATCATGGCGGTGCACCAAACGGCGGTGCACCGGGTGAAGGTCAAGCAAAAAAACAATAACGCCGTTCTGTAATAGAGGGGAATACAGATGTAAAATTGCACAAACAATTTGCGGCAATAGAAAGTTTTTATTGTTTTACGCAAAGAATAATGGTATTTGCTAATAAAATATTATATTATTTTTGTTTATGTGTAACAAATTTTAACAATTTGTTACCAAATATTAACCCGTGTGTTGACATTTAAAATAAAAATAGTGTATAATACAAATACCGAAAGGATGCTTTCGGAAAAATAATATTATTTTTTAGGGAGGAAAATCCAATGAAGAAATTCGCAAGCGTACTGCTATCAGTTATGTTAGTAGTTGCTATGTGTGTTGTTGGCGGCTTCTCAACATTAGCTGTTGACGACACAGGCCACACTTACTTCGCAGTTGGTTCTGACGCTGCATTTGATCCGGCATGGACAGAGAACGAGCCTAAGTATCAGATGACTAAGGGCGAAGACGGTATCTACAGAGTTACAGTTCCTATAACTGTAGATCAGACTGACTCTGACCTAGACTACAAGGTTGTTGAGGACGGTGCATGGGATGTATCTTACAACGACAGAGGTCTTGCAGTAGGTCTTGACAGTAATGCACACTTCTACATCGAAGAGGGCGTAACAGCTCTTATCTTTACTTTCGACCCTGTAACTGAGTGTGCCGGCTGCACAGCAGTAAAGGGTGAGCAGCCAACAGATGCTACAGTTCCAACAGAGGCTACAGTACCTACAGAGGCTACAGA
>FR891324.1 GCA_000435335.1 Clostridium sp. CAG:964
AAGCACCTCCACAACTTCCGATTTGTATTTCTGTTTGTTTTAAAAATGGGCAACTCCGATTGGAATTGCCCACTCATTGCACTAATTATGCGATTTTTTCTTGCTTGCAGCGATTTCTGTATCAAACAATGCAAATTTTATTTGAATCGCTGTTTTTAGATTTCAAAAATCCAAAATCCACATAAATAGAGGTTTTTTTGCACTTATTACTTATCAAGCGGCTTCATTGTCGGGAAGATGATTACATCTCTGATAGAAGCACTGTCTGTTAGCAGCATAACAAGTCTGTCTATGCCCATACCCATACCGCCTGTTGGTGCCATACCGTACTCAAGGGATGTTAAGAAGTCTTCGTCAATCATATTTGCTTCTTCGTCGCCAGCCTCACGCAGCTTTAGCTGATGTTCAAATCTGCCACGCTGGTCGATTGGGTCGTTAAGCTCTGAATATGCGTTTGCAAGCTCTCTGCGTGTTACAAACAGCTCAAACCTCTCAACAAGCTCCGGCTGATTTGGCTTACGCTTTGTAAGCGGTGACACCTCAACAGGGTAGTCGCATATAAATGTTGGCTGCTGAAGCTGCTCCTCAACATACTCCTCAAAGGCAGTATTTAGAATGTTGCCCCATGTGTCGGTTGGCTTTACCTCAAGCTTTAGCTCCTTGGCAACCTCTTTTGCCTTTTCTGTATCGCCGATAAATTGGCTAAAGTCAACGCCTGCATATTCCTTTACAGCGTCTATCATTGTCATTCTCTTAAATGGAAGCGACAGGTCAACAGCCTCGCCCTGATACTGAATTTGGTCTGTTCCGTTTACCTCTATACAAGCCTTGTTAATCAGCTTTTCCGTTAGGTCCATCATACCGTTATAGTCGGTGTAAGCCTCGTACAGCTCAATGGTTGTAAACTCAGGGTTGTGCTTAACATCCATACCCTCGTTTCTGAACAGTCTGCCTATTTCGTAAACCTTTTCCATTCCGCCTACTATTAGTCGCTTTAGGTAAAGCTCCGGGGCAATTCTTAGGTAAAGGTCCATATCAAGTGTATTGTGATGAGTAATAAACGGTCTTGCGGCCGCACCGCCTGCTATGGTATTAAGTACAGGGGTTTCTACCTCTATGTAGCCAATGTCGTCAAGCTGTTGACGAATTGACTTAATAATTTTGCTTCTGGCAATAAATGTGTTTTTAACCTCAGGATTTACCATTAGGTCAACATAACGCTGACGGTATCTAAGGTCTGTATCCTTTAAGCCATGGTGCTTTTCAGGCAATGGCAACAAGGACTTTGACAAAAGTCTGATTTCCTTTGCGTGTACAGATATTTCGCCTCGTCTTGTTTTAAAGACAAAGCCCTTTACCTCTACAATGTCGCCGATGTCCCACTTTGCCATTTGAACCTTGTAGGTGTCTTCGCCAACATCATTAATTCTAACATAAACCTGCATACGGCCGCTTCTGTCGTATACATCAATAAACGACGCCTTGCCCATATCACGCCAGCTCATAATACGGCCGGCAATGCAAACATCTTTATTTTCCAGCTGTTCAAAGTTATCAATAATCTGTTGTGCTAGGGTATCTCTGTCGCTTGTGGTAATCTTAAACGGGTCGTTGCCGCTTTCCTGCAGTGCAGTAAGCTTGTCACGGCGAATTTGCAAAAGCTCGCTTAGACTCTGCTCCTGCTGTTCTGCTTCAGGTGTTGTATTATCTTTGCTCATTTTACATTTCCTCGTTCTTCTTTAAAATTTCAAGTACCCGGTATTCTACTACTCCTCTAGGTGTTTCTACTGCTACAACATCACCCGGAGCCTTGTCCATCAGCGCCTCGCCTACAGGAGATTCGTCCGAAAGCAAACCGTTTAGCGGGTCGGCCTCGTTGGCGCCAACAATTTTGTATTCTATTTCTTTATTTCTTGCAATATTTTTTACACGCACTGTAGCACCCGGACGAACCCTGCCGGTATCAATATCCTCGATTACTACTGCATTTTTAAGCATATTTTCTATTTCAACGATTCTTGACTCTACTACAGCCTGGTCGTTTTTCGCTTCGTCATATTCGGCATTCTCTGACAGGTCGCCGTAAGAACGGGCAATTTCAATTTTTTCTGCAATTTCGTCACGCTTAGTAGTTTTTAAGAAATCCAGTTCTTTTTCGAGGTTTTCTAAGCCTTCTTTTGTCAATCTAACTTCCTTTTGCATTTATATCATCCTTTACAGTTTTATAGCAAATTACCCTTTGCGTATTCAAATTTAATTTTATCAAACAATATGCTCTATGTCAAGAAAATTTACCATACCAAGCCGCAAATTTGAGAAAGGAGCATTCCTGTTTTTTGTGCGACTGAGTTGAGCCTATGCTCTTTATTTTTTAACATTGCTGTCTTTAAAAAATAATTGATGCCTAGCTGTTTAAATTATTAACAATGCATTAATTATACACAATAAATTTGACAATAACAGAAATAAAATGTTATGATTAGTTGTAATTAGAAGTAATTTAAGGAGGTTTAAGCTTGTATGAATAATTCATATATCAGTGAGCTTACTCAAAAGTGCATTGACAGCAGCACGGTTGACACAGCACTGTACGCAAAGTACGATGTAAAAAAAGGACTTAGAGATAAAAACGGCGTAGGAGTACTTGCCGGACTGACAACCATATCTAATGTTATGGCTACAAAAGAGGTGGACGGCGTAAGAGTACCTTGTGCCGGTAAATTGCTGTTTAGAGGATATTCCATAAAAGACCTTGTAAAAAATTCCGGTAAGGCAGAGCATTTTGGCTTTGAGGAGGCTATGTACCTGATTTTGTTTGGAGAGCTTCCTACAAAGGAGCAGTACAAAAGCTTTAAGGAGCTTTTAGGCGAAAGTATGGTGCTGCCAAACAGCTTTACAAGAGATGTTATAATGAAAGCACCAAGCAAGGATATTATGAACTCTATTACAAAAAGTGTTCTTACCCTGGCGGCTTATGATGAAAAAGCGTCTGACATATCACTTGACAATGTACTTGTACAGTGCATAAAGCTAATTGCGGTATTTCCTATGCTGGCTGTGTATGGCTACCACGCATATAACCACTATGAATGTGACGACAGCCTGTTTATTCACAGACCTGATCCTAATTTGTCTACCGCAGAAAATATACTTAGAATGTTAAGACCGGATATGAAATACACAGACCTTGAGGCCAGAGTGCTTGACGCAGCTCTTATTTTGCATATGGAGCACGGCGGCGGTAACAACTCTACATTTACTACGCATGTAGTATCCTCGGCAGGCTCTGACACATACTCGGTAATTGCCGCAGCATTGTCGTCACTAAAAGGACCAAAGCATGGCGGTGCAAATTTGAAGGTTGTACAGATGATGAATGACCTAAAGGAAAATGTAACCGACATAACAGACGAAGACCAGGTAAGAAGCTATCTTGAGAAGGTTCTTGCCGGAGAAGCCTTTGACCACAAGGGCTTGATCTATGGTATGGGACACGCTATATATTCGGTATCCGATCCAAGAGCACAGGTATTCAAAAAGTTTGTTCGTGGCCTAGCAGAAGAAAAGCATATGGATAAGGAATTTAAGCTATTCTCTATGATAGAAGAAATGGCCCCTGAAATTATTGCCCAAAAGCGTAGAATGTACAAGGGCGTAAGTGCTAATGTAGATTTTTACAGCGGTTTTGTTTACAATATGCTTGGCATTCCGCTTGAGCTTTACACTCCTATATTTGCTATAGCCAGAATTGTAGGCTGGAGTGCCCACAGACTTGAAGAGCTGATTAATGTTGACAAAATTATTCGCCCTGCTTACAAGAGCCTTGTTGTTGAGCGTGAATATATTGATATTGAGGACAGAAAATAAACAATATTTACATTGCCAATAATTAGGCTGACACCTATCGAAGAACGGCTGTCAGCCCAAATAAAAAATCCGACGCCGCCTCCGGCTCAGCCCGGAGCGGCGTTTTCGATTTTGGCAAAAAAACATTACTGCCATATAATTGTTTTATTGCATTAAATGTTTTTTTGTGATATACTTTTGTTAAATACTGAAATACGGAGGTTTTTTATGAGGTACAACATTGAGGGCGACAGTTTGCCAATAGTAGAGGTAAATCTGGATCCAAACGAAACCATTGTTACACAGGGCGGGGGAATGATTTGGATGTCTCCTAACCTAAAAATGGAAACATCATCAGGCGGACTCGGCAAGGCATTCAGCAAAATGTTCAGCGGTGAGTCAATTTTTCAAAATCGTTATACTGCTGTGGGAGGACCGGGCTTCATTACGCTTGCCTCTTCTTTCCCGGGATCAATTCTTAAATTTGATATTTCCCCTAATGCACCTATAGTTGTGCAAAAATCCGGATTTTTGGCAAGCTCGGCAGGAGTAGAGCTTTCTATATTCTTCAACAAAAAATTCGGTGCCGGCTTATTTGGCGGTGAAGGCTTCATTATGCAGAAGCTCTCAGGACAGGGCATTGCTTTCATAGAAATTGACGGTTACTGCAAGCAGTACACACTTGGCTCCGGTCAACAGCTTATTGTAGACACCGGTAATCTGGCTGCAATGGAGACGCTACCTGCTCTATAAGTATTCAAAAGGTACCGGGCGTTAAAAATATGCTGCTTGGCGGCGAGGGACTTTTCAATACTGTTGTTACCGGCCCGGGCAGAGTATTCTTACAGTCACATCCTATTTCAACTGTTGCGGCAGCAATTCGTCCGTTTATTGCAACAAACTAACAGGATTACAGGGTGAGCTTTATGTCAGAGGATAAGAACAACAGCGAAAAGCCCCGTCTGACAGACGAACAGCTAAAGAAAAACTCGGAAAAGCTGGAGCAATACGACCGCATACTAAAGGTAACTGCAGCAGCACTTGCAATAATGTTTGGCATTATAGTGTGTATAGTGGCAGTTCTTATTGCAAACAACAGCTAACCGAAATTCAATACAAAAGACACGGCGTACAGCCCCACCTACTAGGTAAGAGCTGTACGCCGTTTTTTTATTTTAATTACTTATATAATTCGGTGGACTTTTTACCGCTATTCAATACTTTTTAGTGATTCCACCATACTTATCGCATTAATTTTAAAATACATAACAAAATTTACAATTAACGCAAACAGTACTGTAAATGCCGATGCATAAACAAAGCTCATCCAGCTTACCGTTCTGCCAAACATTACTGTATCGACCTCTGCAGTAGATATAATAAAGTTGGTTAGGAACACACCCATAACAAGCCCTGCCAAGATGCCCACAGCAGTTAAAACAATATTTTCACGGTACACATATGCACTTGTTTCTCTGTTGTAAAAGCCCAATACCTTTATGGTAGCAATTTCACGCACTCGCTCGGCTATGTTGATGTTGGTTAGATTGTACAGCACCACAAACGCCAAAGCTGCAGCACATATTATCATAACATAAACTATAACATTAAGATTGTTGAGCATATCTTCGACCTTATCTATATTTCCGCTTAAAAAGCTTACGCCTATAACATCGTCACGCTTTAAAAGCTTTGTTCCGAAGTCCTCCTCCTTCTCGGTATTCATACTGTGCTTTTCTATAATAACATTGTAGGACGGGCTTTCTTTATAAATTTCTTTATAATATTCAGGCGTCATATAAATATAGTTGTTTATATGATTTTCGCAGATACCGTTAATTTTCACTGTATAGTCCTTGTTTTCATAGGTATAAGTAATGGTGTCGCCTACCGAAAGCTTGAGAATATTTGCTATTTTTTCGGTTAATATAACGCCGCTGCTGCTTAGCTTCAGCTTTTCGCCGCCGATGCGTGTGTGCAAATCTATAAGCTTATCAATTTGACTGACATTTTCAATAGTATATACAGATATTTGATACTGCTTGTCCTCCTTGTCTGTTACCTTGCCGGTGTGGTAGTTAAACCTTTGTACCGCTTCTACATCATTATAATTCTCTACAAAGCTGTACAGCTCCTGCTGCTGTTCATCTGTAATGTTGTCCTTTGGCACAATAACACCGCTGTACTTTATAACATCACCAAACTGCTGTGTAATAATCGCATTTATGGAATCCTTTAGTCCGAATGCCGCTACAATCAGTGCGGTACAGCCCGCCACACCTAATACGGTCATTAAAAATCTTGACTTATACCTAAAAATGTTTCTCGCCGTTACCTTTGAGGTAAAGCCTATATGATTCCAAATAAAGCTTATACGCTCCAGCAGTATTCTTTTACCCGGTCTTGGTGCTTTTGGACGCATTAGCTTTGACGGCTCTGCCCGCATTAAACCATAACCTACAAACAGCACAACGCCGCAGGTGCAGATAATGGAGGCAATAGAGCCTATTATCATACTTGACCACGGTACGGCCAGCTCCATATCCGGCAGCTTATATAACAGCTTATAGGTATTGAATATTATTGCCGGCAATGTAAGCACGCCCGACGCACAGCCAATAGTGCTTCCTATTATTGCAGCTGTAGAGGAATAAATAAAATATTTGCTTAGGATACTTCCGGAGGAATAGCCCAACGCCTTTAATGTGCCTATTTCGGTACGGCGTTCCTCCAACAGTCGTGACATAGTTGTTAGGCATACTAAAACCGCTACTGCCAAAAAGAACAGCGGGAACACCATAGCTATGGCGTCTACACTTTGGGTATCGTCATAATACGAGCCGTAGCCGTCGAGGTCTTGCCTTGTAGTTACATACCACCGTGGAGAAGAAATTTTGTCAAGCTGTGCTTGTGCGTCGCTAAGCTTTTTCTGCGCCTCCTCCAGTTTTTTCTGTGCAGCTTCTTTATTTTTGTCCAGCTCTTTTTGTGCGGCATTAAGCTTTTTATCGGCAGCGTCCTTTGTATCTGCCAGCTGCTTTCTGCCCTGCTTCACCTGCTGCTTGCCTGTTACAATGGAGGACTGTGCATCGTCCAGCTTTTGCCTGCCCTCTTTTTTTGCGGCGTCAAACTGACTTTTGGCTGTGGCAAGCTGCTGCTGTGCAGAATCTATTTGTGTCTGTGCAGAATCTATTTCTGACTGACCGTCTGCCCTTGACTGCTCAAGCTGTGCCTGTGCTTCATCAAGCTGTGCCTTTGCCTGCCTTAACTGTTCTTCGCCGTCGGCAAGCTGCTGCTGACCGTTTTGCAGCTGTGCTTTATAGGACTGCACCAAAGCACTAAGGTCATCAATCTGCTTTTTATATTCTTCCTTAGCCTCGTTGTCCTTGCAATTGTCTAAAAGCTCTGTAAGCCTATCAAGATTTGTCTGAACATTCTCAAGCAGAGGCATATATGTATTTATTTTTTCCTCTGCCTGAGGCTTAGTAACCTGATAAAACTCCTTATACTGTGCCTCGTACTGTGCCTGTGCTGTTTTGAGCTGAGTTTCTGCCTGTGAAATGCTTGTGGAATATGCAATTTTTGCAGTGGCAAGCTGTCCCTTTGCCTCCTGTAAAAGCAGCTCCTTTGAATTAATTTCATTTTGTGCCGCTAAAATTTCCTCATAATAGGTTGTAATTGAATACGGAAGCTGACTTTCGCCCTCTGTTAGCTTTTCCTCTGTATCGTCCAGCTTCTTCTGTGCCTGTGCCGTTTGGTCGGCAAGCTCTGTTTTGCCGCTGTCAATTTTATTTTGTGCGTCGTTAAGCTTTTTCTCAACGGCCGCCGCTTCACCGGCATATTCCACCTCGCCGTCACGCAGCTTATCCTTTGCCGGCTCTACAACCTCCTGTCTAAAAGCATCCAAACGATCATCAGCAACATTTTCCAGCCTGCTTGCAATACGGTCAACGCCATTTTTATACTCGTCTGTAAAAGGGGATACCTCACTGCTTGTGTATTCCGTGCTTACAAACACCTGTGTGTACCTGTCAGACTTAAATTCCTCGGGGTTTAAGTATGCACTGTAGGAAACCTCTCCGGTTCCTATGGCTGTAGTACCATGGTCGTAGGACATATAAAGCGGCGACTCAACTACGCCCACTACTGTGTATTCTCTGCTTTTAAGCATATCGTCTACATTGGTATCTCCGGCGTACTGCTGAATTTTTATGGTGTCGCCTACACTGTAGGTGAAATTCTTTTCTACCGCAATTTCACCGGATTTTTCAGGGAGCCTGCCGTCCTTAACATTCAGCTTGTTCATACTGCTGTCTATAGAGTGCAGTCTGTATACCTCGGCACTTCTGTCGGTGTCAACCATAACATCGAGCATATAGCCTGCCGCCACCTTGGTTACACCGTCTACCTTTTCCATGGCCTTAATGTCGTTTTTATCAAAGCCTACCGTTGAAATCATGCGTATATCCATAAGACTGCTGTCAAGGTAATATTTTTCGGCAGTTTTCAGCATTGTAGGGCTTGCACCTTTAACTCCCGCAAAAAAGCCTACTCCCAACGCTACTATAGCGAGTATTGACAAAAACCGTCCCTTGCTCTGCCAAATTTCTCTGAATATATTTTTCCATAAAGTTGGCGTCATCTGCTTCACCACCTTCTATATGCTACCATTCGATATTTTCTACAGCTACAGGGCTGTTGTTTATAACATTGCTTACGGTTTTTCCGCTTTTCATTGTAATTACCCTGTGTGCCATAGGAGTAATAGCGGAATTGTGAGTAATTAAAACCACTGTCATACCCTCTTTTTCACAGGTGGTTTGCAGCAGCTTTAAAATGGACTTTCCCGTTTTGTAGTCCAGTGCACCTGTCGGCTCGTCGCACAAAAGCAGTGCCGGTCTTTTCGCCAAGGCTCTGGCAATAGAAACTCTTTGCTGTTCGCCGCCGGAAAGCTGTGCCGGAAAATTGTCCATACGGTCGGCCAGTCCCACACTGCGAAGTGCCTCCTCGGGCGACATTGCGTCCTTGCACAATTGCGTTGCAAGCTCTATGTTTTCTTTAGCCGTTAAATTAGGAATAAGGTTATAGAACTGAAATACAAAGCCTATGTCCTTCCTGCGGTAGCCTACCAGCTGTTTTTTGCTGTAGCGGCTTATATCCTTATTGTTTACAATAATTGTTCCGCCGGAGCAGTTATCCATACCGCCCAGCATATTCAGCACCGTGGTTTTACCTGCTCCCGACGAGCCTACTACTACTACAAATTCTCCTTTTTCAATACAAAAATTAACGCCGTCTACAGCATTAATGCTTAGCTCTCCCATTTTATATGTTTTATATACATTCTTAAATTCAACAAAAGCCATATATCCACCTCTTTATATAAAACTCTGTTTATACCCTGCTTATTATATCCTGCTTAATAAATTCCCTGCACTGTTACCTCTCCGGAATTGACTGCCACAATACTGCCGCCGTCCAACCTAACATTCAGGTCGCCGTGGCTGCCTATTGACACAGCCTCACCCTCAAGGGTGCTGCTGCCTCTAACCACCCTTACACGCCTGCCTATAGTTGCACACAAGCCGGTGTACTGCGGCAAAATTCCCTTTTCAAGGTCTGTCAGGTACAGGTCAATATAATGCTCCACATACTTCAGCACAGTTTTAAACAGCTCTGCCCTATTTATATCACTGCCTGCTTCTATAGACAGCGAGGTTGCTTTACTGCGTATTTCGGCGTCAAACTCCTTTGTATTTACATTAATGCCAATGCCCACAACAGCGTAGTCTATTCTGTTATCCTCTGCCGTCATTTCTGTAAGAATTCCACACACCTTTTTATTGCCTATAATAACATCGTTTGGCCACTTTATAAGGGCATTAAGCCCTGTATACTGCCTTATTGCCATACACACGCCCAGCCCTGCCGCAAGGGTTATGCCTGATACCTTGCTGGGCGGAAGCTGTGGACGAAGCAAAAAGCTGAACCAAATGCCTGTGCCGGGCGGTGAGCTCCACACTCTGCCTAACCTGCCCTTGCCCGTAAGCTGCTGTTCGGCCACTACTACAGTACCATGAGGGGCGTCCTGTGCCGCCAGCCTTTTAACCTCTTGGTTAGTGGAGTCTACACTCTGCAAAAAAACAAGTCGTTTGCCTAAAGTCTTTGTTTGCAGCCCTTCCTCAAGCTCCATTGCGTTAAGCACGCCTGTACTGTTAATAAGCTTGTAGCCCTTGTTTGTTACAGAATCTATTTCATAGCCCTCACCTCTAAGAGCCTTAATATATTTCCAAATTGCAGACCGTGTAATACCCATTCGTTTTGAAAGCTCCTCGCCGCTTATGTAGTCATTACTGCCTTTTAACAGCAGCAAAACCTTATCCTTTGCATAATTCTCCTTCATAATTCTCCTCCTGCCTATAAAAATGGCAGCAAAAAGCCTTAACCGCCTGCCGCCACAATTATTATTCATTATTTATTTTTATCGTATATTATTCTTAAGCCCTTTAGCAAAAGGTCATTATCTATAATAATGTTCTTGTGCTTACAGTACAGCATAATACTCGGTGCTATACCGCCTGTTGCAATAACTGTAGTCCTTTCGCCAAGCTCCTGCTCTATACTGTCTATAATACCGTCTACCATAGCGGCACTGCCGTAAACCGCACCGCTTTTCATACAGTCTACAGTGTTGGTGCCTATTATTTTTTTAGGGGGCTCAAGGCTTATTTTAGGCAGCTGCGAGGTTCTGGCTGTAAGGCTTTCCTGACATACCATGATGCCCGGTATAATCATACCGCCTATATATGTCTTGCTTTTATCTATTACCGACACGGTTGTAGCCGTACCCATATCAAACACAATGGCAGGTAGCTTGTACTGCTGTATGGTAGCCACTGCGTCTACTACCAGGTCGCTTCCGACTTGCTTGGGGTTATCCAGTGCTATATTAAGCCCTGTTTTCACACCGGGGCCTACCACCATTGTGTCAAGCCCGGCCGTAATTTTAACAGCCTCCTGCATTACAGAGGTAAGAGGCGGCACAACAGAGGAAATTATACTGCCGTTAAGCCTGCCCTTGTCTATATTGTTCAAGCTGAGCATACTGTTTATCTCTACAGCGTACTGCCAGCTTGTGCGGCTAATATCGGTTTTTATTCTGAACAAAGCCTCCACATTGCGGTTATGGTCAACACAGCCTAATACAATATTTGTATTGCCTATATCAAGTGCTAAAATCATTTTATCAATCCATTCGTTGTCATAAGAAAACTTATTTTATAATTATTTATTATACACTTTTGAGCTGCGTTTTGGCAAGTATTTTGTATACATTTACTTTACTTTACAAAAAATATACCTTATAATGAAAAGCATACAAAAACACAAAGGAGAGTGCTTATGCTAAAGGACAAAAACATACTTTTATGTGTAGCAGGAGGAATTGCGGCATATAAAATACCCAACCTTGCAAGTATGCTTGTAAAGCAGGGCTGTAATGTCAATGTGCTTATGACCAAAAATGCCGAAAGCTTTATAACAGCTAAAACCTTTGAAGCCCTTACAGGCAACACCTGTATGGTAGACACCTTTCAAACTACCTATCCTCCAAGAATACATCATATTAACCTTGCCACAACAGCCGACTATGTAATGGTTGCACCTGCCACTGCAAATATTATAGGCAAAATTGCACACGGCATTGCCGACGATATGATAACCTCTACTTTACTTGCCTGCAAATGTCCTGTAGCACTGGCACCGGCAATGAATGTTAATATGTTTGAAAATCCTATTGTTCAGGACAACATAGCAACACTGAAAAAGTACGGCTACAACATAATTGAGCCTGCCACAGGCTATATGGCGTGCAAAGCTGTGGGAAAGGGGAAACTGCCCGAGCCTGTACAGCTGTATAAATATATAGAAAAGGAGCTTGCCTTTACCCACGATTTACAGGGTAAAAAGGTGCTTGTAACAGCCGGAGCAACAAGAGAGCCTATAGACCCTGTACGCTACATTTCTAACAATTCCACAGGAAAAATGGGCTATGCACTGGCAAAGGCGGCTATGCTTAGAGGGGCTGATGTAACCCTTGTAACAGGTCAGACCGCACTGGAGGATATTCCTTTTGTACACACAGTAAGGGTAACAACCGCACAAGATATGTACAACGCCGTAACCGAAAGCTTTGCAACAGCTGACATAACCATAAAGGCGGCGGCTGTAGCAGACTACACGCCGGCAGAGGTTGCACAAAATAAAATAAAAAAAGCAGATGGCGACGCCAACATAAAACTAAAGCGAACAAAGGATATTCTAAAAGAGCTTGGCAACAGAAAAACCGATAAGCAATTTGTATGCGGCTTTAGTATGGAAACGGAAAATATGCTTGAAAATTCAAAGGAAAAGCTGACAAAGAAAAATATTGATATGATTGTCGCCAACAACCTAAAAACAGAGGGCGCCGGCTTTGGAACCGACACCAATGTTATTACCCTTATAACAAAAGAAAGTACAGAACAGCTTCCGATAATGTCAAAGGAAGAATGTGCACACAAAATAATTGACAAAATTTTAGAGCTGAAAGGCTGACATACAGCTGTAGCGGATTTTGTTAAACACACAGTTGAATATACACCTTTATTTTTTACAAGCTAAGGGACGGTTCAAATTAAAAATGAATGGTCCCTTTTAATTTTGGTTATGTTAAATTATTATTTTATCCTGCTTATACAAAAAGGCAGAAATTTTAGTTTACAGAAAACCTCTCCTTTTTGCCTCCTCCAACAGCTTTGGCTGTATATGAGGGTATGTCCAATTATCCGGCAGCCTCTCTGTAATAACAACCTTTTCAATTTCACTGTGGAGCTCCTTTTCAAGGGCTTTTACCTGAGCATAGTATAACATTCCAAAGGTTTCTTTTCCGTCAAAATTATCTGACGCAGTTACAGAATATACGCAGATCGGCTGTATGTCGAATTTCAAAGCACCTGTTTCTTCACTTAGCTCTCTTGCGGCTGTGTCACTGATAATCTCATTAGGCTCTCTGTGGCCGCCCGGCACCTCTAAGGTATTGCGCTGTTTGTGCTTGCAGAAAATAAATTTGCCGTTATACTTTGCAATAATAACCGCAAATTTTAGCAAATCGTCGGCTACATTGTCATAAAACTTTACTACAGTCATATTATTTAATTCCCCTATTAAAATTTATATTATGCTTTTCTATGTTGCTCAAGAAAATCTACGCTAATTATTTAACCAAAAAAGATGTTAATATTGCAAAGTAATGGAACACACTGCCCCCTATAGTAAACAAATGCCATATTGAGTGGAAATACTTAATTTTCTTTATTGCATAAAATATAACGCCAACCGAATACAGCACTCCGCCTATTAACAAAAATACTAATGAAATAGTAGGCAATGAATTTATAAGCGGTACTATAGCCGCTATAATAGCCCAGCCCATTATTATATAACAAACAACAGATATTTTTCTGAAACGCTCAAGGTCTATGGCGTTCAGCACTATTCCCAGTGCCGCCGCACCCCATATAAAGCCAAACAGCACCCAGCCAAGCGTACCACGCAGTGTAACAAGGGTTATAGGGGTGTATGTACCTGCAATAAGCAGGAATATGGTAACATGGTCCATTACACGCATTACCCGCTTTGCCTTTTCGTTGGTAATGGCATGGTACAGAGTAGACATGGTGTACAAAATAATAAGTGCGCCGCCGTAAACAGCACTGCTTACCACACCCCAAGGGTCTGAATACAGAGCCGTCATTACTATAAGCACTACCGTGCCGGCTATGGCAAGCAGTGCCCCTACACCGTGGGAAACCGAATTAAATATTTCTTCACCCAGTGTATAGCGTTTGTTTAGCGGAATTTTTGTTTCTTTCTCTTTTCTTTCAGTCATAAAATCACCCTCTTATAAAACTTCAAGGGAAAGCTGTTTATTCTCAGAATTTGCAGTACCTTTTTCAACGGTTATTTCTGTAAGTGCCTTGCTGTAGCTTTTGCTTATGCCGTCGTCTGTGTATAAATTAAACTTAGCGTTATCGCCATAGGCTATTAGCTGCAGACTGTTTAAATCCAGCTTTTCGGTTGACAGTGCCGGCTTGCAAAGTGGCAAAACAGCTCCCTTTTTAATAAACAAAGGCACTTCGTCCATTGCTACCTCAATATAATGGTGGCCCTTTTTCATTTCTTCCTTAACAGTTACATTTTCACCGCTTAGCTTTACAAACAGCATATCCTCCGGCAAATATACATACCTGCCCTTTGCGTTCTGCTGATAAACAGGGGCTATCATAATGCTGTCACCAACCATTAGCTGGTCTTCTACCTGCGATGCAAATTCATCGTCAGTATAATCAAAGGCAACAGGGCGGAACATCATACCGTCCTCCAAGCAAGCCTTCATATATTCACTGTACAAATACGGTACTAGGCGGTACCTAACCTGCAGTACATTGCGGAACATATCTTTATTGTCAAAGCGGTAGCACTCCTGCAAGCGTGTACCAATGGCGGCATGGTTACGCATAAGAGGTGTAAATACCCCAAAGGCTGTCCAACGCAAAACCAAATCCTCTGTGGCGTTTGCACCAAAGCCGCCAATGTCGGAGCCTATATACATAAAGCCGCACATATTCAAAGACGGCATTTGCTTAATGGAAAGCAGTAGGTGTGACCACCATGATTGGTTGTCGCCTGTCCATATTCCGCCGTAGCGGTGCATACCGATATATGAAGAACGGGAGTACATAAGGATACGCTTGTTCGGTCTTATTTCATCAAATGCCTGCGAAGCACTTCTTGTCATATAAAAGCCATACAGGTTATGCACCTTGTCATGACAAACCTGCTTGCCGTTTATATTGTGGTAAAACTCGGAATAATCAACAAGGTTTGAAAATAAATCTCTAAATTCAAAGAATGAGTTAATGTCCAGATTTTTGTCCTTATATTCAAAAATCTTTGCCCAGGCTTCTTCAAGCTTTTTCTTAGAATAGAAAATTGCCGGCTCGTTCATATCGTTCCAAAAGCCCTCTATGCCCATATCGGTAAGCACCTTGTATTTACTGCCAAACCACTTGCTTGCGTCGGCATTGAAAAAGTCAGGGAAATGCGTAAGTCCCGGCCATACGGCAGTAACATAGTCCTCACCCTCTGCGTTTTTGCAGAAGTAATTGTTCTTAACGCCCTCCTCGTAAATATCGTAACCCTTTTCTATTTTTACGCCTGCGTCAATAATAGGCACCAAATGAATATCACGAGCCTTCATTTCGTCTGCAAAGGACTTAAACTGCGGGAATTTTTCTTCGCTTACGGTAAAGTCCTTGTAGTTATCCATATAGTCAATATCAAGGTAAACGGCGTCTATTGGCATACCGTTACTGCGGTAGCCCTCCACTACAGACCTTACCTCGTCTTCGTTCATATAGCTCCAACGGCTTTGCTGATAGCCAAATGCCCAAAACGGTGCAATGTAGCTTTTGCCTGTAAGCTTACGCATTTCCTTTACAATTTCAACCTCTGTGTCAGCCTCTATAATATACAAGGCGGCGTCTTCTGAATGTATTGTAATAGAAAGCTTGTCAAGGTGAGTATAGCCAATGTCAAATGTAATTTTTGACGGGCAGTCTACAAACACGCCGTATTTTCTTTTATTGTTGCTTACAATTATGAAATTATGGGCACCGTACAGCGACTCCTTATTTTCTACATGGTTAGGGTCGTCCGCACAAAAGCTTACATATTTCCAGCCACGCTTGTTAATTCCCCTTACATTTTCACCCAAACCGTATACTATGTCGTTTTGGCACAGGTCAGTGTTTAAAACAATCTCGCCGTTTTGCTGCAGCACCTGAAAATACTTTAGGTTACTGCCTGTTTTTGCTGTGCCTACAACCGCACCTGTATCCAGTGGATTTCCGAATATATATTTATTTATCAAGCCAATCATCCTTTCGCTATGCAAAATATATTTTGCACTTTTAGTGATTATATTATATAATAAATTTGCTATAGATTTCATTACGAAATTAAAAATTTTTGATTATTATTAGGAGAATTAACAATGAGCAAAAAAGTAATAATAAGTGCTGACAGCACCTGCGACCTTCCTAAGGAAATACTGGATAAATACGGAATTATAACAATTCCTTTGCATGTAGTGCTTGGTGAAAACACCTACGAGGACCTTATAAACATAACACCTGATGAAATTTACGCACATTTCAGCAAAACAGGTCAGCTTCCGAAAACCTCGGCTGTAAATATGCAGGAATATATAGACAGGTTTAAGCCGTATATTGACGACGGCTGTGAGGTTGTACACTTTAACATAGGCAGTGCACTGTCTACCTCGCACCAACAGTGCCGACTTGCGGCAAAGGAGCTGAGCGGTGTATACCCTGTAGACTCCTGCAGTCTTTCCTCCGGTACCGGCCTGCTTGTCATGGATGCGGCAGAGCTTGCACAGCAGGGTGTATCGGCACAGGAAATTGCCGAAAGGCTTCAGGCAAAAACGGATAAAATACACTGCAGCTTTATAGTTGACAAGCTAAACTACCTGCACGCCGGCGGCAGATGCTCGTCTGTAGCACTGCTGGGTGCAAACCTGCTTAACATTAAGCCTTGCATAGAGGTAAGCGACAAAGACGGCAGTATGACTGTAGGCAAAAAATACCGTGGCAAGCTTTCTAAGGTGCTTGAGCAGTATGTAAAGGAAAAATTTGAGCAATGCAGCAACATTGACCCTAAGCGTGCTTTTATAACACATGCCGGCATACCGCAGGAAACCTGCGACCACCTGTACGGATTAATTAAAGACTTAAATTACTTTGATGAAATTATAATCTCCCGTGCCAGCTGTACAATTTCTTCACACTGCGGCCCTGACACCATGGGACTTATATTTATGGAAAAATAACAAAGGCAATACAACGAAAATACAGCTGATTTTATATAAGGTTAGGATACTCTTTAATATCGGCTGCAATGCAAAAGCGGACTGTACGGTAAATTGTACAGCCCGCTTTTTTATGTAAGAAAAACCAATAAAGTCAAGTATTAGTCAGCTATAATTTCTCCGTCAACAGTTCCGCTTAGACCTGCTGCGTTTGACTCGTCTGTATCAACATGAGCCGCCGGAGCGAATTTTTCGCTTACTCTTATAACAACATCGCCAAATACCAAATTTCTGCCGTTGCCGCCAACCTTTAATGAAACAATTTGTTTATCCTTCAAACCGTATTCCTGTGCTGTTTTTGGATCTAGGTGGATATGTCTTTTTGCGGCAATTACACCCTCTGAAATTTCACACTCACCCTTAGGGCCTACCAGCTTACAGCCGGGTGTACCTGCAATATCGCCGGACTCTCTTACAGGAGCGGCTACGCCGATTTTTCTTGCGTCTGACAATGAAAGCTCTACCTGTGTTGCTGCTCTGACAGGGCCAAGAATAGTCATTTTAAACTCGCCCTTAGGGCCAATTACTGTTACCTTTTCTTCACAGGCAAACTGACCGGGCTGTGACAAATCCTTTTTCTTTGTCAGGGCTGCACCCGCACCGAAAAGTGTTTCAAAAACCTCTTGTGTTACATGAATATGACGGGCCGATGTTTCAACCATTACTGTCTTGCTCATTTTTATTACCACCATTTCAGAATATTTTTACCCTAGTGTGCATTGCACCGTAATGTACAAAGGTCTAAGGTAATTTTACAACTTTATATTATCAAATTCAACCTTTACAGCTATTATTTTTACAGTGTTTTCCGCTTAACCTAGGTCTTTACAGATTTACACAGGTTTGCAGAAAGTCAGGCAGTAAGAAAACAAGCTTCTTACTGCCGTCTGTTGGGTAAAAGTATATATTATGGTACAAAATGTACGATACACTCTTAAGAATTATCCTTATTTCTGTACTGACCGCAAATACTCTTCCACTTCCTTTTCGGTTTCCAGCTGCATAGTCCTTTGTGCTACCTGCTGTGCCTCCTGCTGTGTCCACATAGAAATCACCTTTCTTGTTGCCAAAACCGAGGTGGCACTTACACTGAATTCACTTAAACCAAACGCAACAAGCAAAGGTATCATAAGCGGATCTGCCGCTGCTTCACCGCACATACCTACCATTATGCCCTCTTTGCTGCCGCACTCTATTATATGCTTAATAGCACGCAGTACAGCCGGGTTATATACAGAGTACAGGTACGCAACATCTGCATTGCCACGGTCTACGCACATAGTGTACTGTGTAAGGTCGTTTGTACCAATGCTGAAGAAGTCTGCTTCCTTTGCAAGCAGGTCTGCAACCATAACCGACGCAGAGGTTTCCATCATTACGCCAACCTGAATTTCCTTATTGTATGCAATGCCCTGACTGTCAAGGTCTGCCATTATTTCCTTTACCAAGGCTTTTACGGCTCTTATTTCATCTACACAGGTTACAAGAGGCACCATAATTTTTATGTTGCCAAATGCACTTGCCCTAAGCAATGCCCTAAGCTGCGTCTTGTAAAGCTGTGTATTTTCAAGGCAAAATCTAACCGCCCTAAAGCCCAAAAACGGGTTTTCTTCTTTTTTTAGGCCTAGGTATGGTATCTCTTTGTCGCCGCCAATATCCAGTGTTCTTATAATAAGCGGCTTGTCCTTTAGCACCAACGCCGCTTTTTTGTACGCCTCAAACTGCTGTTCCTCGGTAGGCATAGAGTCGGAATCCATAAACAAAAATTCTGTTCTAAACAGACCTACACCCTCGCCGTCACACTCTACTACCTGTTTAGCGTTGTCCGGGTTACCTATGTTTCCTACCAGCTCTACCACCCTGCCGTCTGCTGTGGCGGTAGCCATACCGATATATTTCTTAAGCTCTTCCTTTTCTTTTAGGAACTTGTTACGCTTTTCTGTGTAATCTTTTAGCTGTTTTTCTGTAGGTGCGTCAATAACTGTACCCTTTGAACCGTCAATAATTACCTGTTGTCCGTCTGCCAGCTTTTCAACTACACCCGCTACACTTAGTACAGCCGGAATTTCCAGTGCCCTTGCCAAAATAGCCGAGTGTGAGGTTTTTCCGCCTGTTTGTGTAATAATGCCTGCTATGTTTTCTTTTACAATACCTGTTGTCATAGACGGTGTAAGGTCGTCAACAACTATTATTGTGCCCTTTGGGGCCTTGCTTATGTCTGCCTCCTCTATGCCGAGCAGCACCGAAAGCATACCCTTTTTTATGTCCTTAACATCTGTGGCACGCTGCATTGTCAGCTCGTCACCGGTAGACTCAAACATTGTTATAAACATATCACAAATGGTTTCAAGAGCCTTTTCTGCACTGCTGCCTGACTGCATTTGCTTTTCTATTTCAGAATTCATATACGGGTCTTGCAGCATAGCGGCGTGTCCCATAATTATTTCTGCTTCTTTTTCGCCTACAGAGCTTTTCATTTGCTCTGCCTTTGCCATTGTATTCTCTACAAATTTATTTAAAGCCCGCTTATATCTTTCTATTTCCTGTTCAGGTGTGGCGTCGGTGGTTGGTGCGTAGCTTAAAGCCTGCTCCTTAATTATCATAACCCTGCCTATGCCGATACCTGAGGATGCGCCAATACCGTTATACATACTTCATACCTCTGCTTTCCTATTTATATATGCCAATTCCGGGAAGCCAAAGCCCCCGGAAATGACAATCAGAAAATATATACCAATGAACTGCAAAATAAATTCTTATTCGCCTAAACCGGAATCAATCATTTCTACTGCCTTAGCAAGCGCCTCGTTTTCGTCGGCACCGCTGCACTGTACCTCTACCTCTGTGCCGCACTTAATGCAAGCCGCAATAATGTTCATAAGGCTTTTGCCGTTAATAGTGTTGCCGTTTACTATTAGGTTTACATCACTGCCAAACTTGCTCATTGCGTTTGCAAAAACTCCTGCCGGACGCATATGGAAGCCTTCTGCGTTTACTACTGTTGTCTTTTTTGATACCATAATAGTTCTCCTTTTCTGTTTTCTCCACAGCCGTTTTTCAGGCTGTGGAGATTTGTTTTATTTTTACCCGTTAATGAATGTCTGATTAATTGTTTTAAATTACTTCTTTACCTTTGCTGCCTTGTTAAGAGGCTTTTTAAGAATTGCAAGCATCAGCATACCTGCTATTGCACCGGCTGCCAAGGCCAAAATATAGAAGTACCATGTACCCTGCATTGTAGCAAATACGAACACGCCACCGTGAGGAGCCATTAGCTTACAGCCAAACAGTGCAGACAATGCACCTGCCACAGCAGAACCTACGAAGCAAGAAGGAATAACCTTAAGAGGTGAAGACGCTGCGTAAGGGATTGCACCCTCTGTAATAAATGAAAGTCCCATTACATAGTTTACAGGAGCATTCTTTCTTTCGTCCTCTGTCCATCTGTTCTTAAAGAATGTATTTGAAAGAGCGATAGCCAGCGGAGGAACCATACCGCCTATCATAACAGCAGCCATAATCATATAAGCCGAATCTGTTGCATTTGCCAGTGACAATGTTGCAAATGTGTAAGCTGCCTTGTTGAAAGGGCCGCCCATATCTATTGACATCATACCTGCAAGCAATGCACAAAGCGGAACCATCATTGCCGGATTTTCTGCTATTGCATTAAGTCCGTCTGACATACCCTGGTTGATAAGTCCCATAATCGGGTTTACAGCACACATTACAACAAGTATGCCGCCCAAGCCCAACAGCGGATAAATAAGCACCGGCTTAATGCCCTCAAGTGCTCTCGGCATTTTGTCGCACATTTTTTCAATGGCAAGCATTAAGTAACCTCCTGCAAAGCCTGCCAGCAAGCCGCCTAAGAAGCCGGAAGGAATTGCGGCTGCAACACCTGCAGCTGCGGCTGCGTCACCTGTAAGAGCTGCCGGGTTGGCAAAGGTAGCACCGGAGATTGCCAAGAAACCGCCTACCAAGCCTACAAGCAAGCCCGGACGGTCTGCTATAGACCTGGCAATAAAGCCTGCCAAAATCGGAACCATTAGGTTGAACGCCACACCGCCGAGTGTTTTAAACCAATTTGCCGCCGGAGTAACTGTACCAAAGGCACTGCCAACCTCCTGTGCGTTTACACCGCTTATTATGTCTATAAGGAATGCTATTGCAATAAATATACCGCCTGCCACAACAAACGGAAGCATATGCGAAACACCGTTCATAAGGTGCTTGTACAGCTGACGACCTACACCCTCGTTTATACCGGAATCCTCATCCTCAGCGGCCTTTTCACTGTGATATACAGGAGCCTTGCCGTCGATAATTTTTTGGATTAATTCCTGAGGCTTTTGAATGCCCTGCGAAACAGGTACGCTTATTAACGGCTTGCCGTTGAACCTTGCCATTTCTACCGACTTGTCAGCAGCTATAATAATACCGTCGCAATTAGCAATTTCTTCCTTTGTAAGAACATTCTTTGCACCGCCGGAGCCGTTTGTTTCTGCCTTTAGAGGGTATCCCATTTCTTTACCGGCTTTTTCAAGAGCCTCAGCCGCCATATATGTGTGGGCAATGCCTGTAGGACAGGCTGTTACCGCCAATATTCTGTAGCCCTGCTTTTGCGGCTTTGCTTCCTCTTTTGCCTCGGCACCAAATTTTTCAATTTCCTTTTTATCTATAATGCTTAAAAACTCATCTTTTGTTTTTGCATTAACTAAGTCGGATTTAAACTTGTCGTCCATTAGCATCTGCATCAGTCTTGAAAGCACCTCCAAATGAACATCACCGTCGTTTGGAGCGGCTATCATAAATATAAGGTCAGACGGCTGACCGTCCATAGCCTGGTAGTCAACGCCCTTTGGTACAGTTACTGCCGCCAAGGCCGGCTTTTTTACCGCTTCGCTTTTAGCATGAGGAATAGCTATGCCCTGTCCTATAGCGGTTGAGCATTGCTCCTCTCTTGCTAAAATTCCCTCCTTGTACTTTGCAGCATCTGCAAGATTTCCCGCTTGCTTGTGAAGCGAAATAAGCTTGTCTATAGCCTCTGCTTTTGAACCTAAAGCTATGCCTAGCTCGATACTTTGTTTGCTAAGTAAGTCTGTAATACGCATATGTTTTTCCTCCTGTTAAAATTTATTAATAAGTTCAAAAATTTCTTCCTTAGTTGCCAATCCCTCTGAAAAGGCTGTTGCACTGCCTGCGGCAGAGCCTAATCTAAGAGAATAGCTGTAATCGCCTGTTTCTGTATAGCCGGCTATAAAGCCTGCTACCATACTGTCGCCTGCGCCTACCGAATTTACTACCTTGCCCTTTGGAACTCCTATTTTTGTTACAGCACCGTTGCTGTCAACAAGCATTGCACCGTCTCCTGCCATAGAAACAACTACATTTTTTGCACCCATTTCCTGAAGCTTTTCTGCGTAATGTACAATCTCGTCGTCACTTTTCAGCTGTACTCCAAACATTTCTCCAAGCTCGTGGTTGTTGGGCTTTATTAAAAACGGTTTGTATTTTAAAACATTCAGCAACAGGTCTTTTGTTGCGTCTACCACAAACATTATTCCTTTGTTTTGCAAGCGCTCCATAATTTTTTCGTAAATGTCGCTTGGCATTGACTTTGGTATGCTTCCGGCAAGTACCAGATAATCACCCTTTTTTAGTCGGTCAAGCTTTAAAAAAAGCTGCTGCAATGCATCGGAATTAATTTCCGGACCTGCACCGTTAATCTCCGTTTCTTCTGTTGCCTTTAGCTTAACATTTATTCGGGTCATTCCCTTTTCCAGCTCTATGAAGTCGGTTTTTACGCCAAAGCTCCTAACGCCCTTTTCAAGTGCGTGTCCTGTAAAGCCGGCTATAAAGCCTAACGCAACATTTTCTACACCAAGGTTACCTAAAACGGTTGAAACATTAATTCCCTTGCCGCCAAACATTATCTCCTCTTTGACTGCTCGGTTTACCGCCCCCAGCTGTAACGCCTGCGTATGCATAACATAATCAATAGCCGGGTTAAATGTAACCGTATAGATCATACCAACACCTCCTTAACCACTGTTATATCTTTAAAAGCCTTGTCTGCCAGTTGGTCTGTAATTATACAGGTGCTTCTAAGCTCCGCAAATGTAACAGAAAACACCTTGTTAAACTTAGTATGGTCAGCAAGTACAATAGTAATCATACTGCGTTTTGCTGCTTCTGTTTTCATTGCCGCTTCTTCTGTATCCGGCGTGGTAAAACCAACTGTTGTTGAAATTCCGTTTGCTCCTAAAAAAGACTTAGTAAAATTAAATCTTTGCATATTGCAAATGCCCTCTGCACCTACAACTGCCTCTGTAGATTGTTTTAACCTGCCGCCTATTACATAGGTTTTCAGCCCATTGCTTAAAAGCTTTTTGGCGTGCACTATACCGTTGGTAACAAATGTTGCTTTTGAATCTTCGATATAGTCAATCATACAGCTTGTGGTTGTTCCTGCGTCTATATATATAAAATCATTGTCATATATAAGTGACGCCGCGTATTTTCCTATTGCCTTTTTTTCTTCAATACACTGAAGCTCTTTAGTAGCCACATCGTCCTCGGAAACATCGTATGTTTTATCAATGGCAGTTGCACCGCCATGCACCTTATTTAGCTTTCCTAAATGGTCAAGAGTATTCAGGTCTCGCCTAATGGTCGATTCAGAGGTGCTTAAAATCTGAGTCAGCTCCGATACAGTTACTGCTTTTTTATTCTCCAGTAATTCAAGTATTGCCGAATGTCTTTCTTCTGATAACATCTTTTGTTCCCTCCCTGTGGTTATATAATAACATAAATAAAATAAAAATCAAGCATTTTCTTTCAAAAGCATTCATTTATTTTCGGGCAAAAGGGTGCTAAAACTCAGAAATTGTCAAAAACAAGCAATTTTATTATTGATTTTCAATAAACAGGCACTATTTTGTTTATTGAAAATTACATACATCTTCGTCATAATGCACTAGCTGATTTCAAAAAATTTGTGCCGTTAATAGAAAAAACAGCCTGCCGTAAAATACACATTTTCAGTGCAAATTACGGCAAGCCGTTTCGTTATGATATTTATAAAAGGGGAACTATAATTAAATACCGTTCAAAATCAGTCAAAAGCCTACAACAACCTGCACCAAAGAAACCACATAAACCGCAAAAGCTAACAGCCCTTGCATAGTGGAATATAGGTTAAATTGCAAAATATATTATGTGCTATTATAATTTTGCTGTTTGGTATTAATTATTTAACATTAAATGCGTTCATTTGTGGGTAAACAGCACCTTCGCCAAGCTCTTCTTCGATTCTAAGCAGCTGGTTGTACTTAGCTACACGCTCAGAACGGCTAGGAGCACCTGTCTTAATTTGGCAAGTGTTAAGAGCCACCGCAAGATCGGCAATGGTTGTGTCTGCTGTTTCACCGCTGCGGTGAGATGAGATTGCTGTGTAACCGGCCTTGTGTGCCATTTTAATAGCCTCAAGTGTTTCGGACACAGAACCAATCTGGTTTAGCTTAATCAAAATTGAGTTACCGCAGCCAAGCTTAATACCCTTTGAAAGTCTTTCGGTATTAGTAACAAACAGGTCGTCACCTACAAGCTGAACCTTGTCGCCAAGCTCCCTTGTAAGCTCCTGCCAGCCTTCCCAGTCCTCTTCGTCAAGTGCGTCTTCAATAGAGATAATAGGGTACTTTTCAACCAAGCTCCTCCAGTGTGCAATAAGCTCCTGCGATGTAAACCTTAGACCGGACTTAGGCAAAACATATTCGCCCTTCTTTGAGCCCTTCCACTCTGAAGACGCTGCGTCCATAGCAATCATAAAGTCCTTGCCGGGTTCATAGCCGGCATTTTTAACAGCCTCAAGAATATACTGAATAGCCTCTTCGTCGCTTGCAAGGTCAGGAGCAAAGCCACCCTCGTCACCTACTGATGTAGCCAAACCCTTTGACTTTAGCAGTGCCGCCAAAGCGTGGAACACCTCTGCACACCAACGCAGACATTCCTTAAAGCTAGGTGCACCAACCGGCATAATCATAAATTCCTGTACATCTACAGTGTTGGCAGCGTGTGCACCGCCGTTTAGAATGTTCATCATAGGTACAGGCAGTCGGTTGCCTGAAATGCCGCCTAAAAATCTGTATAGAGGCACGCCCAAAGCTGTAGCAGCAGCTCTTGCTGCAGCAATAGATACAGCCAAAATAGCATTAGCGCCAAGCTTTGACTTGTCCTTTGTGCCGTCGGCCTTTATCATAGCCTTGTCCACTGCGTAAATGTCGGTAGCGTCCATACCTGTAATTGTATCGTTAATAATTGTGTTAATATTTTCAACAGCCTTTGAAACGCCCTTGCCAAGGTATCTTGACTTGTCGCCGTCTCTAAGCTCTAATGCTTCAAATTCGCCTGTAGAAGCACCGCTTGGCGCTGTACCTCTTGCTACAGTACCGTCTGCAAGAGTTACCTCAGCCTCTACTGTAGGGTTGCCTCTTGAATCAAGTATTTCTCTTCCTATTACCTTTTCAATTTCAAAATATGACATTTTGCAAAACTCCTTGCTATGCAGACATCCTTCCGGAAGGTTAAGCACTCCTTCCGGGAAAATAAAAAAGAAGCTAAACTTTTCAATAAGGAGCCCACATGATTTATTCTAGTGGTTAGTCACAACTAACCACTAGAATTATAATACATCACATTATTAAAATCAATAGCTTTGCAAACATTTTTAAAATTTTACTTATTTTTAATCATTTAAAGCACCTTTAATAAGTAAAAGCCCTGTGTGCCATACCCCGAATGTGGATTACATTGAATTTTTATGGTTTAATACGCCTTAAGCATTTTTACAAAACTTCGCAAATATTACGAAAAGGCAGTATCCAATATCATCATTAACATAAAACCTACAGCCACCCCTACAGTGCCTATGTTTGAGTGTTTACCTGACTGGGACTCCGGTATAAGCTCTTCGGTTATAACATAGACCATTGCACCGGCCGCAAACGAGAGAAAATACGGCAATATAGGTGTTGTAATTTCTGCAAACATTATGGTAAACAGTGCACCTATCGGCTCTACTACACCTGACACCACACCTAATGCAAAGGACTTTGGCTTTGAAAACCCGCCTGCATTAAGCGGCATTGAGATAATAGCACCCTCCGGAAAATTTTGTATAGCTATGCCTATCGCCAAAGAAAATGCACCGGCAAAGGTTATGCCTGTGTTATCCAAAAGACAGCCTGCAAAGGTAACACCTACTGCCATACCCTCCGGAATATTGTGCAGCATTACAGCAAGCAAAAGCATAGTGTTGTCGGATAGGCTGGCCTTTACACCCTCGGGCTTATTACTGTTTAAATGCAAATGGGGAATAAGACTGTCAAGCACCAGCAAAAAAGCTATACCAAGCATAAACCCTGCTAAAGCCGGCACCCAGCTTACAACTCCCTGCTGCTGTGCCATATCTATAGAGGGAATTAACAGCGACCACACAGACGCCGCCAGCATAACCCCTGCCGCAAAACCCAGCATAAGCCTTTGCAGCTTTTCGTTAATTTTATTCTTTATAAAAAATACCAACGCAGAACCAAGGGTTGTTCCTAAAAAAGGAATCAGTAAAATAACAGCACCTTGCAAAATCATTTTATTTCACCGTTTTTTAAACCTGCCATTTTCACAAGCACCTGTGGAAGCCTACGGAGCAAATGCCGTTCCTTTACTGTAAGCGAGCTGTGGCTGTAGTCCGACATTTTTTTAATTACATATATATTCATTCATCATCACTCCTCTATAAAATATACGAAGGCTTTTTAAATTTAGACTATAATAGAGTTAGTCTAAACTAACTCTATTATAGCACATAACCTTTCCGTATTCAACACTTAACCATAAAATGAAAAGCAGGCCCTAACCTTGGCGGAAAAGACCTGCTTAAATATTCTCTATTTATAGCTTAAACACAAATTACTTTATATCCTGTGGAAGAGAAATATTCTTCTCTGTTTCCTTGTCGAAAATATGAAGTCTGCTTAAGTCAAATGCGATTTTAATAGTATCGCCAGGCTTAGCCTTTGAAGTAGGAGCAACTCTGGCTGTAACTGAAGCTGAACCAACTGTTAGGTACAGATAGATTTCAGCACCCATAAGCTCAGTAACCTCTACCTTTGCCTCCATAGCGTTAGCATATCTGTTAATGCTGTCATAATCGTCATAAACATTTTCAGGACGAATACCAAACACTACTTCCTTACCAACATAGTTAGAAAGCTCAGAGGCTTTTTCTGAAGGTACAGCAAGAGTAATACCGTCAAATGACAATGTGTATGTTTCACCGCTCTTACCAACTGTAGCGTTAATGAAGTTCATCTGTGGTGAACCGATAAATCCTGCAACAAACTCGTTAATTGGGTAGTCGTACAAATGCTGAGGTGTGTTTACCTGCTGTACAATACCGTCCTTCATAACAACGATTCTTGTACCCATTGTCATAGCCTCTGTTTGGTCATGAGTTACATAGATAAATGTTGTACCCAATCTCTGGTGAAGCTTAGAAATTTCTGTTCTCATCTGTGCACGCAGCTTAGCGTCAAGGTTTGACAGCGGCTCATCAAGCAAGAACACCTTAGGGTCACGGACAATAGCTCTACCCAGAGCAACACGCTGTCTTTGACCACCGGAAAGAGCCTTTGGCTTACGGTCAAGAAGATGATCGATGTCAAGAATTCTTGCAGCCTCTTCAACTCTTCTGCGGATTTCTTCCTTTGGAGTTTTTCTTAGCTTTAGACCAAACGCCATATTGTCATATACTGACATATGAGGATACAACGCATAGTTCTGGAATACCATTGCAATATCTCTGTCCTTAGGTGCTACATCATTAGCTACAACATCACCTATAGTAAGAGTACCCTTACTAATATCCTCCAAGCCGGCAATCATTCTAAGTGTAGTAGATTTACCACAGCCTGATGGGCCTACAAGAATAATAAACTCCTTATCTTCAATTTCAAGATTAACATCTGATACGGCTTCAACTCCGCCGTCATAAATTTTGTAAATGTGTTCAAGCTTTACACTAGCCATTTCACAGTACCTCCTAATTCTCCTTGCAAGTAACAGCAAGGTGTATTGTTTCACACAAAGTAGTATATCACTTTTATTTTCAACTTGCTAGTAAATTTTTTACTAAATATTTAAGTAGGGATTTTACAAATCCGACAGTATGCGAAAAAAATTTATTAATTTTAGTGCGCTTTGCCGAAGATTATATTATTTATCTCTAGTTTATTAAGCGAAATAAGACTTCCTTTGTCTAAATTGCCGGGTAATTTAAGTCCGCCTATGGAAATTCTTTTCAGATATTTTACCCGTTTTTCTCTTACTGCAAGCATTTTTTTAACCTGATGGAACATACCCTCGCATACCTTGACATAAACGGCATTTTCATTTTCGGGCACTTTGCTTAAAAAGGCTTGCTTACACCGTGTGCCGTCTTTAAAGACTATGCCGTTCTTAAACGCTTCTATATCGTCATTATTGATAGGTGAATCAATAAGTGCATAGTAGGTTTTATACACCTCTTTGCCCGGTGAGGTTACTCTGTGTGCAAAATCACCGTCATTTGTAATTAAAAGCAGTCCCTCTGTGTCCTTGTCCAGTCTGCCGACGGGAAAAAGTCCTTTTCTTTTGTATTGTGCCGGCAATATGTCAATTACTGTTTTTTCGTGCTTATCCTGCGTAGCACAAATTACGCCTGACGGCTTATTCATCATATAATAAACAAGCTCCTCTGCTCCGGCTACTTCTCCATTCAGCCTTACAACATCACTGTCGGTATTCACCTTAGCGTTTGGTGATTTTACAACAGCATCGTTTACCGTAACCTGCCCTTTATAAATCAGCTTTTTTACATCGCTTCTGCTGGCTGTTCCCTGTGACGCCAACAGCTTATCAAGTCTGACTAAGCCCATTTTTCCTCCTGTTAATTTTGCTTTTCTATGCTTTTATCGTCCAAAGCAGTCATAACGCCGTTAAGCTGAGGTGTGCATAAATCCCCTGCAATAACCCTTCCTCCGCTTACAATTACATCAGCCTTAACCTCTGCACCGGTAGGGTAGTTTAATACATCGTATGTATAGCGTACCGCCTTACAGCCCTTGCTGTACTCAAGGTTAAGCCCCTGCTGCTTTTGCAGGGCGTTATACCTATTGTAAACGGCGTTAAATTCAGACGGGATTTTTATATCGACCTTTTCCTCTGTGCTTTTATCAATTTCCAGCCCAAATTGATTTAAAAAATCCTGCACAGAAAAGCTTTGCGTAATTTCTAAGCTATATTTGCCCACCGTGTCGCAATAAGCTGTAGTAGGTGCAAAATTAAAGGCTGTAAATCTCATAATAAGCAGCAGAAGAAAGAAAAGCAGTATTGCCGCACCTGCCACACCCTTTTTAGAAAGCTTTTTAATTATAAACATAGATACATCCTCCGTTTTTAAGGCTGCAAGCCTGTACTTACACAAACAATATATGCCGTGGGAAAATATATTATGTCTTATAAAGCTTACCTGCAAAATGTAATTACGCAGCTGAAATCCGCTTATTTTTTAAGTCTTTCTTCCGCCTTAGCCAAGAATTTTTCAATCTTAACAGAAAATCTTTGGTGTGTGCCCTTTGCGATAAGTCCGGCGTTGTCATATGCCTCTACGGCAAATTCAAAACGCCTGCCGTCACTTTCTGTAAGCTCAGCGGTTGCATACACCTCTGCTCCCGAGGCGGTGGCTGCCAAATGGTCTATACTTATGTTTGTTCCTACCGTAGTACAGCCCTCTGGAACATACTGTTGCGCCAAAGCAGAGGCCGCCTTTTCCATTAAAGCCACCACCATAGGCGTAGCATAAACCTGCACCGAGCCGCTGCCTACACTGCACGCAAGCATATCGTCTGTAACCCTTGTTTTTTCTGTATGTTTCTTACCAATTTCAATTTCCATAAAGCATTTTCCTTTACCAAACAGTCTATAATGTGTATAATTATTATAGCTTATGTATTGGCAAAAAATCAACACTAATAAAGAATAAACAGGACAAGCTATTATGAACAACAGCACAACAGTAAAAAACAGA
The DNA here is from genome assembly GCA_000435335.1 of Clostridium sp. CAG:964. Taxonomy (GTDB): domain Bacteria; phylum Bacillota; class Clostridia; order Oscillospirales; family Acutalibacteraceae; genus CAG-964. Next base: position 29,958 of record FR891324.1, read on the forward strand.
ATATGCTTTTTAGATGAGCTTCGGGGACTGGCAGTAATAGCTATGGTTTTGTACCACATACTGTACTCAATGTCGTTTATATTTGCACTAGAATTCAGCTACCCTGCCATGCGTGCAGTAATACCCTACGAGCCCGTAATTCCGATAACATTTATAAGCATATGCGGCATATGCTGTTCCTTCAGCAAAAGCAACCTTAAGCGTGGTGTAATTCTTTTAGGCATTTCATTGGGAATAACACTCGTTACCTGTATAATAATGCCGGAGCAAGCCATACTCTTTGGTATTCTCCACTTTTTAAGCATAGCCCTTATTATTTACGCCCTTCTGCAAAAGCCTATTAGTCACATACCGCCATTTGCCGGATTATGTATTTGTTTGGCTTTATTTATAATTTGCTTTAATATTCCCAAGGGATACATCGGCTTCGAGCCGTTTTACTGCATACAATTGCCTAAACAGCTGTATCAGCTTTACCCACTGTCCTTTATAGGCTTTCCAAGCGGTGATTTTATCTCCTCTGACTATTTCCCAATATTCCCATACATTTTCTTGTTTTTCGGAGGAGCTTTTGCAGGGAGAATTTTAAAATTAAAGGGTGTGCCAAGGTGGATGTACAAAAAGCTATGTCCTCCTCTTGATTTTATAGGCAGGCACGCACTAATAATATACATTGTTCATCAGCCTGTTATAATAGGTGTGCTTTATATGTGCCACAGTGTCTTTAACATCTTTTAATTGCATTGCAGTTTAGGGTTTGTATTTAGTTACAACCCTATTTGCATACAGCTAACACTGACTTTTATCCTTAATTTGCACAGGTACTTGCTCTGATTATGTTTTTTGGTAAAAATCCAATATTTTTCAAAAAGGTATTGACAACAGTAATTCTTTTTGATAAAATAGTTATCGTCGCTTAAGGCGATATTACAAACTGCAATTTGCGGATGTAGTTTAGTGGTAGAACTTCAGCCTTCCAAGCTGATCGTGTGGGTTCGATTCCCATCATCCGCTCCAATCCTGTCTTTGACAGGTAAACCTTTATTATGCGCCAGTAGCTCAGCTGGATAGAGCAACTGCCTTCTAAGCAGTAGGTCAGGGGTTCGAGTCCCTTCTGGCGCGCCAGTTGTGGTGGGTATAGCTTAGTTGGTTAAAGCGCCAGTTTGTGGCACTGGAGACCGTCGGTTCGAATCCGACTATCCACCCCACTTGATCCATTAGCTCAGTTGGCAGAGCACTTGACTTTTAATCAAGGTGTCCGGAGTTCGAATCTCCGATGGGTCACCATAACCGCACAGGATTTAACCTCTTGTGCGGTTATTTACTAGTTAAATGTTTTGCATACATTAAGCCGTAAATTGGTTTTTGGTTATTTTTACCGGCGTTTGTCGGCTACAGCGAAGCTGTTGTTTATGCAAAATTGATATATTGGGCTGTCGCCAAGCGGTAAGGCAACGGACTTTGACTCCGTCATCCCGTGAGTTCGAATCTCGCCAGCCCAGCCAGGATAAGCACTCAACTATTTGTTGGGTGCTTATTTTTTTGCGGTTTTTAAGGGTGCTGAAAATCAAGGTGTCTAAGTCAAGGGTGTCTAAGTCAAGGGTGTCTTAGTCAAGGTGTCTAAATGGCTGTCAAAACGGTTATTTAAAATTCTTCACAGCACTGTGCCTATTTGTGCAGTCCCATAATCATATTCGACTATAAAACAGCTCTGTAAAAACGGCTCTATTATAAAGCCCAGGTAGTAAAAAAGAGCATTTGAAGATTTATAAGTAAAAGCCCCGTGTATGGCTCTATTATAAAGCCGGGGTAAAGAAATTAATTAACATTGACTGTTGACGCAGGAACTTTAAAATATGCCTTTGCCATAACAAAGCACCATATGAAAAGGGGACGGTATATACCGTCCCCTTAATAAAGTGTATGCCACATTAAAATACTTTAAAATTATTCAGCCTTTTTCTTTAAAGCAACGAATGAAGCACCTAGAGCAGCTACCAATGTAGCCAACAGAGCAACTACAGGAGTTGAGTCACCTGTCTGTGTTGTACCTGTTGATGAGCTGCTTGAGCTTGAACTGCTGTTTGAGCTTGTTGAAGCACCTGAACCTGAGCTGCCTGAACCTGAGCTGCCTGAGCTTGAGTTGTCAGAGCTTGAGTTGTCTGAGCTTGAGTTGTCTGAGCTTGAGTTGTCAGAGCTTGAGTTGTCAGAGCTTGAGTTGTCTGAGCTTGAGTTGTCTGAGCTTGAGTTGTCTGAGCTTGAGTTGTCTGAGCTTGAGTTGTCTGAGCTTGAGTTGTCTGAGCTTGAGTTGTCTGAGCTTGAGTTGTCAGAGCTTGAGTTGTCAGAGCTTGAGTTATCTGAGCTTGAGTTATCTGAGCTTGAGTTATCTGAGCTTGAGTTGTCGCCTGCAGTATTCTCAACGCCTAGCTCCTTAGCAACCTTAGCTGTTACTTCTTCCCAAGACATACCTGTTGCAGCAGCACCGTCATCGTCCCAGTTATAAATACCATTATCAGCGTCAGTCTCGTTTTCAGGGTTGTAAGACCTTAAAAAGTTTTCATATAGTGTCTGGTTAGTCTCGCCAGGCAAGAAAGCTGTGCCGATAACATTACCAAGAGATGATACTACCTTATGAGGACCGCAATCAGAGTTGTTTCTCCAGCCAAGACCAAAAGCCTGCTTATTAGAGTCAACAGGATTCTCGAACTTGTCATCCATTATATAGCATGTGTCACCGATGCATTTATCGTTAAATACTGTATCGTATGTCTGAATACCTGAGTCACCTGAAATGATGATTAGGTTCCAGTTACCCTCCGGTACATTGTAAGTAGCAGTCTTCTTGTCGTCTGCTACTTTCATTTTCTCGTCCTTTGTCTGCCACTTGTACAAGTTTACACCGCCTGGTAGGCCATCCCAAATGTGAGCATAGAACACTTTGTTTGCACTAGCCCAATTATCAGGAATTTCAAATGTAAACTCACCTGATAAAGCAGATGCACTTACAGCACTTGCACAAGCCATTGTACCAAGTACAGCAGCAGTTGTAACAACACTAAGAATTTTCTTTGTCATTTTAGTCTCCTCCAATTAATATGTAAATGGTTTCCGAAGCATACACTCCAGTAAGGTAATTATATAACATATTTTTCAAAATCGCAACAGCTTTTTAAAAAAACAAATAATAAAAAATTTCTCAAAGTGTAGAAAATCAGATACGAATTTTATGCTATTTTCACACCAAATTTGGTGCAGTGTGCATTTTGACTAAAGTTAAGCTTAATTACGCCCCCTTAGCAAAGCAAATTAGCTATAGTACTATTTAATCTAAAATCATACGCACGCAGCCGTACATACCGGCGTCATTACCTAGGTCGGCCAGCTTAAAATATGTTTCCCGTGCAGCATGAAAAGCATATTCTCTGTAATACTTCTGTACTCTGTCTACAAGAAAGGCTCCTGCCTTTGATACTCCGCCGCCTATAACAAACACCTGCGGATTTACTACACAGGCAATCTGAGACAAGCCCCTGCCCAATATTTTTGCAGTTTTGTCCACCATTTTGTCCGCAATTTCATCACCGTTTTTGGCTGCGTCAAAAATATCCTTGGCTGTCAGCTTTTCTGCATTAAGAACTGTTTTTGCGTCCGGATGCTCCTTCAGGTAGTTCCTTGTTGTTCGAACAATGCCTGTTGCAGAGGCATACTGCTCCAAGCAGCCATGGTTGCCGCAGCCGCAAGCCTCTTTTTCTTTTTCATTAATATTTATATGGCCTATCTCGCCGCCTGCACCGTTGCTGCCGCTTACAATTTTTTCATTAACAATAACGCCGCCGCCTACACCGGTGCCAAGGGTAACTACTACAAGGTTTTTGTAGCCCTTACCGCCGCCCTGCCACATTTCTCCAAGTGCAGCCACATTTGCGTCATTTCCTACCTTTACCTTTAAACCTGTAAGTCTGTTAAGCTCAATTTGAACATTAAATACACCCCAGCCCAGATTTACACACTTAAATACAGTGCCGTCATCATCAACAGGCCCAGGTACTCCTACTCCCACGCCCTCAACATCTTCTTTGGAGATAGACTTTTCCATAAGCTTTGCGTCTATCTGCGTTGCGATGTCAGGCAGTATATTTACGCCGTTTTCCTCTGTGCGTGTAGGTATTTCCCATTTATCAAGCATTTCTCCCGCTGTATCAAACAGTCCCATTTTTATAGTTGTGCCACCAATATCAACACCAAAGGCATACTTTTTCATAAATAGAATCTTTCCTTTCTCAACTTATTAAGTAATCTGTATCTGTATTATAACAGAAATTAAAAAGTATGTCATTGAAAATTTGTATAAATTTCTGATAAATTTTAGATATATTTTTCAAAAGAAGCTGTAATATAAAAATTTTTCTAAATTAAAAATTTTTTCTAAAAAAGGGTTGCTTTTTTTAAAATATGGTGATATAATAATGAAGCTGTCGAAAGACAGCAAAGAGAATAAGTTGGTGTTGATGACGCTGAGGGTACACCTGTTCCCATCCCGAACACAGAAGTTAAGCTCAGTAGTGCCGAAGATACTTGGCTGGTGACGGCCCGGGAAAATAGGAAAACGCCAACATTTAAGCGGCTATCCGGAGGATAGTCGTTTTTTTATCCCACAAAAATTCAGAATTCAACCCTACTTATAAGCAGTTGATTATAAATCGTTTTTAGTATACAGCAAAAAATTTTTATTGTCAGACAACAGAGGCACAGCCGCATTCCCACAAAAAGGTTTGCGGCTGTGCCCTTAATCTTATAGCCTTTTAGTTTTATATTTTCATCACAATTATAAACAGTTGTAAAATTATCATTTAACTTCTAATAAATTCTTAACAATTTGTAAAAGTGCAGGAAATATAAAAACTTCTTTCTACGAAGCACACTGCAAGCACGCCCCGCTATTCTGCACACAATTTGGCATACTGACCTACAAAATTACTTATACCCTCTATAGTGTCGTTGCCAATATCGGACACACAAAGAATAGGAAGCAAGGAGCCAAGTCTGTGCTGTCTGCCCTTGTCATACAGAGCCTGTGCAAAATACTCATCGCTTAGAGAATGGGGCTTTATTTCCTTGTAGCTTTCATTTAATGCCACAATATAGCTGCTGTATACTATTCCGCTTTGACAGACAGCCGGCTTTTCCGATGTAAAAACAACAGCTTTATCACTAACCGGAAGGGTTACTGATATTCTTTTTGGGGCAATTATAATATGACAGTCCTTAAACGCCTTTACATTGCTTTTTAAAATAATAACCGCCCCTGTGTCACGCATAATATCCTTATATATTTTATAATAATCCTTTGTTGCATCGGTAACCACCGTCACCTGACCTGTATACTTTAAAAGCTCTCGAATTATACCGCTTTTCTCTCCCTGCGGATCATACAAGCCGATTCTTATATTTTCGGTAGGTGCTTTACAGCGTTTTATAACCTCTAGTGCAGTATTTTCGGTTATTCTCTCTTTTAACAAATTTGTTGTATATCTTTTTAATCCGCTTTCAGGAGGAAATACAATGTCCTTACTGCACAATATACACTTGCCCTCGTTGCCTGCCAGCTCTTTTATCTTATGCCATTTAATTCTGTCTCGGTATTTGTAATATGTAATATTAACCAACTGAATGTTATTATATTCTACCACTTCCAAATGAGTTTTGTCACGCTTAAAAAAATTATATTTTTTCTTCCCCTTTGAATAATCAAGTACAGTCAGCGTTGTAAGCATAGTGCATAACCTCCAATATTTCTGCAATATTTCTGCTTTTTATATGTGCGCCCTGCATAAATATTTACGGTCAAGCACACAGGCGTGTCAATATCTCTAAAATATTATATGGTTTTCGGTAGGGTTATATTCCCACTGTACAAACACCAACAGCCGCCCAAAAGGACGGCTGTTGGTGTTTGTAGTATGATAAATAATTTTCACTAAATGCCACTGCTACAACACTTATTTACATTATTACATAAGTATTTTCCATAAACACATCAGTATTAATTTTGCAAGCTTTCTCTATTTTTAAATTCTTGCTATTAATTCGGGTATAAGAATACTTAGCTTTTGGGCGGATATGCCTGCTACACGCTCTACCTCTGTGTGATTAAGCGGTTCGCTTGTAAGCCCAACGGCCTTGTTAGTAACCAAGCTAAAGCCGCATATGCTCATACCCAAGTAGTTTGCTGCCATAGCCTCGCATACGGTGCTCATACCTACGGCGTCTGCACCGAGTATTCCAAACATACGCACCTCCGCAGGGGTTTCGTAGTTTGGCCCTGTTGCCTGTACATATACGCCCTTTTTTAGGTGAATATCCATTTCATCTGCTATTTTATAAATAATATCTACAAGCTCGCTGTTATAAACATTACTCATATCCGGAAAGCGTGTACCGTATTCGTCATTATTTTTTCCTATTAACGGTGATGGTACAAAGCTGCTTATATGGTCGGTAATAACCATAATATCGCCGGGGTTAAAGCTTGGGTTAATTCCTCCGGAAGCGTTTGTGAGAATAAGGCTTTGAACTCCCAATATTTTCATAACAGCTATAGGCAGTACCGTCTGGCTTATGCTGTAGCCCTCATAAAAATGCACTCTGCCCTGCATTACCATTACATTTTTACCATTTAGGTTAAAAAACAGAAACCTGCCCTTATGCCCACTTACCGTAGCGGTAGGAAACTGCGGTATTTCGCTGTACTCTATTATTTTCTCCGGCCTGTACCGGCCAAAAACCTCGCCCAAGCCCGAGCCTAGTACAACACCGACAGTAGGCTTAAATCCGTTAATCTTGTCCTTAATATATTCCGCACATTGTTCTGCTGTTTTTATATCCATTATTTGTACCTCCTTTTTTATATTATACTACACAAAAATACTGCCTTGGTCAAGCAAACCAAGGCAGTATTTTGTTTAATTGGCAAAGGCCGCATTATATAAATACAGACCTCGCCTTATATAGCCGTTATACTTTCACCCTTTGCCAGCTTAGGTGCGTCTTCGATAATTTTGTTTACATAAGTATCAAACACATTTCCTAAAATTATTTTTCCGTCAATAGAGAAATTATACTTGCCGGTTTCACCCTTATAGAAGGTGTAGGTGTCAGGCTCCTTGTCGGTGTTATAAGTAATTTTAACTGTTAGGTCTGCACTTGTGCTTACATTGCTTGTTTTAACATTTGCTACCGTTGCAGACTCAAGATTTTGGAAGAAAATATCAAACTTACTTGTTTCTATGGTGTTTTTACCGCTTTTTACTGTGGTAGATTTTGTTTTGTTGCCGTCCTTATCCTTTTTGGTTTCTGTAGACAGGTCAAACTTTGATGTTTTTCCGTCAGCTGTAACCTCAATGGTTTTTATTGATGCCTCGTCTGCCTTTATTACATATTCAAACACCATATCCTCAAAGGAGGTATTAACCCACGGAACCTTTGTTGTGACAATTTTATAGATTATATTTGTACTAGGGTTATAAATATAAGCATATTCCGTTGTTGTTTCAGTGGTTGATGAGGAACCGTCCTCCAAGGCTTCCGTAACGGCTTCCGTAGCGGCTTCGGTCTTTTCTGTTTTAGGCTTAGAGGAATACAGCGTAATGGTACCATCGCCAAACTTTGCAGCTATTTTTGCGTATGGATTGCTTGTGCTTAAGCCGTACTTAGACATTGTGTCATCGTTTGGCTTGTAGGCGATAACTTCATCTGCGGTAATAGAGCGTAACGACTCCAACACTGTAGAGCCATTGGTTACATTTACAAAGCAGTTTACCGGTGCTGTCATTTTATAGTGTGCCGTATTTACTGTGGTATCGTCATTTGCCTTAAACTCCAACGTATCCTTAAAATTGGTACCGCTTATGGTAGCGGTCTCCGGTGTGCCGTTAGAGCTTTTTTCGGCAGCTGTAGTAACGCTTGTATCTAAAAAAGTCATAGGCTTGTACAGGAATGAATCTACAGAGTCGTTTGCTACCAAATAAATAGCCTTATCTCCGTCTACCATAATGTATGTGCCGGCACTGTCCGGAGCCTCGCCGCCTACTGTTATTGTTCTTTTATTTTTGTTCGCAAAGGTTACTGTAACTGTTGCTCTTGGCTTGTCAAGTCCATATTCCTCAATGCTCTTTCCGTTTATGTCAACAATATTTGTTGTAGTAACGGCAGCGGCATCGTTTGCCACTGCGTCAGGCATACCTGAGGCAAGAGGAGCGTCCTCGTAGCCCTTTAGGGTATACTGTGTTTTTTGCGTGGTGGTTACCTTCTTACCGCTTTTGTCCGTTGATGTTTCTGTAGGAGTTTCGGATAACAGCTCAAAGGAGCCGTTATCGTTTTTCACCTTAACTTCCTTAATGTCGGCAGGTACATGGCTTATAAGCTCCTCTATGCCGGCAGAAACAATGTTGCCGTTCTTGTCCTTTACGGAATCTATTTTATTTCCCTTTAGGTCAGTTGCATATTGCTGACCGTTTTCGTCTGTAGGATATGTAGATTTGGTAGAACCAACACTAGGCATATTGTGTTTAACCAAGAAAAATACACCTACCAGTGCGGCCACAACCACTACAGCTATAATTATGAATAAAACGGGCTTTTTCTTTCCTGTTTTGCCGCTGTCAGTCTGCTTCTGCTGCTTTTTACTTGTTTTTTGGGCGGCCTTAGTGCTGCCTGTTTCTGCCTCTGAATCAGCTGAAAATATTGTACCGGCTGTGTTGTCATAATACAGCTCGTCGCTGTCATGCTCCTTATTGGCTTGGTCAGAGGCTTTAGCCTCTGACTTTGCATTTTTTATTTTGTTATCCTGTGGAGTTTTTTTATTATCTGCCATTACCTGTTCCTCCTTCTAACATAAATAACTATTGCTGCAATAATGATTATTACAGGGAACACACCCATACAAACAATAGACCATGCCTGAATTTGGTCTGAGGTAATACCCAGGTTAGGCTTTGTAAGGTCTTTGCCGGAGATTGTTATGCCCTCGTCTGTATTTTCCGTAACCTTGTTCATCATATTAACTATATAAGCACCGTTGTTAAATGTAGACATTTTAACAGCATTCTCGTTAAATACAAGCTCTGAACCGAATACAATTACATTTGACTCTACATCATCGCCGGAGGACTTTGTTCCTACTGCGGCAGCAGTGTACTGCTTAGCTTCAACCTTTTCAATGTTAAAGTCATCGCCCGCATCAAAAGGTATCAGCTTAGCCGAAGCCGATGTTACAAGCAGGTTAGACGCTGTGTTTTTGTTTGTAATTTCAACAGGCACTATGCGGCCGCCGACAATATTTAGGGTACTGTCCTTTAGTCCACTTGTATAATCTGCGTTGTCATAGTCAAGAAGTGAAATGTATGGACTGTTGCCGTAAACCTTTGAAGAATCCATCTCGGCAACTACACCGTCGCCCATCTTCATTCCCCACTCATCCAACAAGGCGTCAAGCTTTGGAGAATCAAATTTAGCGCTGCCGGAAACATATATAAAGTCCTTATTGTATCCGCCGTTATTGTTTAGGAAGTCCTTTATTTTCTTAACAGATGTATCGTCAAGGTCTGCCTGCGGAGCATATAGAATAACTGCCTCTGCGTTCTTGTCAATATCCTCTGTCATTGTTTTAACAGTGCTTACATCATAGTTATTCTGCTCAAGCAGATTTTTAAATGCACTTGCGTCATAGTCGCCAAAGCCGTCAATAAACTGTACCTTAACTTGATTTTCAGCTGTAACATTTAAAATAGCTGTAGTAACGGCCGGCTCTACCTTTAGACCTTTTACCTGGTACGAATAGTCGCTTTGCATTTCCTGCTCAAACAGGTCAGAGGTAGAAAGAACTCTGTGCTTATCGCCGGACTTAACAATATAGTCGCCCTGCTTTAGAGTATCGTCAGGGTAATTGTTTATATATGTTGGATTAGCTGTTAGGTCAACATACTCAATCTTTATTTTGTCGCTGTAGTTTTTGTACTGCTTTAAAAGTGTGCTTGCCATTAGGTAATACTCGTTGGCTCCCTCGTATGAGCTTTGCGATGCCAAAACGGTAATGGTAACATCTTTATTAAGGGCAGAAATAAAATCTATTGTATCCTGCGAAAGGTTGTATGTTTGCTGTGCAGAAAGGTCGAAGGACAAAGCCGGAACCTTATCTGTAACAAGGCCGACTATCATATTAACCACAACCACAGCAACAATAAATATTGCTGTAAAGGCAACGGAAAGTCCGCCCTTTTTCATTTTTCTGCTTTTAAACAAGGCCTTTAGCCTGCCGCTCTTTTTCTTTTTTGATTTTTCGTCTGCGGCCTCTTCAGTGCTGCTCTGTGCATCTGCATTTTCCGCAGTTTCTTCAGTGCTGTTCTGTGCATCTGCATTTTCAGGTACAGCCTCTTCACTTGCTGAATTGTCTGTATCAATGTTATTTTCTGTAATATCGTTTTCTGAAACGCCTTTTGACATTTCATCGAAATCCTTGTTTTCTTTACTCACTGTGGCACCTCCTTAGTTCCAGCGTCTTCTCTCAAGAACCCTGATTGTTAGGAAATTAAACAATACAGGTACACTCAAGAAAAAGACAACATCTGACAGCTTAATAATTCCTACCGCAAAATTCTGATACGGTGTTGTAAATGAAATTGCTGACAATATTGTTTTAATAAAGTCAATATTTATTGAGCTTGCCAATGAATCCATATAAGAAATCAGCAGACCAACGCCTATAGAAATAATAGCGGCAACAATTTGGCTCTCTGTTAGTGATGAAACAAATGTGCCTATAGATATTAGTGCCATACCAAACAACAGCAGTCCGATAATGTTGCTAATAATTGTAATCCATGACGGTGCTGCAAAAAAGCTGATAATAATACCGTATATAACAAACAGCACCAGCATAATGGCATATACTGTAACAGCCGCCAAATATTTACCCATAACAATCTGGAACAAATTTACAGGTGCTGTTAAAAGGCCCTGCTCTGTTTTTTTGTTTTTTTCTTCACTAAACAGTCTCATTGTTAAAATAGGAATAAGAATAATAACAACCGAGGTCATATTTAGGAAAACATAGGTCATATCGGTAGTGTCCGGTGCAAGCACCGTACCCATAAAGAACATACCGCCAAACAAAGCCGCAACTGCATATACCACATAAGCAATAGGAGATGTAAAATATGCATTTAGCTCTCTTTTATAAATTGCTGACATTATTTTCTGCCTCCTCTTCTGCTTGTAACATCCTCGCCGTTAGTGATTTTTAGGAATGCGTCCTCAAGTGACATTTCGGCATTTCTCATCATTACTATAGGACAGTTTATTTTAGCCATCGCATTAAACACGCCCTTGCGAATATCGTTATCATCCTTGTATTCTGCCACATATTCTCCGCTGCCGTCAGGTGCAACTGAAATTTTTCTGGCTCTTGTTACGCCCTCTACACTACGCAGTGCCGGCATAATATAGGCGTCACTGCCGAATATATGCAGCTGTAAACGCTTTATGCCCTTTACAGTGCTTGTAATCTCCTGTGTGCTTTCATCTGCAACAAGCTGACCGTTGTTAATAACCACTATACGGTCACATACAGCCTGAATTTCTGACAGCACATGAGATGACAAAATAACTGTATGCTTTTTGCCTAATCCTCTTATAAGGTTACGCATTTCTATAATCTGCTTAGGGTCAAGTCCTACAGACGGCTCATCAAGAATAATTACAGGCGGGTTGCCTATAAGAGCCTGTGCCAAGCCTACTCTTTGTCTGTAGCCCTTTGACAGGTTTTTAATAATTCTGTTGTAAACATCGGTAATCTTAGTTACCTTTGCCACCTCTGACAAATGCTCCTGCTTAGGCAACGTTACCTTTTTCAGGTCATAAACAAACTCAAGATACCTTTTAACTGTCATATCCTGATAAAGCGGCGGCATTTCAGGCAAATATCCTATTTTGGACTTTGCACCCTTTGGGTCATCAAGTATTTCGCAGCCGTCTATTGTAACTGTGCCTGAGGTTGATGACAGGTAGCCTGTTATAATATTCATTGTGGTTGACTTGCCGGCACCGTTTGGTCCCAGAAAGCCCAAAATTTCTCCCTCGTTTACGGTAAAGCTAACATTATTAACAGCCAGCTTGTCACCGTAACGCTTTACAAGGTTTTTAACCTCTACCATTTTTTCTGGTCACTCCTTTACCTTTTTAAAAAGAACGCTGATACTATATACTGAACGGCATTAAAAACAGTTGCAGTAATAAGCATCACACAGCACCGTTGGTAAATCTGCAATATTTTGTTTGGGGAATTTATGTATTTTAACCCAAACAGCATTCTGCAACATACTTACAGTGCTTATCTATTGTATTTTATTAAAAATACCTTGAATAAACCTTGAATATTTTCAAGGTTTATTTAAGAAAACATAAAAGCCGACTGTATACGCCAAGACCTGCCTGTTGCATACAGTCGGTTTTAAATAACCTTGTTGCACACCGTAAAATATTAAATCAGTCATAGGTGTGTGTACAAACCTCTTTAATTTTATCCCTAAGCTTTTGAAAATCCTCAAAAGCACCGGGCTTATTGTTAGGATTTCTTAAAAGTGCGGCAGGATGCAGGGTAGCCATCATAATAACGCCGTTTTTTTCAAAAAATACTCCGTGCTCCTTGGTTATTTTCATATCCTTTTTAATAAGCCTTGTGGCCGCTACTCTGCCCAGGCAGACTATAATTTTAGGTCTTATTATTTTCACCTGATTTCTAAGCCAGTTAATGCACTGCTCCTGCTCATCAGGCAACGGGTCACGGTTTTTTGGCGGGCGGCACTTTACCATATTTGCTATGTATATGTTCTTGTGTCGGTCCAGGTCAATGGCGTTAAGCATTTTATCCAACAGCTGACCGCCTCTGCCTACAAAAGGCTCGCCCTGCAAATCCTCGTTTTCGCCGGGGCCCTCACCAATAAACATTACTTCGGCATTTTCTGCTCCTACGCCAAACACCACATTTGTTCTTGTTTCTGCCAGTCTGCATTTGCTACATTCCAGGCAATGCAGCTTTAGTTGGTCTAATGTATCTGACATAAGTAAAGCTCCTTATTTTTTCTCTTTTTCGTTAGCTTTTTCCGAAAGCTCCGTAATTACATCTACAATATCCTGTGCTGTGCGTACCGCCGCAAGATATTCAATCTGATTTTTTTCGTTAATAATATACTTATTTATACGCATATTAATTTCGGTAAAGCAAGGGTGATTTACCTTTATAACAACATAAAACCAAAAGCCGTATATGGGGCGTCGGTTCTTCTTTCTTGTGAATTTTGCGGTGATTTTCTGACTGCTTTCTTCGCTGTCAAAATTATTCAGGCACTCCTTTTTTCTTACAAATTCAGCGTCTGTAATTTGCGATAGCATAAAAATATCCGGGTTATCATTATGAAAGCGTTTTTCGGTTTCAAGCAGCCAATAGCCGTGAGGCTCGTCAATTTTTAATTTTTCGTACTCTCCCAGCTCCATAGTTGGGCTGAAATTCTTTAACATTGCACTGTGCTTATTTTTATCTCGGTATTTTAAGTGTTTTTTTATTTCTTCAGCTGTAATTTCGTCATAATCGTCTAAATGCTCACTGCATTTTTTGGCACAGTCGTTACACAAAAAGCCGTCGTTAAGCTTTATTCTTGTTAATATGCTTGCCTTATCGCCACATACAACACAGTTTTTCTTCATAATTATCACTTCCTGTTTATGCCGTACTGCACAGCCGGTACTGCATTATTATTCTTTATAAAGCTGTCTTAAAATTTCAATTTCCTTTGCGTAGCCCTGCAGGTCGTTTGGGGTTTCAAGCTCAAAGGGCAGATTCTTTAGCTGTGGGTGATTTATTACCCTTGCAAGAGCCTCTAAGCCTATATAACCGTTGCCTATAGTTTCGTGCCTGTCCTTGTGGCTGTTCATTACATTTTTGCTGTCGTTTAGGTGAATTGCATACAGCTTGTCCAGTCCTATAATACTGTCAAACTCGTCTACCACCCTGTCAAGGTCGTCTACAATGTTGTAGCCGCCGTCCCATATATGGCAGGTGTCCAGACATACGCCCATTTTTTCCTTTAGCTCTACTCTGTCTAAAATATCCTTTAGCTCGTTAAAGCTTCTGCCTATTTCACTGCCCTTGCCCGCCATAGTTTCAAGCAGCACCGTTGTGGTTTGCTGCGGCGTTAAAATGCTGTTAAGCATTTCTACAATATAGTCTGTACCAACCTCAACGCCCTGCTTTACATGACTGCCCGGGTGAAAGTTGTAGTAGTTGTTTGGTACATACTCCATTCGCCTAAGGTCGTCCGCCATAGTAACTTTGGCAAGCTCTCTGATTTTCTCGTCAGCCGAGCAGGCATTAAGGGTGTACGGTGCGTGAGCAACAATAGGAGCAAAATTTTTGTCGCTTATATATTCTAAAAATTTATTTATATCTTTTTCGTCAATATCCTTTGCCTTGAAGCCTCTTGGGTTTCTTGTGAAAAACTGAAAGGTGTTTGCATTTATTGAAACAGCCTCTTTTGCCATATTTAAAAAGCCCTTTGAGGCCGACAGGTGACATCCTATATTCAGCATAATATATACCTCCGTTTGCTACGTGCTTAGTATAACATATTATACAGTCACAAACAATAATTATTACATCTGTGTTAAAATTTTTAAATTATAAAATAATTATTTCATCATAGGTTTACATAACCACTTTGCAAAAGCACCCTCCTTACCGAACAAATCGGCAAAGAGGGTGCATATCAATCCTAAAAGGGATTTTTAAATTTTTAAATAATCAGTTTGGAATTTTAGAATTATTTTCAAATTTGTGATGAGTTACCTAACAGTTGAGCCAACTTCCATATCGTCGGCGAAAATCACCTTTACAGAGTCGTTGCTGTCAGCCGCTAAAATCATACCGCAGCTTTCTACACCGCAAAGCTTTGCCGGCTTTAGGTTAGCCACAAGTATTACATTGTGTCCTATAAGGTCCTCCGGCTTGTAATACTGTGCTATACCGCTGGCAACCGTACGCTTTCCTGCACCGTCGTCAAGGGTTAGCTTCAGCAGCTTTTTAGCTCTCTTTACAGGCTCGCAGGCCTCTACCTTTGCTACACGAAGCTCTACCTTTGCAAAATCGTCTATAGTAATTTCAGGCTTTTGCTCGATTTCCTTTTTAGGCTTTTCTGCCTCCTGCGCTTTCTTTGCAGCCTCGGCAATGTCGGCAAGCAACTTTTCGGAATCCAGTCTTGAGAACAGCGGCTCGGCTGTACCAACCTTTTCGCCTGCTTTTAGTCCGCCAAACTCCTTAAGGGAATCGTATGAGGTTACCTGTGTGTTTATCTGCTTAAATATTTTTTCGGCAGTTTCAGGCATAAACGGAGACACAAGTATTGCTATAAACCTAATGCTTTCAAGCAGGTTGTAAAGCACTGTGCCAAGTCTTTCTTTTTTATCCTCATCCTTAGCCAAAACCCAAGGTGCGGTTTCGTCTATATATTTATTGCTTCTTCTTGCAAGTGACAAAATAGCCTCTAAAGCGTCGCTTACTCTGTACTTGCTTAAAAGCTTGTCAACATTTTCAACAGCAGCCAAGGCAGCATTTTTAAGCTGCTCGTCTAAAGGCTCCTGTGCAGTAGGCGCCATAACCTGTCCGCCAAAATACTTATTGCTCATAGCAACTGTTCTGTTCACCAAGTTGCCCAAGGTGTTGGCAAGGTCGGAGTTGTATCTTTCAAATACTGTTTCGTAGGTAATGGAGCCGTCTGAAACATATGGCATTTCGCTTAGCAGATAGTACCTTACGGCGTCAACGCCAATAAGCTTTACAAGGTCTTCGGCATAAATAACATTGCCCCTTGATTTACTCATTTTGTCAGAGCCAAACAGCAGCCAAGGGTGTGCAAACACCTGCTTTGGCAAAGGCTCGCCAAGTGCCATAAGCATAATAGGCCAATAGATAGTGTGGAAACGCAGAATGTCTTTACCGATAATATGAACATCTGCCGGCCAATACTTTTTGTAGTTGTCACCGCTGCCGTCAGGGCTGTAGCCAAGGGCAGTAATATAGTTGGAAAGTGCGTCTATCCAAACATAAACAACATGGTCAGGGTCAAAGTCAACCGGAATACCCCACTTAAAGGATGTTCTTGAAACGCACAAGTCCTGCAAACCCGGCTTAATAAAGTTGTTTACCATTTCATTTTTACGCTGCTCAGGGAATATAAAATCAGGATTATCCTCAATATATTTTTCAAGCTGCTTCTGGTACTTTGACATTCTAAAGAAATATGCTTCTTCTTTTGCCTTTTTTACCTCTCTGCCACAGTCAGGGCATTTGCCGTCAACAAGCTGTGACTCTGTCCAAAAGCTTTCACATGGGGTACAGTACATACCCTCGTAGCAGCCCTTGTAAATGTCGCCCTGGTCATACAGCTTTTTAAATATTTTTTGTACAGCCTTTTCGTGGTAATCGTCTGTTGTTCTTATAAAATGGTCATAGGTAGTGTTAAGCAGGTCGCAGGTTTCTTTTATTTCGCCTGCTACCTTGTCTACATATTCCTTTGGAGTAACTCCGCTTTTCTTTGCGTATTCTTCTATTTTCTGACCGTGCTCGTCGGTTCCTGTAAGGAAGAAAACATCATACCCCTGCATTCGCTTATACCTTGCGATGGCGTCTGTCATAACAATTTCGTAGCTGTTGCCTATATGCGGCTTACGAGAAGTATATGCTATTGCAGTAGTAATGTAATATTTCTTTTTACACATTCTGTTTACCTCCTAGCTTTATGTTAAACAATGTGTCTGTGCAGTAGATATTATATCATTACATACGCTTTTAAACAAGACTGTTTGCCTATTTTTTCATATAGCCTTTGCATACACTGCCTGTAATGTAAAAAACATAACAAAATAAGCCGAAATTCTAAATTATTCTTTGCAGGCACTTGAATAAACAGGAAAAAATGCTTATAATGATAGGGTAAAAAAAGAAGCACTTTTTACAAAAAACAAATAAAGCGAAAGGAGTAGCACACATGATTTATTCTAAAGAAGTTGAAAATATGTGCACTGTAGCAAAGGGCCCTAAGCACGGTCCTGCACCTATTCCTGAAGAGGGTAAATGGGTAAAATCTTATGAAATTAAAGACATATCCGGCCTGTCACACGGTATTGGCTGGTGTGCACCACAGCAGGGTGCCTGTAAGCTTACACTTAATGTAAAAGAGGGTATAGTTGAAGAGGCTCTTGTTGAAACTATAGGTTGCTCAGGTATGACACACTCAGCTGCTATGGCTGCTGAAATTTTGCCTGGCAAAACTCTTTTGGAGTGCCTAAACACAGACTTGGTATGTGACGCTATTAATACAGCTATGAAAAACATTTTTGAGCAGCTTGTTTACGGCAGAAGCCAAACAGCTTTCTCTGAGGGTGGTCTTCCTATCGGTGCCGGCCTTGAGGATCTTGGTAAGGGACTTCGTTCACAGGTTGGTACAATGTTCAGTACAAAGGCAAAGGGCGTTCGTTACATGGAGATGGCTGAGGGTTATGTTCTAAAGACAGCTCTTGACGAAAACGACGAGGTTATCGGCTACCAGTTTGTTAAGCTGGGTAAAATGCTTGAGGACATTCGCCACGGTGTTAGCCCTGATGAAGCATACAAAAACAACATCGGTCAATATGGTCGTTTCGACGGTGCGGCTAAGTACATTGACCCTCGTGAAGAATAATTGGTAAGGAGGAACTTAATCATGGCAGTTACATTTGAAAGTATGGACAGAAGAATGCCTAAAATTGAGAAATGCCTTGCTGAATATGGTATTGCAAATCTTGAAGAGGCAAGACAGCTATGTCTTGACAAAGGCTTCGACCCTTATGAAATCGTAAAGAGCGTTCAGCCAATCGCTTTTGAAAACGCAGGCTGGGCTTACACACTTGGCTGTGCTGTAGCAATTAAGAAGAATGTTGCAACAGCGGCAGATGCAGCAGAGGCTATCGGTATTGGTCTTGAGGCATTCTGTATTCCTGGTTCTGTTGCAGAGCAGAGAAAGGTTGGCTTGGGCCACGGTAACCTAGGCGCTATGCTGCTTAGAGATGAAACAAAGTGCTTTGCTTTCTTGGCAGGTCACGAAAGCTTTGCGGCTGCCGAGGGTGCTATCGGTATTGCAAGAAACGCTAACAAGGCAAGAAAGGAGCCTTTGCAGGTTATCCTAAACGGTCTTGGTAAAGACGCAGCTTACATTATTTCAAGAATCAACGGCTTTACATATGTTCAAACACAGTTTGACTATTTCACAGGCGAGCTTAACATTGTTAAGGAAACAGCTTACTCAGACGGTGAAAGAGCTAATGTTCGCTGCTACGGTGCTGACGATGTTCGTGAAGGCGTAGCAATTATGCAGAAGGAGAATGTCGGCGTATCTATTACAGGTAACTCAACAAACCCAACTCGTTTCCAGCACTTGGTTGCAGGTACATACAAAAAGTGGGCTATTGAGAACGGCGTTAAGTACTTCTCTGTTGCAAGCGGCGGCGGTACAGGCCGTACACTTCACCCTGATAATATGGGTGCCGGCCCTGCTTCATACGGTTTAACAGACTCTATGGGCCGTATGCACGGTGACGCTCAGTTTGCAGGCTCGTCTTCTGTTCCGGCTCATGTTGAGATGATGGGACTTATCGGTATGGGTAACAACCCTATGGTTGGCGCTACAGTTGCTTGTGCAGTTGCTGTATACGAGGGACTAACTAAGTAATTTCTTACTTTAAGAATAATTTTGGCGGTTTGCTTATGCAAGCCGCCTTTTTGCAGTTAAAATTAATTCTCTGCGGCAGTCTGCTGCCAACGCACTATTTAATTAAACAGTATTTCCTCATCTCGGCTGCCATAAGAAAAGCATTTATGGCGGGGCGTACAATGCAGCAGCTTTTAAGCTGTAAAATGTAAATTTATTTTGACTATTTAAAAAGCTAGTGCAATTTATGGGCGAATATGGTAAAATAAAATGGTATTTGTGTGTCCGCACGCCACTGCAGCAATGTAAATATGTATATAAAACAGCGAGGTATTAAATGACTTACTCCAAGGATATACGCTGTGAAGCTCTTGCTCACGGCAATAAAAAATCGAGATACGGTCTTAGGGCGTTTTTACTGGGAATACTATTTGCCACAGTAATATTTTTACCTTTTATAATTTATGACAACGGATTGTTTTTATATTACGGTGACTTTAATGTACAGCAAATTCCGTTTTATCAGCTTGTACATGACACAATACGCAGTGGTAATATCGGCTGGAGCCACCATACCGACCTGGGGGCAAACATAATAGGCTCCTACTCCTTTTACCTTATCGGCAGTCCGTTTTTTTGGCTGACTCTGCCTTTTCCAAGCGAGGCTGTGCCGTACCTTATGGGGCCCCTGCTTATACTGAAAACAGGCTGTATGTCCTTTACGGCATACATATTTTTAAGAAGATACACCCGCAACAAAAGCTATGCCGTACTGGGCGGACTGCTGTACGCCTTTTCCGGCTTTACCTGCTTTAATATATTTTTCAACCATTTTCACGAGGCTATGATAATTTTCCCACTGCTTTTGACGGCGGTTGATGAAATGTTTGAAAATAACCGTCGTGGTTTGGTAGCACTGGCTGTATTTGGAAGCTGCCTTATGAACTACTATTTTTTTGTAGGTCAGGTAGTATTTGTAATTATATACTGGTTTGTTAAGATTTTTGCCGGCGGCTATAGGTTTAAAATTAAAAACTTTATCTGCCTTATATTCGAGTCTGTAATAGGTCTTTTGGCAACAGCTGTAATAACTATACCGGCTATACTCTGCATAATGGGCAATTCCCGTATAGGCAACACCCTTAACGGCTGGAACGCTTTGGTTTACGACTGTCCGCAAAGATACCTGAATATTTTTACAGCATACCTTTTCCCTCCTGAGCTGCCGGCTTACCCTACCTTTACTCCCGACTCAAACACAAAGTGGGGCTCACTGGCGGGCTGGCTGCCTTTATTCAGCGTGTCGGGCGTGATTGCCTTTATGACAAGCCGCAAAAAGCACTGGCTAAAAAAGCTGATACCAATACTTGTTTTAATGGCGTTTGTGCCTATTTTAAACAGCTCGTTCCAGCTGTTTAACCAACAGTATTATGCACGCTGGATGTATATGCTTGTTCTTATGATATGTCTGGCAACTGTAATGGCACTGGAAAACACGCAAAGTAATTCTGACAGGCTTGCAGAAGAGGTTAATCCAAACAGCTTTAAGGTAAGGTGGGCACCTGCCATAGGGGTAACAACAGCGTTTACTCTGCTGCTTACAGCGGCCATAGGCTTTATGCCTGTTGCTGAGGAGAGCCTTTCCGGAAGCGAAACAATTAAGTTGGGGCTGATGGACGACTGCTTTAGATTTTGGCTGTACTGTGCCATAGCACTGGCGTCACTTGTAGTACTTATAGTGATAATGGCTGTTTTTTCAAAAAAGAAAAAGCTCCTGCCTGTTGTGTGTATTATAGCGGTGGGGATTATATCGGTTGGCTACACTGTAACCGAAATTGCCATGGGTAAATCTCATGGCTACGATTCAAAAAATTATATGCAGGCCCTTGTAATAAACCATGAGGATGACTTTGACATTCCGCAGAGTGACATTACCCGCACAGATTTTTACCAAATGATGGACAACTCTGCAATGTTCTGGAAAATTCCTACCATACAAACCTTTCACAGTATTGTACCCGGCTCTGTAATGGAATTTTATAATGACATAGGCATAAATCGTGATGTTGCATCAAGACCTGATGCAACCGACTATGCACTGCGTTCTCTTACATCTACAAGATGGCTTATAGACTATACCAAGGATTCCAATTCCTTCAGCACCACAGGCGGGGCTACTGCAATGCCGGGCTGGAAATACTATGACAAGCAAAGCGAGTTTGACATATGGGAAAATGAATACTATATACCAATGGGCTTTAGCTACGACAGCTATGTTTCAAAAAAAGACTACGACAGCTGCACCGACAGCGAAAAAACAAGGCTAATGCTAAAGGCAATGGTGCTTACCGACGAGCAAATGGAGAAATACAGCTTTGCGGCGCTTAATAAAACAAGCTCAAGCAACTTTACATATACAAAAGACCAATATTACAAGGACTGCAAAAACCGCAAAAAGCAAAGCTGCAGCAGCTTTGAATACAACAACACCGGCTTTACTGCAGAGATTGACCGTACAGCCTGCAATCAAAATACACTGCTGTTTTTCAGCGTGCCTTATGAGGATGGCTGGTCAGCACAGGTAAACGGAAAGAATGTTGACATTGAAAAAGTAAATGTAGGCTTTATGGCAATAGAGGTGCCTGCAAATCAGGTTTGTAAAATAGCCTTTACCTATAACACACCGGGCTTAAATGCAGGAATAATTATAAGCATTGCAGCAAGTGCTGTGTTTATCATTTATATTTTACTGGTTAAAAATTATAAAAAAATAATATCCGCATTTAAGGCAGGCAAGTCCGTTAAGCAGGTTGAACAGACCGATTCAGAGAATTAATAAATTGCGTTTTATTACGATTAGCCAATAACATTTTTATATAAAAGATTTAACAGTAATGAAACTACTAACGAATAAATAAAATCCGATTAGGAAGAAGTAATTATAATGAACAAAGCCTTAGAAAACAACAATTCACACACAGAACAGACAGCAAAAAGCAAACCGTACAGGGCAACGGCCCTGCTATAAAATTCCTTTGCACTGTTTTCTGACTTTTAAGCTTTTTAACGGAGGTAACTGATATGTCTTTTGGTGAGAAAATTCTTGAATATAAGAACGATATTTTAAATGATCTTGCAAGCCTTGTGGCTATTGACTCTGTTTCTGTAGAGGGCAGTGAAAAGCCCCGCCAAGCACTTGAATATATGCTGGCACGTGGCACGGAAATGGGGCTTAAAGCAAAAAATGTTGACAATATAGCCGGTCACTTAGAGTACGGCACAGGCAAGAGGCTATGCGGCGTACTTACGCACCTTGATGTTGTGCCTGCCGGTAAGGGCTGGAGCGTGCCTCCCTTTGCACTTACCCCAAAAGACGGCAGACTATACGGCAGAGGCGTAGCAGACGACAAAGGCTCGGCTGTAGTAGCTATGTACTGTTTAAAAGCACTGCTTGACAACGGCATAAATGCCGACAGCACCATAAGACTTATTATGGGTACAACAGAGGAAACAGGTATGACCGATGTTAAGCATTATTTTTCTAAGGAGCGGGTACCCGATATAGGCTTTACTCCCGATTCTGACTATGGTATCTGTAATTGTGAAAAGGGTATTCTTCAAATTTCCGTAACGGGAAAAAACGACAGCAAAATAATAAAAGCTGCCACAGGCGGCAGTGCCGTAAACGCTGTACCGGACAGCTGTACATTTACCCTAAGCCAAGAAATTACAGTACCGAAAAATTGCTGTGGCAATTTTACCACAGAGTGCAAAAACGGTACCGCAAGGCTAACCTCAGAGGGCAGTGCCGCACACGCTATGGAGCCGTACAAGGGCTTTAACAGTATTACTCATGCAGTTAATATGCTGTGCCGTCTTTACAGCGGCAATGAAATCGGCAGTATGTTACAGTTTATAAATGAATGTATAGGCGTTAAAACAGACGGCAGTCCTATGGGACTTAATCTAAACGACCAACAGTCAGGCAGTCTGACAATGAACTTAGGCGTTATTAATATTGACAGTGAAAACGCTGCTGTAAAAATAGACCTGCGTTACCCTGTAAGTGCCTGCTACGACAGTATTGCAGACACTATTAAGAGCTGTGCCGAAAAATATGGGCTGAGTGTAAGCATCGACAGCCATTTAGCACCGCTGAATGTTCCTGCAGACAGCAGGATTATTGCCGCACTGCAGCAGGCTTATAAGGAGGTTACAGGTGAAATGCCTAACCTGTACTCTACAGGCGGCGGAACATATGCACGCTCACTGAAAAACAGAGGCGTTGCCTTTGGTCCTGTATTTTCAAACGACTGCTCAAATATGCACAAGCCTGACGAGTCACTAAACACAGAAAATTTTCTGCTGCACGCACAAATATGTCTTGAGGCTATGTACAGAATGTTTACACAATAATTTTTAATTTAGATTTTTAATTTAGATTTTTAACTTAGATTTTTAACTTAGGATGTGATGTATATGACCGCAGAGGCGTCATTAAAAAAGCAGGCAAAGTCTATACTTGCACAAAATAACTGGGTAAAATCAATAGTAGGCGGGCTATGCTCAATGTCTGTTTTGGGGGCATTTTTAATTATTTTCAACTTTGCCTCAATGTATTTGTCAGAGGATATTTTAAAAAAGCCTGTGGAGCTGGGAATTAACATTGCCATATCCGTAGCGGCACTGGTAGTGTTTATACTTCTTTCTCCCGTATACACCGGTTACATTAGGTTTATTGCCCAATGCAGGGGACGGGAAACAGGAGATATTAAAGATGTTTTTTATTACTTTCAGCGTGGAAAATACGCAGATACTGTACAGCTTAATTTGCTGCTTACCCTAAAAAAAACAGCACTTGTTATTTTGTTCTTTATACCGGCTGCCGCCGCAATTACCTGTGGAGAATACTTCACGGATATAAAAACAATTTTACAAATATGCGCAATGTGGCTGCTTATTTTGGGTGCTTTGGGCTACTTTTTAATATCCAGATTTTACTCTTTGGCACAGTATTTGTATGTATCTGACTTTCACTACCGCAAGGAAAGAGAGCTTGTAAGGGCGTCGTCATACATTGTAAGAAAAAACTTCAGCAAAATTATAAGCGTATATATCTCCTTTATACCTTGGATGCTTCTTTGCTTCTTTGCAATTCCTGCCGTAATGGTGTACCCTTACTTCAAACATACAACAGTGCTAAGTTACTCATACATTTATGAGCTTGCAAACGAAAATCCTCAGTCCCCTTATTACCACTCAAATTATCCTTTGGGCGAAAATACCGATGAAGCCTCAGCTGATGACACAGCCCGGTTTACCAACAATGCTGTATCTGACATTCCACCGCAAGGTGCTCAAGACGACAAAATTTCACAGGAAAGCTTAACACAAGGTACTCAAGACGACAAAATGTCACAGGAAAGCTTAACACAAGGTACTCAAGACAACAAAACATCACAGGAGAGCCTGTCACAGGGCAATCAAGATGAATGTTTATCACAAGAAAGTCAGCCGCAAATTAATCAAGACGACTGCCTATCGACTGAAAATCCGTCAAATAATCCTGCACAGTCAAGTCTCGATGCAACAAACAACAATATTTGCAGTTAATTTGCACAAAGCAGAGTGATTATTATTACAATATTTTACAATATTTTTGAATAAGTATAAGCAAACGCTAAAAAAACTTTATTCTCTTACAACAAAGTGGTATAATAATATATTATACTGGGTAGTGGGCAGTTTTTTGGCGGCTATTCTAACCGGCAGAATTTTAAACAGACTTAAAATGTCGCAGCATTTCAGTCAGCAAATAAAAGCAAGACTGTTATGCCTATTGCCGTTATTGTTGTTTTTATATTTGCCCCTATATTTACACAGTCGTCAACAGGGTGGTATATTTTATGTTGGTAACACTATGCGTTATTGCGTATAACGAACAGGATTCTTTACCAAAGCTGTTTAAAGCTATTGAAAATCAGGTTTATGACCACAAAAAAATAGAGCTGGTGCTTGTAGACAACGGTTCCACCGACAACACAAAAAATGTTATGGAGAATTTTTCTAATAATTCTGACTTTTTTGATGTTAGGGTTATTTCCCGCACCCGTGGTAATCAGGCACAGGGCTGGAACACTGCCCTGCTGAACACAAAGGGAAACATAATTATTAAGGTTGACGCCCATGCAATTATACCGGAGGATTTTGTTAAAAACAATGTTGAGGTAATGTCAGAGGGCGAGTTTGTTTGCGGCGGCGGCAGACCAAACCTGCCTATGCAGGACAAGCCCTGGGACAACACGCTGCTTGCGGCAGAGGAATGTATGTTTGGCGGCAGCTATGCCAAATACCGCAGCCCACAGACTAAAAACGAGTACATTAACAGTATTTTTAACGGAGCATACCGGCGTGAGGTTTTTGCAAGGGTAGGGGGCTTTAACGAGGCTCTGGGCAGAACAGAGGACAACGAATTTCATTACAGAGTTACAAAGGCAGGCTATAAAATTTGCTGTTCGCCTAAGATAACCTCTTACCAATACATCAGAAGCAGTCTGCCAAAAATGATAAAACAAAAATACAGCAACGGCTATTGGATTGGTTTAACTGCCAAGACCTGCCCGCAGTGCCTTTCCCTGTTCCACTTTGTACCATTTGCATTTGTAATGGCATTGCTGATATTTGGGGCTTTTGCTATATGTGCAATTACACTGCCACTTGCAGTTATGCTTGCGGCGTATTTTCTGTTTGACTGCTTTATTACCTTCAATGCCTTTAGGAGCGGCAAGGTCTGCGTGCAATTTTTATTACTGCCGTTTATTTTTCCGCTTTTGCACATTTCCTACGGAATAGGCACTTTGGTGGGTATATTACATTTGCCTATTCGGAAAGATAATCTTAACAGTGCCAAAAGGCGTATACGAGAGGTTAAGCATTATTACTTAGAAAACTAGCAGTGCACTGCATTATATAAATTACAAACATAAGTTATATTATAACGGTCTGAATTAAAACAGCCTGTTTTGCTGCCGTCATAATAGCACAAGGAGAGTGTAGCATTTTAAATGGAACTGGTTGAATTTACTGGTCAACAGCTGCGAGAGCTACAGTTAAAAGAGCTGGACACATTAGTATATTTTAAAGATTTTTGTCAAAAGCACAATTTACTTTTCTACTTTTGCGGAGGCTGCTGCATAGGCTCCCTTAGGAACAAGGGCTTTATCCCGTGGGACGATGACATAGATGTTTTTATGCCAAGGGAGGATTATGAAAAGTTGCCAAAGCTATGGGAAAAATATTCCGAAAACAAGCGTTTTCTTTGTTTGAAAACTGACGATAATATTTTCACAGGAAACACCTTTACCACTATAGTAGACACCAGCGGCACCTGTGTAAAAGCCAATCAGGCCCATCTTGATATACCGCACGGCTTGGTTATGGATGTTTTTCCGCTGGACGGCTGCCCTGAAGGCTTTAAAAGGAAAAAGCAAAAAGCATGGGCAATGGTTTACTCGCTGTTTTTGGCACAGGTTGTACCTGAAAATCACGGCGGAGTGCTTGCCCTTGGCAGCAAGGTTTTACTGGGCGTTTTTCGCAGTAAAAAGGTACGAAGCAAAATATGGCATACTGCACAAAAGCATATGAGCAAATACCCTATAAGCCAATGCAGTAAAATTACCGAGCTGTGTGCCGGCCCTCACTATATGCAGTGCGAATACCCTAAGGAGGCCTTTGCCAATGCAGTTTACAAGGAGTTTGAGGGCTTGGAAATGCCAATTCCGGTTGGCTATGATGTTTACTTAAAAACAGCCTTTGGCGACTATATGGCTGTGCCGCCAAAGGACAAGCAAAAGCCGCACCACGATGTTGTATACTGCAACATTAACCAAAGCTGTTATGACTTTAAAAATCCGTTTTTAAATACAAAGACCAAGGATAATTAATTAAAATATGATTAAAACTTAATTTAATGGGGGTTTTAAAATGATTTATGGAGCAATTCTTGCCGGCGGAAGCGGCACAAGAATGCATGTGTCTTCTATGCCGAAGCAATTTCTGCCGCTAAGAGGCAAGCCTATTATAATTCATACTCTTGAGAAAATGCTTGCCTGCAACAAATTTCACGCTGTGTATCTGGGAGTACACCCAAGCTGGATGTCGTATATGTACGATTTGCTTGACAAGTACAACATTGAAACAGACCGTGTGCGTTTGGCACAGGGCGGTGAAACCAGAAACGGTACTATATTTAAAATTATTGACGAAATAAAGCGTGACTACGGCGAAAATGACGACGATATTATAGTAACTCACGACGCTGTGCGACCTTTTGTAACATTAAGAATAATAGAGGAGAATATTGCCGCTGCCGAAACCTACGGTGCCTGTGACACAGTTGTATGTGCTACGGACACAATAGTCCGTTCGGAAAACGGGGAAGAAATATCTGAAATTCCTAACCGTGAATTTATGTATCAGGGACAAACTCCGCAGTCCTTTAAAATAAAGCTGCTAAAGGAGCTTTATTCACAGCTTACAAACGAAGAAAAGGAAACACTTACAGACGCTTGCAAAATATGCGTAATTAAAAATGTTCCGGTAAAGCTGATTAAGGGTGAAACATTAAATATGAAAATCACCACTGTAAACGACTATGAAATAGCCGAGGTTATAGCCGGAGGTATTAAACTTGATTAATTATATTTATCAGCTTATTAATCCGCAGTTTTTTTCTATTAAGCTATGTGATGTAAATACAGACGGAAAGGTGCTTGTACGGCCTAAATATATGTCTATATGCCATGCTGACCAAAGGTACTACCGTGGTCAGCGTGATATGAAAATTCTTTCAAAAAAGCTGCCCATGGCACTTATACACGAGTGCTGCGGTGAGGTTTTGCATGACGATACAGGCACATTTAAATCCGGTCAGCTGGTGGTTATGATACCCAACACACCTACAAGAAAATTAAACTATATTTATGAGAATTATGACGAAAAGTCAAAGTTTCTTTCAAGCTCCGACGATGGCTTTATGAGGGAGTTTGTGGATCTTTCCCCTGACAGGGTGGTTCCCTGCGATGGTATACCGCCGCACATTGCGTGCATAACGGAGTTTTACAGTGTAGCTCTGCATGCTGTGGAGCGTATGCAAAACTTTGCACACAGTCACCGTGACGAAATTGCAATACTGGGTGACGGGCCCCTTGCATATGTAGTGGCAAGCTCTATACGGGAGCGTATACCAAAGGCCCACATAACGGTTATAGGCAGGCGTGTACGCAAGCTGGAAAGATTTTCGTTTGTAGATAAAACCTATTTGGCGTATGATTTACCAAAGGACTACAGCTGCGACCATGCCTTTGAATGCTGCGGAGGCGAGGGCAGCTATGACGCTATAAACGATATAATTACGCATATACGCCCACAGGGCACCGTTTTGCTTATGGGAGTAAGCGAAAACCAGATTCCAATAGACACACGAACCATTCTGGAAAAGGGGCTTACCATTGTGGGAAGCAGCCGCTCCGGTAAAAAAAATTTTGAGGATGCAGTGGCACTTATGCAAACCCAGCGTATAAGACGCCGTTTGGGAAGTATAATTTATGAGGACGCACCTGTAAGAAACATTGACGATATTCACAGGGTATTTGCTACTGACCAGGACACACCCTTTAAAACCGTTTTTCAGTGGAACCTGTAAACAAAAAATATTACAAAAACCGAGTATAACATTTATATTTCTGTACATATCTACAAAATATATTAATTTGTTTTAAAAACTCGTTAAAAATCATTTATTTTTTTCAATTTAGCTGATATAATTCAAGTTGTCATGTAAAAACTTCATATTTGTTTTACATAATTCACACACCGAATGAAGGGAGTTCTTGTTTTGCCTAACAAAGATAGAACATCATCAAAAGGAAAAAAACAAGCAAAAAAAACAAAGACTAAAAGGACTAAAACCAAACGCCCGGTGTGGAAAACAGCCTTGCTGTGCTTTTTGTGCTTGGTAATGCTGGTATCAGGCGTAGGTATGATTTATTTTTATAATATTGTAGGGTCTGTTAATTATAAGCCTATCCATGAAAATTCAAATAAAAATAAAACCTCTTCCTTAACATCAAGCGGCGACCCTTCGCTGGACTTGTTTAACGGAGATTTGCTTAATGACCCCATGATTTTAAACATTATGGTTTACGGTGAAGACTCAGGCGTAGACAGCGACAACCCTTACGGCAGAAGTGATACTATGCTTATGGTTTCAATAGACAACCGCCACAAGAAGGTTAAGCTGACATCATTTATGAGAGATATGTGGGTAACTATACCTTATACCGACGAAGCTGGCAACGAGCACGGCTTTGACAAGCTGAATGCAGCTTATTCACTGGGCGGTGCAGAGCTTTCGGTAAAAACCATAGAATCTAACTTTGGCGTTGATATTGACAGGTATGCTATTGTAGATTTTAAAAGCTTTAAGAGTATTATTGATACCCTAGGCGGTATTGATATAACACTTACTCAGGACGAAATTGACTATATTAACTGGCAAACCTATCTGAATAATCAATCAGAGGAAAGATATGAAATAACAGACGAGCCGGGTGTTGTACATCTAAACGGCAGACAAGCACTGTGGTATGCTCGTGACAGAGGCTATGAGGAGGATAATCACCCTGAATTTGTAGTGCCCGGCAATGACTTTGACAGAACAAGCCGTCAGCGTAACCTTATGAAAACTCTTATGAAGGAGTTTAAGTCTGCCAGCCTTACAGACATTGTAAAAATAGTAAGCGAAATCGGTCCTATGATTACCACAAACCTAAAGAAGGACGAGATTACAACTCTTGTTGCAAATTCATTAACCTATCTTTCATACGACACTGAGGAAATGGGACTGCCGACAGGCGACTGCTACAAATACAGCTGGACTGCCGATCGGCAATCTATACTGGAAATTACCGACCTGCAGCTTTTGAGAACACATTTGGCTAAATTTATTTTTGGCGAGGATTCGGTTATTGAAAACAACTCGGAAATTACAACAGACCCTGCTACAGACCCCGCTACGGAAATAACAGCAAGCGGCGGCGAGTAAATAAAAGCAATAATTATAACCTACCCACAGTAACCATACAAAGCTGTGGGTATTTTACCGTGGTAAAATCGGTTTACATTTTACCTTTATTGTGGTAAAATGCTACTTGACACTTAAACATATACTATAGGGTGATAATAATGGAACATAGACGAATAGTTATAAAGGTAGGAACATCTACTTTAACATATGAAAACGGAAAGCTGAATCTGCGTAGACTGCAAAAGCTGTGCAGAGTAATAAGCGACCTGCAGAATTCCGGAAATGAAATTGTTTTAGTAAGCTCCGGTGCGTTAAGCGTAGGAGTTGGCAAGCTGGGACTGAAGGAAAGGCCCATAACAACATCACAAAGGCAGGCCGTAGCCTCTGTAGGTCAATGTGAGCTTATGTTTATGTATGACAAAATTTTCGGGGAATACAACAACACTGTAGGTCAGGTACTATTAACAAGACGAGTAATAGATGATCCAAGGCTGCGTGAAAATGCCTATAATACATT
This sequence comes from Clostridium sp. CAG:964, assembly GCA_000435335.1. Classification (GTDB taxonomy): domain Bacteria; phylum Bacillota; class Clostridia; order Oscillospirales; family Acutalibacteraceae; genus CAG-964. The sequence goes on from FR891324.1 coordinate 60,352, forward strand.
TGAAGAGCTTATTAATATGTGCATTATTCCGGTTGTAAACGAAAACGATACTGTAGCTACAGACGAAATTGCCGGAGCAAACTTTGGCGACAACGATATGCTGTCTGCCCTTGTAGCAAGAGTTGTTAATGCCGACCTGCTGATTATACTAACGGACATTGACGGGCTTTACGAAACTAATCCTAAGGAGGATCCATACGCAAAGCTGCTGAAAAGAGTACCTGAAATTACAGAGGAAATTAAGCATATGGCAGGCGGAAGCGGCTCTAACCGTGGTACAGGCGGTATGTCCACTAAGGTAGCTGCGGCAGAGGTAGCTACTAAAGCAGGCATAGAGTGCTGTGTTTTAAACGGCAGCAACCCCGATGTGCTTTATGACATTATGGAGGGACATAATCCGGGAACTATATTTGAAGCACACAGTAATTAAATTTATTTTCGGCTCTGCTTTTAAATGAATTTATCAATTTGCAAGAGGGAACAGCACAGGCTGTTCTCTCTGTTTTGTTTAATTTAATTTTTCTATTCGGCGTCCCTTTAAAAATTAATTATAGATGGATAAAAGATGCCATAGTAAGGTATCTGCCATATATGTGCAATTAAAATTCAGCTATGCTTTTACATAAAATTTGCTCCGCAGGAAAGTCAAACAACCTGCCCAACACGCTTTTGCTGCTTATAAGGCATATTTATAACCTTGCAGTAAAATCATTTTAAAGGTGCTATTTTGCAAGACTTGGAATAATGAACAATTTTTCTGTATAAATGTTGTTAAGGTTAATAACCTATTGTTGCTTGACTTAGGCAGGGTTATGCTCTATACTTAGTAGGTACGCTGAGCATAAAACATACTATATATTGTGTTACAGGGTTATTCATTACACAATTTATGCCAACTATGTAAATAAGGAAAAAATGAAATGGAGGATATGAAGCATGATTGAATACATCTTTAAGAGAGATGGAAGAAAAGTTAAATTTGACCTTCAAAAAATAACTGATGCTATTTTTAAGGCGGCACAGGCAGTAGGCGGAAACGACTACCAGGAGGCCCAAAGACTTGCTTTGGCAGTTGAGGACGCTTTGGAAAAGGAATGCGGTGATATTCCCACTGTAGAGCATGTGCAGGACACAGTTGAAAAAACACTTATTGAAAGCGGACACGCAAGAACCTCAAAGGAGTATATCCTATACAGAGCGGAACGCACAAGAGTGCGTGAAATGAACACAAAGCTGATGAAGATATACGAGGATCTTACCTTTAAGTCAGCTAAGGACAATGATGTTAAGCGTGAAAATGCAAATATAGACGGCGACACAGCTATGGGCACTATGTTAAAGTACGGTTCGGAGGGTGCTAAGCAGTTCTACGAAATGTATATTTTGAACCCAAAGCACGCCGAGGCTCATCGCAACGGAGATATTCATATTCATGATCTAGATTTTCTTACATTGACAACAACCTGCTGTCAAATTGATATAGACAAGCTGTTTACGGGCGGTTTTTCAACAGGTCACGGCTTTTTAAGAGAGCCTAACGACATTGCCAGCTATGCTGCTCTTGCTTGCATTGCAATACAAAGCAACCAGAACGATCAGCACGGCGGTCAGAGCATACCTAACTTTGACTATGGTATGTCAAAGGGCGTTGCCAAAACCTACCGCAGAATTTACAGACAAAATCTGCTGAGAGCGGCCGAGCTGTTGGTTGACAGTGAAACAGCGGTAGACGATGTTAAGGACATTGCAGACACTGCCGAGGCAAACAGCAACGCCACACCAAAGCTTGACGACGGCGAGGTATATATGGCAGAGGAGCTAAAGCTGCTTACTGAAAAATACGGTGAACAGCTTGCAGGAAGACTGCAGCGCTTTGCGTTTAAGCATGCCAACACAGAAACTGACCGTGCAGTTTACCAGGCTATGGAGGCATTTGTACACAACCTAAACACTATGCATTCCCGTGCAGGTGCTCAAATTCCGTTTAGCTCTATTAACTACGGTACAGATACTACTCCTGAGGGCAGAATGGTTATTAAAAATGTACTGTTGGCAACAGAGGCCGGTTTGGGTAACGGTGAAACACCAATATTCCCTATACATATTTTTAAGGTTAAGGACGGTATAAACTATAACCACACAGACCCTAACTACGACCTGTTTAAGCTTGCCTGCAGAGTCAGTGCAAAAAGACTTTTCCCTAACTTCTCATTTATTGACGCTCCGTTCAACCTGAAATACTACAAGGAAGGACATCCTGAAACAGAGGTTGCGTATATGGGCTGTCGTACAAGAGTTATGGCTAACCATTACGACCCTACCAGAGAGATTGTAAACGGCAGAGGCAACCTAAGCTTTACATCTGTAAACCTGCCTAGACTTGCTATTTTAAGCAACGGAAATATAGACTTTTTCTATGAGCAGCTTGACAGAAAGATAGACCTTATTATAGACCAGCTTCTTGACAGATTTAAAATTCAGTCTGCAAAGCTTGTTCGCAACTATCCGTTCCTAATGGGACAGGGCATATGGCTTGACAGTGACAAGCTTGGCCCTAATGACAGCGTTGGCGAGGTGCTGAAGCACGGTACATTGACACTGGGCTTTATAGGACTGGCTGAGTGCCTAAAGGCCCTAGTAGGCAAGCACCACGGCGAAAGCAAAGAGGCACAGAACCTTGGACTTGAAATTGTAGGCTATATGAGAAGGAGAATGGACGAAGCTACAGAAAAATACGGACTTAACTTTTCGCTTATAGCCACACCGGCCGAGGGACTTTCGGGCAGATTTGTAAGAATGGACGCTGAAAGATTTGGCAAAATTCCGGGTGTAACAGACAGAGCCTACTACACAAACAGCTTCCATGTTCCTGTTTACTACAATATTTCCGCCTATGATAAAATTAAAACAGAAGCCCCTTACCACAGTCTTACAAACGGCGGACATATTTCTTATATTGAGCTTGACGGTGATCCGACAGAAAATCTGGAGGCTTTTGAAAAGGTTGTTCATGTTATGAAGGAGTGCGGCATTGGCTATGGCTCTATTAACCACCCTGTTGACCGTGACCCTGAATGCGGCTACACAGGCATTATTGGCGACACCTGCCCTAAGTGCGGCAGAAGTGAGTGCGACGGTCAGCATAGCTTTGAAAGAATAAGAAGAATTACCGGTTATCTTGTTGGTACAGTTGACCGCTTTAACAACGCCAAAAAGGCTGAAGTACAAGACCGTGTAAAGCACGCTGTAGGTGAAGAAATGGAGCAAATTTAAGCACCGCTTTATTAACAATTTAACAATGCTTATACCGGTATCCCTAAAAAGATAATGACAATATAAAAAACGGCACACCTAAAAGCATGGTGTGCCGTTTCTGTTCTTTTATTTAAGGCTTGCTTGCTGCTGTGTTTTTTGCATTGCACTTTCCGCAGTGGCTGCAGCCGTTGCAAATTAGCCGAGAGCCGCACATTTTGCAGTTTTCTCCAAAATACGGCACATACAATTCCTCCTTTGGAATTTCCATTCCCAGCGGATTGGTAAGCTTATATTCTATTGGCTTACCTGCAAAGTTCATACCGGACTTATACGCCATTTTTGCCTGTAGTCTTTTGTTTGGCAAATGATATTGCCTGCCGTCTTTTATAAACAATGTGCCTGTTTCTATAAAGCAAAAGGTAACATCGTGCTTTATACACTCACTCTGCAGCTGCTTAACCCAATCAAAACAGCAGGGACGACAGCCGTCGTAATTTTCACCGCCGCAAATAACCTGTTCTATCTGCCCGGTGGCAAGGTATTTATCTATGGTTACACTACCAATAAAAGGTGCACACATAATACCTTTGTGCTTAAATGGAAGTGACAGCATTATGGGAATTCTTTCGTCTGCCCTCTTTTGGTTTTCACAGGTCACATTAAAAAACACATTCTCCCAACCGTTACCCCAGTCGTCAGGCAAGCACTCCAAAACCCTTTGCGGGCGTTTGGTAAGCAGAAAAAACTTAACATCACTGCGCTCTTTTATAATACTCCAGGCGTCCTCTCTCCATACATCTGCCTGCTCTAAAAAAAAGTCAGAGGTCATACACACACGAATTTGCTCGCCGCTTGCCACTTTAAAGGAACCATCCTTATTTTTTTGCAGTGGATAATTAAAGCCCTGCTTAGTTCGGTAAATATTACTGCCACAGCTGTTTCTCTGACTGTCTAAGTAGTACATATAGCAGTTGTCACAGCCCTCGCTGCACTTTATACAGCCATGCCAAGGATTCCATATGTCGTGCATTACCTCTGCCTCCTGTTTGTAAAAATTTTTATTAATATCATAAACGGACAGCCCCATATACTGCGGAGCTGTCCGTTTTTTCATCTATATTTAGTATGTAATTGACAGGTTTGGGTATTCGGTCATTGGGTTATACTTTACACCGTCGTAGCGTGTTTCAAAGTGCAAATGTGCACCGGTAGAGTGACCTGTAGAGCCTACAAAGCCCAACAGCTGGCCCGCCTCTACATAATCGCCTATAGATACCGCTATAGAGCTCATATGGGCATATACTGTCATATAGCCGTCTCCATGGTCAAGCATAACATAATTTCCGTAACCGCCTCCACAGCCACAGCTGGCGTCTTTACCCCAATTATGTATACAATCGTTATTTGCAGAGGTTACAGTACCAGACCTTGCCGCAACAACATTTGCACCGTCTATGCCTGCACTGGCAATATCAAGAGCACCATGGTTATATGAGCCTCTGTCCTCATTCCATAATGAGGTAAGGTTGTAAAAGCCCGGCACAGGCCATATGTAGCCGGTGGTGCTTGTGTTATTGTTGCCGCCGTTGCTGTTATTGTCTGAATTGACATTTTCTGAACCATCATTTGAACCGGCCGGCTGCGTTGGCTTTATAACCGGTGTTTGCGAAGAGCCACTCGGTGTAGATGAGCTAGAACCGGACGATTGGTTTTTATTTGATGACGGCTTACTGCTTGAGGCCGCACTGCTGCTTGACGATTCACTTGCCTGTTCATTTTCAAGGCGGCTATAGTAGCTCTTTATATTGCCCTCAAGACCTTGGTCGTCTGCGGCATTATCGTCTGACAGGCTGTCGGAAATTTCAGTACTTTCAGCATACAAATAATTCAGCTCTTCTTTATTAGCCTTTAGAATTTCTTCAAAGCTTGCTTTATTTTTTAGCAGCTCCTTATTTTTAGTTTCAAGCGTTTTTTGGGAATTTTCCAAAGCTCTTTGGCTGTTTTTGTTGCTGTCAATCTGCTGTGACAATGTGTTTATCATTTCAGAATCGTGTTTTGATATAACAGAAACATAGTCCATCTTGTTGAGTAAATCCGTAAAATTTTCAGCACCTAAAATAATCTCTAAATTACTTGTGGAGCCGGACATATATATTGCCCTGATTCGTTTTTTCAGCAATTCCTTGTTGTTTTTTATATCTGCATTCAAGTCCTTTATGGTAACATTGGAATTGTCAATTTCCTGCTGCAGCTGTGCAATTTCAAGCTTTGTGGATTCAATATCCTTATTAAGATCAGAGATTTGCTTAACAAGCCTTTCGTTTTCATCCTCTTTAGTGGAAATTTCGCTTGAATTATCGCTTGTATTTTGAACCTCACCGTCGGATACCGCATAAATTGACATTGTCTGCATACATATAAGAGATGCCGCTACAACAGCTAAAAATATTTTTTTCATTACTTAATCATTCCTTCCGAAATTACCAGCCTAACAGCTCGTTGCCTTCCAGCTTTAAATACTTTCTTATAGAAATTGCCGCACCTATCGCTCCCATTGCCGCACCAAACAAAACCATACCTAAAAATACATAGCCTACTACAGAATTAAAGTCAATAATAGCAATAGTTCTTGAAAGTCCGCTTTCAAGGGCGTTGCCAATACCCTCGTATACAAATTTCAGAAGTATAGAGCCTACAATTCCCGAAAGAACACCCAAACTGATACCTTCTACAATAAAAGGAATGCGTACAAAGGAGTTTGTAGCACCTACAGACTTCATTATGCTTATCTCAAAGCGTCTTGAGTGCATTGTTGTTCTTATGGCAGTTGACACAATGAACAGAGAAACCAAGCCAAGCACCAAAACTACCCAAAAGCCTCCCACAGCAACAAAATTCTTAATTTGTGTAAAACGCTGTACCCAGTCTTTTTTATTGCTAACCTGAAGAACTCCGCTTATTTTGGAAATTTCATCAGCTGTTTTTTCATATTTAGATAAATCCTTCATAGTTATCTTGTAGGCATCCGGCAAAGGGTTGTTGTCACCCTGAAATTCACTCTTAATATTCTCCAGGCTGTCCAGACTGTCCTGCAGCTCCTTTATACCCTCCTCTTTTGGATAAAAAGAAACGCTCTCAACATTGTCATTAGATTCCAGCTGCTTTTTTATAGCCGCTTCTTTATCGCTTTTTAAATCAAAATCAAGGAATACTGTGGTAATATTTTCGTTACCGATTTCGTCAACTAATATTTGCAAATTTTGACAAAATAAAACCGCAGCTCCCGTTATTAAAAGGCAAGTAACCAATATACCTATGGACGCCATAGACATTGCACGGTTATTCCATACACTCTTAACGCCCTCGCTAAACAAATATCCAAAACCTTTCATATCTAAAACTCCTCTATAGTCCAACGCCGCTTTACTTTTTGTCGGTTTGTTCGGCAGTAATTTCAGAAATAAGCCTATCAAACCTATCTATATCCATCAGTTTTTCTTGGTTTGACGCGTGGGTATTCTCGGAATTTTGCTTGGCGTTATCTTCCGACTCAACAGCACTGTTATTTTCAGCATTATTTAATAATTCAAAAGGGCTTGGGCTATTGTCTGCATAATTGCCGCTATTATTATACGAATGCTCGGTTTTTGAAGCACCGGTATCGGAAACTACACGGCCCTGGTCAAGCTCAATAATTCTGTCGCCAAATTGCTTAACTATTTCTTTATCGTGAGTTACAACAATAACAGTTGTTCCGTCTTCGTTAATTTTTTTTAGCAGCTTTATAATTCCTATAGACATATCAAAGTCAACATTTGCCGTAGGCTCGTCTGCTATAACAACTCTTGGCTTATTTACTATTGCCCTTGCTAAGCTAACACGCTGACGCTCACCGCCTGAAAGCTGACTGGGGCGTACCTTTATTTTATGCTCCAGTCCCACCAATTTTAAAATAAACGGTACTCTTTTTCTTATCTCTGTAGGACTTGCCCCTATAACACGCATAGCAAAAGCGACATTGTCGAACACATTCATTTTGTCTATAAGTCTGAAATCCTGATAAACCATACCCATTTTTCTGCGTAAATACGGAACTTCTTTTCTTGAAAGCTTATTTATGACACGATCGTCAATTATTATATCGCCGCTTGTTGGCAGCTGCTCTCTCATTATTAATTTTAGGAGTGTGCTTTTTCCTGCTCCAGATGAGCCAACGATAAAAACAAATTCACCGTCATCAATTGTCAATGACGTTTCCCTCAGAGCATGTGTGTCACTGTCTTCGTAATCCTTTGACACATTAACAAACTTTATCATTCAATAAACCTCCTTTGACCTATACACAGTTTTATTTTACCATACATTTGCTATTCTAGCAACTAATACATATTTACAAATTTTTACTTTATATTTTATATCAAGGTAATAAAGATACCTCCTGTCCGCAGTTTTTATAATATTTATTGTACAATTTTTGCTTCACTTATCCCACAGCAAAACAAGCCTCTTTTTTATACCCCAAACAGCTTTATGTAAGACTGTAACAACAGGATAAAAATGCTTACAGTTTCACCAACCTCAAGCATTTTCTTAATCGTATTCTTCATATTTTTTCACACCAAAATCAAAAACAAGTGGCAACTTGATTATCGCCACTTGTTTTAATCAATTTTCTTTTTACGTTTTTACCCCAACTATTAACATAGAGCCTTTCTTTTTTGCGGTTTTATCCCAACTCTATTGACGCAGAGCCTTAAAATATTGCGAAAAAATCGACCACCCAAATGGGTGGTCGACCGAAATCAAGCTTAAAAAACAAGCTTAATTAAATTTACTTAGAAAAATACTTTCTTCTTGTCAGAACAACTACGCCTGCAGCCATCATCAGTACTGAAAGTAGAACTGCGACAGATACGCTGTCACCTGTAGCTACCTTACCTGTAGATGTGTCGACATTGCCATTGTTGTTGCTGCTGCTGTCACCTGGAACTACAACTGATGTTGTTGGGCTGTTAGGTGTAGCAGGGCTTGAAGATGTAGGTACATCTGTTGGCTGTTCGTCCGGCTCTGTTGGAACTGTAGGAACTGTAGGAACTGTTGGAGCTGTTGGTTCTGTTGGAACTGTTGGCTCTGTTGGAGCTGTTGGCTCTGTTGGA
>FR891325.1 GCA_000435335.1 Clostridium sp. CAG:964
GTAACTGATGTTAAGGAGGAAAAAGGACCTATAAACAAGGATATAAAAGCACCGGATGACTGGAACTTTTAATTTACTTAACCCTTAATCCGAATACCTAAAATGTAACCACTTTAACCATGAAGCAGAGTTTACTTTCGTAAGGCAGGATAGCCACGGTATTTATGAAATAAAATCAGGACATACCGGCAGTTATCACGACGAATGGCGTGAAATTCAAGTAGGCACTAAAACTATCCCAGAAAAAGGACATTGGGAGAAGAAGGTAGTAAAGCCGGCGTGGACTGAAAAAAGGCTTGTTCGTGAAGCAGGTTGGTATTGATATATTAAATGCATAATTATGGATCCAAATAATCAGGATACACTAAATGATGGAATAATGGATGGAGATAGAATATTTGATTTAGATGTTAAGTGTGATAAATCAGATAATGGAAAATTATGCCCAAGTATTGATATTCAACTAGAAGGTGAACAATTAGAAAGTTTTAGCACCACAAAATTGGATAATGATGATCCTTTTTTGAATGAACAAATACCGGGTTATTTGGGAAATGGATACGAGTTTTATGTTGATTGCAAATTTGAAAAGGCACAACTTTCATTTGAATTGGGTGAAAGTATTATCAATGATAACAGTTGCATATAAATTGATTTTTGGATAATTGAAAGGAACGATTATGACGCTTAACAAAGCTTTTAAGGATGTATATTGTAAATTTCTAACAGAACAAGGATATCAATGGTGCTCTAAATTGCAAAGATTTGTGAAGGTGGTAAATCAGGAGCTAATCTATTTTATTGGATTAAAAAAGGTTCCGGCATGGCTCAAAGGCAATAAAGGGTTTACCATTACTGCAGGTATTATGTCGGTATATTTTTCTAAATGTGCTGATTGGACACATGGCTGCACCGAGGACAAACTCTTTAAATGGGCATTTGATTATACCGGACTTCAACTTCAAATGTTCTCACCGACCTATGAATATGGAATGGGGTTTGAGTACAATGAACAAAACATGATTGAGGTAGTAGAGAAGTCTGCTGAAATAACAAAGGAATTAGTTCTTCCAGTGTTTGCTGAGGTGACAGATTTAACATCTTATGTGAAGTATGCGAAGGAATATACAATAAATGTTCTTAGAATGTGTGATAAATTTATTGACGATTCACTGGTCTTAATACTCACAAATAATCATGATGATTTTATGGAATGCTTGCAAAAAGAGAAAGAGAGCGAAAGAGAATTTATAAAGCAGTGTATCGAAGAATCATATACGACTCCGAGGGATAGGGTATATAATAACCCTGAATTATTGAAAACTGCACTTGAAGAAGCTGAAAAATGCAAAAAGACCAATCTGGAGATGTTAGCAAAATACAAAATAAACATATGATTATTATAGAAAATAGTGAAACTGGATTCTGGTAATATGATAAGAACTATTTAGAAAAGATTTTGATATGTTTTGATAAAAGAGTGTATTTAACAAATAACAATAACAAAGTCTTTCCTATATATGTTTGAATAAATATTTAATTTGGTATCAAGTTTTTTGGCGATGTACAGTTGTTTTTTAATCAGTAAACTAAAAATAAGTCTGGAGTGTATGATCTGACACTGTTAGATGATTCTCCAAAATAATAAAAGAAAAATGTCGGATTTGTGATATAAGCGAATTCGACATTTTTGTATTTAGATTGTAAAAGGTAGCTGCAGAGAGCTACCGTGTTTTAAAAAGGATAAATTTTCTCAATTGCAATAATAAGTTGAGCATTTTTCGTGTTAGAACCTTTTGGATTTTCTTCCGGAGGGAGCCTCAGGCGACCAGAAGAGGAAAATCCGGCGGCCACTCGGGTCATACACTGCAGCGTAGATCAGATCCAATTCATCATCGAAGGCTTCATCCGGTGTGCGGTAACCAAGAATCTTACGCAGAAGCCCGTTCGCCCACATCTCGACACGAAGAATATCTTCGTTGCTGTAATCTGAAATACACTTTCCTTTGCGAATAAAGCGTCGAATTAAGCCGTTGTGGTTTTCAATCGTCCCTTTCTCACAGGATGTGTATGGATGAGCAAAGTAGATTTTAACTTCACTGGCATTCTCTAGCTCCGGTAGCCTTGCAAATTCAGAACCGTTGTCTGTCGTTATAGTGCGGAAAACCTTTCCGAATTTGTCTCCAAGCTCTTTCTTGACACGCTCAAATACGGAGAGAACCGAGTCTGCAGATTTGTCTGGTAAGCACACCACAAACAAATCTCTTGTTTTCCGCTCTATCAGCGTCAAAAGGACATTGTCTCTGCCGGACTTGTTGCCGATAACGAGATCCGTCTCCCAGTGACCGAATTCCTCACGGCTTTCCACTTCTTCCGGCCGTTCTTCTATACTGCGTCCCAGAACTCGCTTGTTCTCGCAAATCCGTTTTTTCTTTGTCTTACGGCTTACGCGGAACGGAAGATCGATGTTTTTCACATTGATTAGTCCAAGATCAATGTAGTTGTACAGTGTTTTGGTGCAGACCGTATCTTCCCGACGGAAAATTTCTTCCCTTACGGCTTTCCCTGCACAGGCATCCATCGACCAGCCTGCTTCGTGACACTGCTTCTCTACATATCGGAGAAACTTCTGCTTGTTCAGGGTATCTATTTTCCGCCCGCTGTTCTGCCGGTTGGTCTCATATTGCGCCCACGCGGTTTGTGCTTGAAAGTGCAGTACCTTTCCGTTATACAGCGGCGTCATTCCCTTCCGAATAATATTTCGGACTGTGTTGGCTGCGCAGCCAAGCTCTTTGGCTATCCTGTTTGCCTTCCAGCCAGCACTCGGCCGCACCTGAATTACCACATAATCTTCGTTTTTCAGGTGTTTTCCTTTTTCATGTTTTGTGTTATTATTGGGGTAGTCCATAGCGATTGCCTCTTCCTGTGTGTATTTTGTGTGGTAACTTAATTCTAACACAGTGGTCCGCTATAGACCTCATTTTATTTAAAAATGTTCAAAAAGATGTTACCCGTACGAAATAAGTCTTACATACGCAATAACCGCAATGTAGAGGGACACCGTCAGGAGGTTACGTATCAGGTAAGAGTAACCTATTAAAAACGGCTTGTTTATCGCATTTTTAAGATTAAATTAAGTAAAAAACACCACTCCCTGAAAGGCAGCAATCAGCCTCAGCCTTTCGGGGATATTTTTATAAAATCTGACACCAATAATAATTATATGATGATACACTTGCGAAATCCGAAAAAAACAATGTGGTTTTGCAAATATATTACTTAACCTTAAATGATATGGTAACCAGTGAAGAAAACGATATTAAAAACTTTGGTGTGATTTATCTTTAATCGCTTGATATTATTTTTGATTGCGAATATAATAAAAATATAAACCGTCAGATTATTGGAGAGCTTGTAATGACATATGAAGAAATTAAAAATATAATATCACAGGGCGAAGGGATGAATATTGAGTTTAAGAAATCCACAACCGATATTACTAAAGATGTTTATGAAACCGTTTGTGCGTTTTCAAACCGTGAGGGCGGTCATATTCTGCTCGGTGTTAAAGATGACGGTACGGTTATCGGAGTGGACAGAAACCGTGTAGAGAGGATTAAGAGCGATTTTGTTACATCAATAAATAACCCGAATAAAATGTATCCACCGCTTTACCTGACGATTGAAAGTATTGAATATGATGATAAGCTGATTATTTATATTTTTGTCCCCGAGAGTACGCAAGTTTGCCGTTGCGGCGGCAGGATTTTTGACAGAAACAACGATTCGGATATAGACATAACCAATTCAGGAGATTTGGTTTTTAAGCTGTATTCAAAAAAGCAGGGCACATATTTTGTAAATAAAGTTTTCACTTGCTTTACAATGGATGATCTGCGTTCCGATATAATTGACAGAGCAAGAAGATTGTCAAGACTGAGAAATAAAAATCATCCGTGGCTTACTATGACTGATGAAGAAATACTGCGCAGTTCAGGCTTGATTCTTAAAGACAGCGAAAAAGTTGTTGACGGACTGACACTTGCTGCGATACTTCTTTTTGGTAAGGACGAAACTATAATGGCGGCTTTGCCGCAACACAAAACAGATGCGATTTTCAGAACCAAAAACACAGACAGATATGATGACCGTGATGTTATTATTACGAATTTATTTGATACATTTGACAGGCTTATGGAATTTGGCAAAAAGCATTTGAATGATCCGTTTATTCTTGAGGGAGTACAAGCTGTAAGTGCAAGAGATGCAATTTTAAGAGAAATTTTCTCGAACAGTCTTGCGCATCGTGATTATTCCACTGGTTATGTAGCAAAATTTGTTATTGAGAAAGACAGGATGTACACGGAAAACGGAAATCTGTCTCACGGTCATGGTGAGTTGAAGCTCGACAGATTTGAACCGTTTTCTAAGAATCCTCCTATCGCAAAGGTGTTCAGAGAGGTGTCACTTGCCGATGAGCTCGGATCGGGTATGAGAAATACCTATAAATATACAAAGCTGTACTCAGGCGGAGTTCCTGAATTTCTTGAGGGTGATGTATTTAAGACAATAATTCCTCTATCCTCTGTGGCAACGAGTATGGTGGGACCTGATGGCAACCAAGATACCCCACAAGATAACCTACAAGACACCCCACAAGATAACCTACAAGAAAAGGTAAATCAAGTTGTATATGAGAAAATAATTGAATTCTGTATTGAACCAAAAAGTAAAAGAGAAATTGTTGAACATTTTGGCTTGAAGGATATCCGGGAATTTACAAACAGATATATTAAACCACTGCTTGAAAGCGGAAAACTTAAAATGACTATACCTGATAAACCTACAAGCCGATATCAAAAATATGTGACTAAAAAATAAAATATAGATTTGAGTAATTATGATTTGCCAAGCAAGAGAGTGATATTGCTTGGCAATTTTTATATTTATCAAAGAATTTTTGAAAAAATTTATAATTTCCCTGATTTTGTCCGTATCTTGTCACAGTCGATATGATAAGATAAAGACACAATAAAGAAACAAACGAAAGGAAGAAAAGAAAATAACTGCTTATCTCGGAAAGTTTTTCTTCAATTGGATGAACACATTGTTTTAAGATAAAAGCACAACGAAAAACTGATGTCACAATGGATAAGGACTTGTAGAACGAATGATAATTGAAAATAGAAAAAAGCCAAAGGTCAGTTAATTCACGACGGATACCCGACCTTATTTTATGCTGAATTATGATAAACAGCGTTGTTTGTCTTGAAAACTCCTCCAAAATATCTATAATAAAAAAGTATAGAAAAAATCAGGAGCAGAGTTATGGATAAGTTTGATGTATTAAGAAAATACTTCGGATATTCCTCGTTCAGAAAAGGTCAGGAAGAAATGGTTGATTGCCTGTTGTCGGGCAGGGATGCTCCTGGTATAATGCCTACCGGTGCAGGGAAATCTATATGCTATCAGGTTCCTGCAATTATGCTAAGAGGTGTTACGATTGTTGTTTCTCCGCTGATTTCTTTGATGAAGGATCAGGTCAATGCTCTTGTTCAGCAGGGAATAAAAGCGGCTTATATTAACAGCTCATTAACCGATACACAATATAACAAGGTGTTGAAAAATGCGGCTTTGGGAATTTATAAAATAATTTATGTCGCACCCGAACGGCTAGATTCAGTCGGTTTCATTAATTTATGCAGAAGAATAAAAATTTCAATGGTAGCCGTTGACGAATCGCATTGTGTTTCGCAATGGGGACAGGATTTCCGCCCGAGCTATCTCAATATCAATAAATTCATTTCCGTTCTCCCGAATCGTCCGATAATCGGAGCTTTTACGGCAACCGCTACTGATGAAGTCAAAAAGGATATTATAAATATTTTAAAGCTTAATAATCCTACCGTAGTGACCACAGGCTTTGACAGACCGAATCTGTTTTTCTCCGTTTTGAAACCTGCCAAAAAGGACAACAGGCTTATTGTACTTATAAAAGAACGCAGGGATAAGTCGGGAATAATCTATTGTTCAACACGCAAAAAGGTTGAAAGCGTTTGCGATTTGCTTATAAAAAACGGCTTTCCGGCAACACGCTATCACGCAGGCTTGAGCGATAAGGAGCGTGTTAAGAATCAGGACGATTTTGTCTATGACCGCAAACCGGTTATGGTTGCGACAAATGCGTTCGGAATGGGCATAGATAAATCGAATGTATCCTATGTTATCCACTACAATATGCCGAAGAATATCGAAAGCTATTATCAGGAGGCAGGCAGAGCAGGGCGTGACGGTCAGGAGGCGGATTGTATTCTGCTTTACGGAGCAGGAGATGTGCAGACCTGCCGATATTTTATCGAAAACACCGAGCCGAATCCGCAGCTTACACCCGAACAGAACGAGATGTTCAAGAAGAGGGAAGAAGAACGCTTAAAGCATATGATTTTCTATTGCAGGACAAGCGACTGCCTGCGTGGATATATGCTGAAATATTTTGGCGATGAAGCAGAGGAAAACTGCGGTAAATGCTCAAACTGCCTGACAAAATTTGAAACAGAAGATGTTACCATAGAAGCGCAGAAAATTCTATCCTGCATAATAAGAACAGGACAAAAATTCGGCGTAACAATAATTTCGGATGTCTTGCGAGGAAAAATAAATGAAAGAATAACATATTTCGGACTTGATAAGCAATCCACCTTTGGCATAATTAGGGACTCAAAGCCGACCGAAATAAAGTACATAATAGAAAAGCTGGAAGAAGAGGGGTATATAATATCGGTAGGAGCAGGCAAGCCGATACTCAGAGTAACAGAAATGAGCTATCCCGTACTCAAAGGCAAAGCGAAAGTTAATATAAAGAAAACTATCAGAATTAAATCCAAAGAGAAAACTGTTGATATTCCGCTGTTTAATATTCTTAAGCAAATCAGATATGAGATTGCAAGCAAAAAAGGAGTTCCTGCATTCCTGATTTTTTCAGACGCATCACTTACAGATATGTGCAGAAAACTGCCCGTAACGCCCGAAGAATTTTTATCAGTCAACGGCGTAGGTGAAAACAAGCTGAAGCAATACGGCGAACGTTTTATATCAGCAATCGCCGAGTATAAAGCCAGTCAGCTGTCAAGTTTTGTTTAAAGACTATCAGAGTTTCAACCGCTGTGTCAATAGCGGCAACAAATAAATTTGTTGTGGATTTATGTAAGATTTAGTGTAAAAGGATTGATTGTTGCCAAAAAGTGTGTTATAATTAATCATATATATGCTTTAATGTTAAGGAGCTCGTTTTCTATATGCTGTCAGCACTTTCTACTTTGCCTATCCATGCTTATCCCAAATTCAGGATAAGCAATCATTCACCGATCCCATCCTTTAGGAGGGAGAATACTTCTAACATGACAGCGTGAAAATGGTGTCGTTCTCTCATTTAGACCATCAGAATTACGGCCAAGTTATTATCTTTGAAAACGATATTCCTGATGTTGATTAAAACACAAACATAATTCGATTTATAAAAGACCCAACAACGGGTTGTGCAGGTCTTTAATGCTAACCTTAATAGCTGTGAACACACATACTGATGATGGAGGTAAAACACGGTTGATATACAGAAGACAGAAAACTGGGTTTCGATGAAGGATATAACAAAGTATCTTGACGTAAGCCGTGAAACAGTACTTCAATGGATTAGTAATCGAAGTATGCCAGCGAGTAAGGTCGGGCGACTTTGGAAATTTAAAATATCGGAAGTTGACGAATGGATTCGTTCCGGAGGCGCTGCGGATAAATGCTGAGTATGAATTATCGAGCATTAATTAATTCATAATGAAGTGTTGCAATATGGGAAGGAGGACGGCTATGACACCTGGCAATAGACAACCCAAATGGGATATATATGAAGCTGTCATTCTTCTGGAAGGTTACCTTGAGACACTTCAAGGGGAAGAGCCAAAGGTGCAAATAATAAAGCGCATTTCTACTGAGCTACGTAGAATGGCAGCTAATCGCGGACTTGATATTGATGACATTTACAGAAATGAAAATGGCATATCTTTTCAGATGCAAAGCATGGATTCCGCATACCAAGGTAAAAAGATTTATGTTCCGGCAACGAGGTTGTTTGAGAAAGTGGTATTCCTGTATCGTAATGATACTGAGAGATATTTGAAGTTATTACAGGAGGCAAAAAGTATGGTAGCGGCCAAAAAGAATAATAAGGACGCTTTTATGGTGTGGGTCGCATCCGTTTTGCCTGCCAAGAGATGTAAGTGGATAGAGAAAAACATTCTGCGAGTAGAGCAATTTGCAATTGCTACAAAAATGATATCTGGGTCGATATTTGATATTACAGATATATCGAAATTGGAGGTTATTTATAAATCTGCTGGAAAGAACAAGGTCTTCCAGATTAAAAATAGAAAGCTCATCAAAAATATAAACGATGATTTCAATGTTTACATGCGGTATTGTTTGCAACTGCCAATTCAAACCGAGAAAAAAGAAGAAGCTTCGGTTTCTACAGAATCTTACAACCTTGTAGCAGATGCATCGGCTGAGATGAAAGAAGTCTTGAACGTCGTTGATTTTGAAAGGATAGAATCCATGGCATTTACCAAGCCGAGAAGCATCACTTTCTTTGGCAAAGAGCTCTCTATACCTTCTACATGGAAGGACGTTTATGTCAGTATAGTAGCTGTCCTATACAAGTACTATCCGGATGTGTTCAGCTCTCTTAGTTCTTTTCCAGGTAGCACGAGATTGGAATTCGGTAAAGCAAGCGATTTAGGTCATATGACATCGCCAAGAGAGATTGATGAAGAGCTTTGCATAGAAACCAATTTCAGTGCGACGGATTTTATCAAACGGATAAAAGAACTTCTTTTCATATGCGGTGTGGCTCATGATAGTCTCACAATTGTATATGAAAGAAGAATTGGAACGACTGCTTCAAATAGTACATCGTCGTTTAGTAGTACTGCCTGTGAAGCTGAATTCTATGCTTATCTGCAGAATACGGTGAAGCTTGCAGACAGAACCTGTTCCTCTTATGTTTCTTCCATCAGAAGCGCTGAGCGCTATGCCACCAATAAAGGATATGAGTCGTGTTCATTATTTAGTGAAAATAAAGAAACAACTATTGTAACGGCAACAGAATTGTACAGTGATTCAGATTTTATTAGATATAACGAACAGCAGCATAACCGTTTCAGCGCCGCTATTAACAAGCTGCTGGAATTCATTGGTGCGGAAATTCCGAAAAAAGCAATCGCGTCCCTTGGCAACAGCGGCAACAAGCAAACATCTGCTACAGCGGAAATCTTCGGACGAATCGTTACTGTGTTGAAGAAGCACTACGAATATGGCTTTAAATACGATTCGATCAGAGAACTCATGCGCTTCCGTCAGTTTGCGGAGGCAATGGAAATCTCTCTGCCAGAAGATGATGAACTGCTCAAAGCTGCTATTCTATCCTCTGGAACTGTAATTGATGACAAGGTCTATTGTAAGAACGATGACATGCCGCAGGAGCTCCAGTGTATTGTCGATGATGTTTTTTCTTCCGGCGCAGCCGTTATTTATTATGACAGCCTATTTGTAAACAAACAAGAATGGATGAATTCCTATGTGATTACTTCTCCTGAAATGCTGAAGGAGTATTTGCAGAAAAACATCGCCGGATGTTCTTTCGCTAAAAAGTTTATGATCAAAGGAAACAGGCTACCCGAGAAGGAAGCTGTCACTGATGAAATAAAGCGGGTTTGGGGAAACAACCAGTCTGTAAGTGTATACAGTCTTCATGATCGTCTGCCGTATATCCCGCTGAATAATATTTGGCGCGTTATTTCAGGTAATGACCTTTTTGTACTTGTTTCCGAAGGAGAATACCTCTTCATTGACCGATTCTGCATTTCTGAGGATGAAGCGGAGGACATTCTTGACTTTGTGGATAATGCTTGTGAAGAGAACGGATTTGCATCTTTAAGCGATGTCCCTCTTGGTAGCATTGAGGAAGAAAACTATGAGTTCTCACAGCTTACCATTTATAATGCTATATATAAAAAAGTGCTTTCTGGCAAATATCATCTGAACGGTAAGATTCTCACCAAAGAAAAATCTGAGCTTGATGCGGTTACACTATTGAAGAAGTATATCAAAGACAGAGATGAATGCACTTTTGATGAAGTTGCTGATAAGGTTATAGAGCTTACAGGCAGTACAAACCGGCAATATGCTTTTCAGGCTCTTTATGATGACATGGTGCGGGTAGACAGAAACCGCTTTGTCGCAAACCGGCTCGTAAATTTTCCCGTGGATGAAATCGACGCCGTGTTGTCTGGATTTATTACCGACAATTTCAGAGCTATTAGGGATGTGACAACCTTTGCCATGTTCCCGATTTGCGGACAGAACTGGAATCATTATCTGCTGGAAAGCTACTGCTATAAGTACAGCAAAAAATACAGCCTTCATGTGATTCATTTTAACGATAAGAATGCTGGAATCATAGCGGAAAAGTATTTCAATAAAAAATATAACGAAATGCTTGCCATTGCCATTGCGAGAACCGATGTGGAGCTGGTACCGGAGGTTATCGGACAGTATCTATTTAATACCGGATATATGGCAAAAAGCAAATATGCTAAGCTGGGAGAAATTGCACAGCGGGCTTCGGAACTACGAAAAGAGAGGTGATAGTATGTATTCCTACACATTTGATTCGAAGACCGGTGGAATCATACTGAATTCCACTCCTACGAATTTTTCCAAGGAGCCTCGCCCGGTTTATGCTGCGGAGATGGATATCCTTGGTTTTCATAAACACTGGGATTACGACAAACAGAACGAAGTGCCCTACATGTGGGCAGAATCGAATATCTATTGGTACAGAGGTGTACAAATTGCCAAGACAAAGGGCGGTGATCTTTATACTGCACCGGAGCTGATTATTGTGGATGACGCAAACGAAACAAATCCATATTGGAAACAAGGAACGAAGTTGATTCCTATGGATATAGAAGCAATGTGCGCTCTCAACGAGGATTTATTGACAGTTATAGAGGATTCTACAGTTAAAAAAATTGTCAAGGAATATGAGAAATTTAAAGACAAGCTTGACATTTTCCATGTAGCCTTTTCCGGAGGCAAGGACAGCGCAGTGCTGTTGGATCTTGTTAAAAAGGCGCTGCCAAAGGACAGCTTCGTAGTTATTTTCGGAGACACCGGCATGGAGTTTCCAGATACTTATGAAGCCGTGGAAGAGGCTAAAAAGCAGTGTGATAAGGATGGTATTCCCTTTTATATTGCTCGCTCTCACTTTGAACCAAGTGATTCATGGAAGCTGTTCGGCCCGCCAGCAAGAGTGCTTCGATGGTGTTGTAGTGTACATAAGAGTACGCCGCAGACATTGAAAATGAGGGAAATTACCGGCAAAGATGATTATATTGGTATGGATTTCGTTGGTGTACGCGCCCATGAAAGCTTAGCCAGAAGTAAATATGACTACGAGAATTTTGGAAAGAAACAAAGAGGTCAGTACAGCTTTAATCCGATTTTGGAATGGACCTCTGCGGAAATATGGTTGTATATCTTTCTGAATCATCTTAACATAAATGCCACCTATAAAAAGGGAAATTCCCGCGCTGGGTGCTTGTTTTGCCCTATGGGTGGAGGACGTAGCGATTATCTTCAGTATACTTGCTATCCGGAAAAAGTTAGCAACTACATTAATTTGATTAAATTAATGAACGGACGCAATAAAGGTGATGATGCGGCACTGACCTCATATGTAGCAAATGGTGGTTGGAACGCACGAAAAAATGGTCGCGATTTAACTATAGGGAAAGTCCATTACTGGGAAACAATCAAAAATGGCAAAACACAGATAGAGGTTACTCAGCCTAAATCAGATTGGCAAGAATGGATAAAGACAGTAGGTAAACTGCCTTTTCAATATGAAATCAAGGAGAAAGAAAACGGTTATTTGATTTCTTTTGATGCTAGTATTCCGAAAAAATATCCTAAAGAGATAAGGAAGTTTAGACAAGTATTTAAAAAATCGGCATATTGTGTTGGCTGTAGAGTTTGCGAAACAAATTGCCGTAACGGAAGAATAAAGTTTGTCAACGGAAAAGTACAGATTACAGACTGTATTCATTGTGGAATGTGTCACGATATTGATGACGGTTGTCTCGTATATCATTCATTAAGACCATCGACAGGAGAAGGAACTATGAAAAAAGCTAGTTTGAATTCATTTGCAAATCACGCCCCAAAGCCGGAATGGGTACAAGGATTTTTTGACCTTGGCAATGATTATTGGGATAGCGATAAAAACACGCTGAATAAAAAGCTACAAGTCCCCATGTTTAAGAAATTCCTTCGTGGGTGTGGTTTAATAGATGATAAAGGCAATACCACATTGCTCTTTGATATCGTATCATCCTCAAATTACGGATGGCAAAATGGTACTACATGGGGCTTGGCATTGTCGAACTTTGCCTATAATGCCCAGTGCAAATGGTTCATAATGAATATGGATATTGGCATTTATTATAATAGAAGTCATATCAGTGATATGCTGATTGCCGAGGGAGTGAAGAAAGATGACGCAACTTCCATCATCAATGCCTTCAAGCGTTTTTGCAAGTTACCCTTGGGTACAGTGTTAAATTTCGGGTATGTCGAAGAAAAAGGGCGGAAAATCGAATCGCTGTGCAGAACGAAGTGCATTATTGAAGATACTCGCGTTGTACTGTATGCGTTATATAAATTTGCCGAGAAGTGCAACTTGGATAAAGAGTTTCGTGTTTCCTATCTCTACGATGAATATGTGGAGCGGGACGGCGTCAGTCCGGTGCGTATTTTCGGGCTTTATGATGAAGAAGAGATGAAATCCATTTTGCTCGGTCTTTCTTCTGCATATCCAGAATTTATCAATGCTACATTTACAAATGATCTGCAAACCATCACGCTAAGGGACAAGACCAGTTATGATGTTTTGAGTCTGTTTAAGGAGGGATTATAAGATGCCGGTACAGAATTTAAAATACTGCGAATACTTTGATGTCAACGAAAAGTATTTTCCATGCATTGACGAATCCGCTATCAACAGTGGAGCAGCGTGGGACACAACCTACCCTCATCAGACTTTCATAGACCTACTCAATCGGACAGAAAAGATGCTGAGCGGCAATACAAACCGCTCTATCTGGATTCATGGCGCCTATGGTACCGGTAAATCTCAGTGTGCTTACACGCTCAAAAAGTTGCTGGAGGTGCCGGAGACAGAGGTAAGAAACTACTGGGATAAGTTTGAACCCTTGAAAAAGAATCATGTTCTGCTGGAAAAGCTTATCGGCCATAAGGCACAGGGCATTGTGACTGCATACCGTTACGCATCAGGCAGTATTTCTACTCCGCAGCAGCTTTTCTTTGCGGTGCAGGAAAGCATCAAGAAAGCTTTGGATGTGCACGAGGTTTCCTACAAGGGCGAAAACTCTCTAAAGGAAAGTGTTATCGCATGGCTGGAGGATCCGATTCATAATCAGTTTATGGACGCTCTGCTTCAGAAGCCCAAGTGGATGTCCACCTTCTCGCAGTCCTCTGCGGATGAGATTATCAACACTCTGAAAAAGAGTAGCGACGTTTCCTCTCTGATGGACGATATCTTTAGCCTTGCCGCAGAGGAAGGAATAACAGCTCTCAATCTTTCTGCAGATTCTCTGCGCAAATGGATTATTGATATCATTGACAAGAATAATATTAAGCTCGTTCTTATCTGGGATGAGTTCAGTGACTATTTTCGTCAGAACAGCACTTCTTTGGGTGAGTTTCAAAAGATTGTCTCCATTTGTCAGGAAAAGCCTTTCTACTTCGTAATTGTGACCCATCCACTGTCTTCTCTTGCAAAGGAATATGACAGCAGAGATAAGACCAATCCGTGGTCTGTTGTACAGCAGCGTTTTGACAAGGTGGAAATCACCCTTCCAGACAATATTGCCTTTGAACTTATAGGTCATGCTTTTAGTGTAAAGCCTGCGGCAAAAGCAAACTGGAAGCGGATGACCGAGGATTTGAATTCTTATGTTACGAATGCACGCAAAGCTGTTATCAAAGCTACAAATATTAATGACCAAAATGTTATGCGGGATATCCTTCCTATTCACCCCATTGCGGCGCTCGTCCTGAAAAATATAGCCTCTGCATTCCAGTCCAACCAGCGCAGTATGTTTGACTTCATAAAGACGCCGAAGGATATGGATGTTAATGCATTCCAGTGGTTTATCCAGAACACTAGCCCTCTTTCCGACAGACCATTTCTTACTGTGGATATGCTGTGGGATTTCTTCTATGAAAAGGGTAAGGACTATCTGTCCTCTGATATTAGGCTGATTCTGGATACATTTCCGCAGCAGACACAGTTGAACGACAAGGAAAAGATTGTACTGATGACTGTTCTTATTATGCAGTCTATTGATCAGCGGCTGGGCGGTGCTCTACCGATTCTAAAGCCGACGGATCAAAATCTCAGTTATGCTTTTGAGGGTGATACAGGCGAACTGGAAAATTCCTGCAAGAGTATTGCGAAAGCTCTTGTTAATAAAGGAATTCTGATTGAGAATCCGATTGCTAACGGCAAAAAAGTGTATTCTGCTGCCGTTCTTGCTGGCGATGGTGCGAAAATTGAGGCATTTAAAAAGGAAATTCGTGAAAAGCAAGGCACAACCGCCAAGCTGGTCTCAGAAGGTGCTGCGGTTGCAACTGCGCTCAGCCTTCCTCCTGCACTGAAACTTCGTTACGCGCTGGAATTGGATAGTGGCAAGTTGCCGGTTGTTACCATGTCTGATTTCAAAAAGGTCATGAATGTTTTAAAAAGCAAGGATGTGGACTGGCATTTCTATGCTGTACTTGCGCTTGCAAAGACCGACGAAGAAGCCCAGAGTTTCCGCACTCTGATAAAGAAAATTATTGCGGATCCTGCCTATAAGAATATTGCTGTCATTGATGCGTTGTCTACGCCTCTTGGCTTAGAGGCATTTGAGCAGTATGTGGATTATTCCGCTATGTCGATGTATTACAGTGGCAACAACGGTCAGCAGTCAAAAGAAAATGCGAAGAAGGCAAAGGATGTACTGGAGCGTGATTGGAAGGATCGAATTCACAACGGACAATTCATCGTTTTTACCTATGCAAATCAGGATGGTGAAAAGGCTGCAGGAGCCGGTGCTGTTCACACTATTATGCAGACCATTGTTTTGAAACGTTTCAAGCATGTACAGGACTTCACAAAGGGACTCTCGGAAACGCAGTTGAAACTGACTACTCCGAAACCTGTTGCGAAATACGGTATGGGTGTGATGGAGATCAAGGGATTGATTTCTGGATGTGAGAAGTCTGTTCTGGGCAAATTCTGGTCTAAAAAGGAATACTGGAAGGACGAGGAGCTTGCTGGAGAGCATATTGTTATTATCAAAAAATCTGTTGATAAAATGATAGACGATGCTTTTAAGAGTAGCGGTAAAATATCTATTGGTGAAATCTACGATTATTTGGAAACTACATATGGTTTTTCAGTGTGTAACCTGTCTGCATTTATTACCGGCTTCTTACTGAAGGAATACAGTTCGGAACCTTATCGCTCTATGGATGCCGAAGGCCACCGTGATTCAATGACACCGGATAAGCTTTCTGAAATGATTGGTAACTATATTGGAAAGAACCCAAAAGCAACCTATATTGTCAATCTGACTCCAGAGGAAAAAGCATTCTATGAGCTTACGGAAAACGCATGGAACATTACCGCCAACACTTGTTCTTCGCCTCAGCAGGCCGGAACACTCGTCCTTGCAAAAATGAGAGACCTATCCTATCCCGTTTGGTGTTTGGAAGATATGGACACTACCGGTGTATTTGACCTCGTCAAGCTCTATATCAAACTTGTTCAGAGCAAAGGCGATAAAGCACATGATGTAGCTAATGAAATCGGAAAGATTGCGATTCAGCGTCCGTCATCTGCACAGAATTTGAAGGCGCTTCTAACTCTTGATAACTGTAAAAAAGGTATGCATATATTTCTTGAACGGTTTGAGAACGGTAAGCTTTTGAATGTTGCCAAGGAAATCAACGCGGAGGATTCTGTTCTGTCGGATATAAAGAAGTTGTTCAATGTTCAGTATTCTGCCCTTTGGATTGGATCAACTGGAGAAGATGAAATCAGAAAACTCATAACTGAGTACGAGGTTGTGAAGTCAACGAATATTTTTCTGAATGTTACTGTCCGTTCTAAGGAAGCGGCATTTAAGACATGGCGTGAGACATTGAAGTTTATCGGTTTCTCCTGCGAATCTATCAAGGCGAAAAAGCCAGCACTGGATAAGTTTTTCTATAATTTACTCCGTATTGCCAACTATGAAGATATGCTTCCCGATAATATGAAGTCATTTCTTGATGAGATGACAAATCATAATGCAGAAATTCGGGATGTTCTCGGTAATACTTTGGCCGTCTTTATTGATATTTACGCACCTTATTTGGAGGGCTTTACTGATACGGAGTGCGAGGAAATCAAAAATTCTATCACATCGGAAATGTTTACCATATCCTCTACAGCAAGTAATGCCATTGTTAAAAAGGCTGCTGAGGATTACAGAAAGAATCAGGTGAAATCGCAACTTTATAAGCTGTGGAGCGATAAGAGCGGAGGAAGCAAAAACCCTCGTGTTTGGTCTGAAAAATATCGTACTCCGATTTTGTGCTGCGTGAATGCCTCTCTGTATGCCGAGGCTAAGAAGGCCTTTGCAACATTGAACAGCAGCACGCAAAGTGAAGCGGACATTAAGGAAGCCTTAGCATTCATTAAGGAAGCGGACTTCTTTGACGAGATAGCTTCCGCTGATTATCGCGATAAGTGCTTTGCAAAGCGTATTATCGGAGATTACACCAGCTTGATTTCTGATATTGATGCTGTGAGGGATACTCTGGAGAGCACCGGAATCAGCGCCTATGAGTGGAATGATAACCCCACTATCATGAGCAATGTTTCCAGTATGGCGGCCGCAGAATATAACGCCGGTGGAAGCGATAAGGTCGTTGATATCATCGAAGGTATGAATGATGCCGAACTGAAGAAGTGGCTTACTGATATTGTTAGAAAGGACATGGGTCTTGGCGTAAAGATTATCATTAATAGGGAGGGGTAAGAAATGCTTTGCAGAGAAGTACAAAACTATATATCTGCTGCAAAAGGGCTGCCGTTTTTCTATGTCATTGGTGATGAGGACTACTGCTCCGTTTTAGAAGAATTGAAGCAGGCGGATATTTCTGTCGTAAGAATGAGTGAATTTTGCCTTAAGGATGATAAATTTCCCAGTGTAGATGAACTGGTGGATTATTTCCGCACATCCGATGTGGACTACAGAGATAATAAGTTTGTCGTAATCGGACTTGGCGAATACCTCGCTCTCAGAGGCTCTGCCGTTGCGGATAAAGAGCTTCGTCGCTTAAGAAATACCACTCTAGGGAATGCAAGAGCTATTCTCCTCCTGAGGGGTGTTTCTTCGCAAGCTGCAAAAATCATCAGAGATGACAACAAGATGGTTGAACAGCAGAGAGCGTATATTTCCAACAATCTGCTCACGAATGTATCTGTTACAAACATGCCGGAGGATGGAGGGCTTGTGGTTCAAACAGGAATAAAGTATCTACTGCGTGCATTCGAAGATGGCGCTATTGGAAATGTCTATACGAGCACTTCGCTGGTTCTCGACAATGCCTTGTTCCCGCTATTTACTTTATCTGGAGCGTATTCTGTTGTGAAGTATATTGTGGGGGACTTTGAGCTTGATAGTGGGCTAGGAACCGAAGAACAGTGGAAGCGGTTGCTTAAAGACCTAAATAAATGCAGCAAAGACATACGAGCTGTATTTGATAAATATGGTATTGACGAAAGGCTTATTGATGATTTGCGTTCGGCTGTATCAGGTCTTGAGTATCGGAACTGGCTTGTTTTTTTATATCTTAAACTAAATGCAAAGCAGATACAAAATTACTATTTAAAACTTGTGATTGATGAAACCTTGAATTTTGAGGACTTTAAAACTAACCTCATGGTAAAGATTACGGAGTTTTCCCATCAAGACCGTTATTTCAGGCTATTGTATGATGAGAGGAAGAAACTTCTTAGAAATTTTCCTGAAGAGGATATTGCTGTTTTTGTAAAGACAAATGAAATCGACCCTGATGAGAGTATCTACCGTCTCACCGATAACACGTTGTTAGAAAAAAAGACCATAGTTAAATGGGTAGTTAGTAATGGAATTAGTGAAGCCATAGCATATGTCTATCCTGCTCTTGACGAGTATCTGAAAAAATATATATTCGATTGTCCTGTTCTTTCGGATGAGCTGACGGAATACTTTGATTTGTATAAGAAGCAGAAAGTTTCAAACCACATTTCTGATGAATTCATCAAGCTCGTTGAAAAGTATGCAGATGGTATTTCGTATGCGCAGCTTCCAACGAGAGATAACGCAATTAAGGCTGTTTCAAGCAAGAATAATGCTTTCTTGTATTGGATTGACTCATTAGGTGTGGAGTACTTGTCTTACATTACTGCCCTTGCAAAGAAAAAAGGACTGTCGATTCATACGGATATAGTGCGCTCTGATTTACCGACGATTACATCAATAAACAAGCAGTTCTATGAGCAGTGGATGGGCGGGAAAAAATACAAAGAAGAGCAACTTGATAACATCAAGCATAAAGACAAGGGCGGTTATTTTTTTACGGACGATGAGGCTCCGATTCACATCCCAGCAGAGCTCGAAGTGATTGAAAAAGCTTTAAATACTGCGGCTGTGGAACTAGGTATGCACAACTGTAAATCGTTTATTATCGCAAGCGACCATGGTGCTTCCAGATTGGCTGTAATAAAAAAGCAAGAAGTGCCGTACGAAACGGACACCAAGGGAGAACACTCCGGACGGTGTTGCAAGTCTTTTGACGGATGTGATGTTCCTTATAAAGTGGAGGAAAATGGTTATATAATACTTTCAGATTATGGTAGATTCCGTGGCAGTCGTCCCGCTAATGTAGAAGTTCATGGAGGCGCCAGCCTTGAGGAAATTGTTGTTCCAGTTATTACTTTGACACTCAAAAAGCAGGTGGGCGTAAAGATTACAGTTATGCATTCTGATGATATTACTGCAGACCGGCATGAGGGTGTTACATTGAATTTGTATATTTCTGATGTTGAATCACCAGATAATATCAGCCTTGTGATTGAGGATAAACCCTATCAAGCAAAATCGGAAGATGCGACACATTTTACTTTCGCACTTACAGATATTAAACGCGCAAAGATGAAACCATATACGGCAGATGTGTTTGATGGGTCGGATTTGATTGGTAGCGTTTCCTTCAAAGTTAAAGGAAAAACCGCCACAATCAAAGATGATTTTGATTTCGGTGATGAATTCTAAGGAGGGAGAAATATGGAACTTTCAGAAAAGCTGAGAGATAATTTTGACGAGATGGTTGTCTTCAAGGATTTGAAGAAAACCAATTTCTTCTCTACACTGAGCCTCCCTGCTTTTATGCGCGACTGGCTGCTGAAAAAGTTTGAAGACGACGAGGGTGAATTTGATAAAGACGATCTTGTCAGATTTGTCAAGAAATTCATTCCTAGAAAAGACGATTGGAATGCCATAAAGAATGCTGTTGTTATTGAAGGCAAGACTGTAAAGTTTCTAGCAAAGATATCTGTCAATATTGATATTAAATCCGGGGAGGTTTCTTTTTCCTTACCTGACTTTGGCTTGGGATTCAAAGAAACTATAATTGAAAGCGATGTATGGGATTCATGTAAGGATGATCTCGTGAAGGGCAGAGATATCTGGGGAATGGTGGAGCTTGGATATCGTTCTCCGGATGATTTTGATTTTACTTTCGAGTATGAAAGGAAATCATCCAAGGGAAAGAATTCAAAGGACGGGAAAATTAAACTTATATCTTTCAAGAATTTCTGCCCATATGAGATTAACCTTGAAGACTACAAAGAGGCCCGTAAGGAGTTTACTACAGGTGAGTGGATAGATGTTATCCTTGGCGCCGTTGACTATAACGCCGCCGGTTATGAAAATGAAGAAGAAAAACTTACCATGATTACAAGATTGCTGCCGTTTGTGGAGAAGCGCTTGAATTTGATTGAGCTTGCACCTAAAGGTACCGGCAAATCTTATCTTTTTGGAAATGTCAGCCGATATGGATGGCTTTCCAGTGGCGGTGTTATGAGCCGAGCCAAAATGTTTTATGATCAGACAAAGCGCAGGGAAGGTTTGATAACAGGAAGTGATTTTGTCACTCTGGATGAGGTGCAGACTATTTCCTTTACCGACACAGATGAAATGCGAGCTGCTTTGAAAGGTTATTTGGAGCAAGGAAACTTTACTGTGGGTGACTATAAAGGAATAGCAGATGCAGGTGTGATCCTTTGCGGAAATATCCGTAAGGAAATAATGGATGCGGATGGCTATGAAAATATGTTCACAGAACTACCAGTTGTTTTTCATGAATCAGCATTAATTGAGAGATTTCACGGATTCATCAAAGGGTGGAATATTCCGCGAATGAAGGACGATTTGAAGGTGAATGGTTGGGCCTTGAATTCGGAATACTTCTGTTCCATCATGCATGAACTTCGTAGCGATATGACATACAGAAGCATTGTGGATGAATACATCATCGTCCCGGAAGGAGCCGACACACGTGATACAGAAGCTGTAAAGCGTATAGCTACAGCATACTTAAAGCTGCTCTTCCCGAATGTTCGGCATATGGATGATATTACTCCGAGAGAATTTAAAAGGTATTGTTTTGATAGAGCACGAAGAATGAGGGATACAATCAAGTATCAACTTGGTTTACTTGATGTGGAGTATTCCGGAAAGGATTTGCCGCCATTTAAGATTTACGGCATAGATACAGAATAAAATGGAAACAAAGAAATGTTATGTTTGCGGCAAATCACCGCTCACAAAGGATGAAATAGGGATTACCAAAAAGATAATCGATAAGAAAACAACCATTTTTTATTGTTTGCCATGCTTGGCTGAACATCTTGAGGTAACGGAAGAAGAACTTCTTGCTAAAATTGAAGAATTCAAAAACGAAGGCTGTACACTCTTTAGGTAAGGTGATTTCTGATGAAGCAACATATCTATGCCGATAATGCTGCAACGACACAACTTGATAAAACTGCGTTTGAAGCTATGACACCATGGCTTATTGAAGAATATGGAAATGCCTCGCAGCCTTATGCGTTTGCCAGGAAACCTAAAAAGGCTCTTGCAGAAGCAAGATGTACAATTGCAGAATGTATTGGTGCCTTACCTGAGGAGATTTTTTTTACTTCCGGAGGGACTGAAAGCGATAACTGGGTCATCAAAAGTTCGGCGTTTTCTGATTCCGAAAAGCGGGGAATGATTACATCGACCTTTGAACATTATGCAGTTCTTCGTTCCTGTGCGGCGATTGAGCACATTGGATATCCTGTAGCATATATGTGTCCTACTGAAGAAGGATATATTACTTCTGAGATTCTATGGAAATACATAACAGACAAAACTCGTCTGGTTTCTGTGATGTATGCAAATAACGAGATTGGCAGCATTCAGCCTATCTGTGAGTTGTGTGAAATAGCCCATACTCATGGCGCACTGTTCCATACAGATGCAGTTCAAGCTGTTGGGCATATCAAAATCAACGTTCATGAATTAGGGGTAGATTTTCTTTCAGCTTCTGCTCATAAATTTAATGGACCTAAAGGTATTGGATTCCTTTATATCCGTAATGGTGTTGAATTACTGCCTTATGAAGACGGTGGTGCACAGGAAAGTGCGCATCGTGCAGGAACAGAGAATGTAGCGGCAATAGTAGGAATGGCAACGGCACTGAAAACAAACTGCGATTTGCTGGAGCAGAATCAGCAGCATATTCTAAATTTGGAAAGACATCTTGTGACTCAGCTCAATGAAGCAGGAGTTGTCTATAAACGCAATGGTGGGGATAGCAAGTTGCCCGGTTTGCTAAGCTTATCATTTCCGGGCAAGGATGGAGAAGCTATTCTTCACCGCATGGATCTTATGGGTATCAGCATCTCCACTGGTTCTGCTTGTGATAGTGTGAATACAGAAATCTCGCATGTCTTGAGGGCTATTCGACTTGATGAAGACTACGCCAAGGGTACGATTAGGATTTCGCTGGGAAAGAATAGTACAGAAGCAGATGCTGAAAAAATAGGCTGTGCCCTGATTAGAATCGTTTCTTAAGCTGTAACTATTTATTTGACCCACACATATTAATTATTCTCTCTGCGGTCAGGGTAAGCAACAAGCTATGAAATCAGTTCGTTCGCACAATTGAATAGGCAGAAAAAAGGACTTCCGGAGCCGATGCAAACAACGCACTAAACTCTGAAAGTCCTTATTTTACGGCCTTTTTCAGCATATTCTGGGAAAAGTCCAATATAGGTACATTTCTCTTGCCTTACCCTATGCTGCTATAATTTGAATAATTGCAAAAACCTGCAATTATAGTTCTTCTATTTATTCAAGGAGATGAAGGAACTAAATTTGAGTAAAGCAAAACATGTTTTTGGGCGCGGGTGTGGAGTGTGAAGATTCAGGAACAGCAGAAAAGATGGATACCGTGCCCGACGAAATGCCCCTTTGATAAGTTTAATCACCGTATAATGAATCTGTCATCAGATATCAAACGAGAGTTTAAAAAGCTTTATATCGCCTATAAGATTTATACAAATTTCGTTGATGTAGTAATTCAGAAACAACGGTTGAGGATTTCTGTTCAAGCGTCAGCTTCATAAGCTCCTTTGTAGGCGGTGACATATCCTTAAAGCCCTGTCCGAACGGAACGACCGTAAATCCCATACCTTCAAGATTCTGCACCATCTGAACTGCGCCCCAACGGTCGAATGCAATTTCTCTGATGTTGAATTTCTTTCCAAGCTGTTCTATGAACCTTTCTATATAGCCGTAATGGACTACATTTCCCTCTGTGGTCTGCAAGTATCCCTGTCGCTCCCACACATCATACGTTACATGGTCACGCTTTACACGCAAATCCAGTGTGTCCTCTGGTATCCAGAAGTAGGGAAGAATGATGTACTTGTCTTCTTCACCAAGTGGCGGGAACACAAGCACAAATGCCGTTATATCCGTTGTGGAAGATAGGTCAAGTCCACCGTAGCAAACTCTGCCTTTCAAATCATCTTCTCTGACCGCAAATGCACACTTATCCCACTTATCCATAGGCATCCAACGGACTGCCTGTTTTTCCCACTGATTAAGCCTTAGCTGACGGAAGGAGTTTTCTTCACCCGGATTTTGCTTTGCTGATTCGCAAGCGGTTTTAACTTTATCCATTCCGATAGTTTCACCCAGAGAGGGATTGCACTTTCTCCAGACCTTCGGACTTGTCCAGCCCTCTGTATCATCAGCACCGAAAATGACGGGATAGAATGTAGGGTCAATTTTTCGTCCGTCAATAATATCCTGTGCCTTTTGATGAATCTCATAGCAGATTGAATGTGTATCTGTGCCGGCAGTGGTGATCAGAAAAAAGAGCGGCTGCATTCTCTCATCACCGCTCCCCTTTGTAAGGACATCATAAAGTTTTCTGTTCGGCTGACTGTGCAACTCATCAAACACTACTCCGTGAACATTAAAGCCGTGCTTGCTGTATGCCTCGGCAGATAGCACTTGATAAAAGCTGTTTGTGGGTTCATAGATGAGCCTTTTCTGTGATGCGAGTATCTTTACTCTTTTATTCAGTGCCGGACACATACGCACCATATCGGCGGCAACATCAAAAACGATTGATGCCTGTTGTCTGTCGGCAGCCGCACCGTAAACCTCGGCTCTCTGTTCACCGTCACCGCAGGTGAGAAGAAGTGCAACAGCCGCAGCTAATTCAAACTTGCCGTTCTTCCTTGAAATTTCAATGTATGCTGTGTTGAACTGTCTGTATCCGTTAGGCTTTAAAATGCGAACAGGTCACGAATAATCTGCTCTTGCCAGTCCATAAGCTCAAAGGGCTTTCTCGCCCAAGTGCCTTTGGTGTGGCACAGGCTTTCAATAAAGGCAACGGCAAAGTCAGCGTATTCTTTATCATAGTAGCTGTCCTTTGCTTTGAATTTTGTAGGCTTGTAATTTTTAAGTTTTCTCGTAAAATCACCTCCGAAAGGGCATAAAAATAGCCTGCCTATATTGGCAAGCTAATAAAGTGCACTTTATAATCCTTACATAAGATATTGTTGTAGTTCGGGTATTCTTTCAATTCGAGATTTTAGAAAAAATCCAAATATTTTAATCTTTCCAATCTCATTAGGGCCATCTAATATTCCTATGTATTTTTGATATATCGGTTCGAATTCTTCTGCCAATAGCAATAAGGTTTGCTTATTAGCTGTATGAACTAAAGTGGGGTTAGCAATATATTTATTAAGCAGATTTGATATTTCTATTCCAGTTTCATATTTTATAAATTGTTTAATTGCATTTTTTGACTTCATATTCAATTTCCTTATTGTGACATAATTTAAGTATTTTTATTATTCAATGTCAATGTTTTTACAAAGCTCATCAATTATTCTTGATATGTTATTAGGTGATGTTTTAATTGTTGGTAAATCCTTTTTGTTTATATCTCGTCCAATCAAAACATCATTTTTGTTATCTATGAAATCTATAATCATCATTGTTCCGTTTTTTAGTTCTGCATATTTTCCAACTAAATTATCATTCATCATAATCTCAATCCTTAAGATGTAAAGTTAAAAATACTAATAATATTATATCAAAAACAAAAGGGAAGTCAATTAGTGTGAACCGTTCTATGAATAGTATCAAGAATTATTTCCTGCTCTGTTTCATCTACACCTATGCTTTTCAAAGCCTCTCGTATTCCGCAATCGGAGCACACAATCGTTACATTATCAACCCTTGAAGCCGCACCTCGGTCACCGAATATATTTCCGCATTTCGGGCATTTTCTTAACTGAATTTCATTTTTCATTTTCACACATCTCCATTGAATTTTTGTTCTCATTGCACATTTTGGTTTTTCGCTTTGCTGTGGTTTCGGACTTGCCGTTCTGACTTCTTTTGCCATTTGGCTGAGGGCTAAGCAAAGCTGAATGTAGCTTTTAAGCTGTCCTGCGTGAAGTCCGTTCTGTTTGCCGTTTGACGGCTTGTCAAACTGGAAAAGTCGGGCAAAAAACATCTGCTATCTAACTTTTAAAAAACTTACACACTTTTCTTGACAAACCCGTAAGCCTTGATATAGGATATCCTGAAAGGGCTCGATGCACGCTAGGAATGTACTATCCCAAAGAGAAGAAATTTAAGTTCTCACTTCTTCGTATAATAAAATAGTAGTTATTAATGTCCCTCTCCAAGGACAAAAAATGCTATACTGTAATGGACACTGTGGATTGGTAACACTTCCTACCGCACGACGGTTTCAGAAAGGCTCCAACCACAGTCCTTTACGTGTTTGTTAATTAGTTAGATACCGCACGACGGTTTATTTAGAACGAGGTTACAAGACGTAAAGTACCCTGTGGGTCCATACAGTGTCAAATAAACTCTGTGGAGGTATCATTATGATTTATGTCGGAATCGACGTTGCAAAGGACAAGCATGATTATTTATTATTAATTCCGATGGTGAGGTTTTGTACGATGTGTTTACAATACAGAACAACATAGACGGGTTTAACGACTTGCTGTTCAAAATAAAGACAGCCGAACAAAATTCGGACAAAGTAAAAGTAGGGCTTGAAGCCACGGGACACTATAGTTGCAATATCCTTTCTTTATATAGTGATGTTCCTGAAGCTTGTGCAATTGATGTTATTCGCCACGAATACGCTCATTATTATGCGGATGTAGTAATGGGGTATAACCATGGCCATGGAGCATTATTTAAAGCAGCGTGTCATATTGTTGGGGCTAACCCAAGTATATAATATTACTCAAAAACATTCGAGGCATCTGCTCGTACGAAAGAAGAATGGGATGCATGTACATATGATAGTGTTGTGAAAGAAGGGCAACTTGTTCTGCATCCTCAATTTGGTGAAGGCAATGTTCTGCTGATTAATAAATTGAGGGATACGGTATTACTTAAGATTGATTTCGGCAAATATGGTATCAGGATTATCGATGAGACTTGGCTTAGAAATAATGGTGTCGTTTAAATATAATGCAAATATAAGGGAGGGGCTGTTTTTATGACTATAAGGAAGATAATTGTTTTGTGCATGTCCTTTACTATCGCCTTAGGCTTGTGCGCATGCAGCGGAGAGAAAGAAATGAAAAAGGTGTCAGATCTGGCTTATGATGAAGCCGATTCCATAAATTATATTTATATTATGGAAAATGGTAAATACACTCCGTTTTTGGTTCTGACGGACGATTACAATGGTAACACTCTGTTGCTACGAAAAGAAATACTTGATGAGAACAGAAGAATCAACAATTACAGTGCTTACTACGCCAACAGCGAAATTGATTTGTACTTGAATGAAGAGTACCTAAAATCACTAACAGAGATATCTCAATATATAATTCAATCGAAAGTAGAAATCACATCCGAGGATGCTTTGGGTGCATCAGGCCATGATATTGAAATGATTGATCGATGTGTTTTTCTGCTGTCGTGTAACGAAGTTGGAATAAGCGATTCGGTTAATATAGCACCGGAAGGGGAAATGCTTGAGTATTTCCGTAACGAAGAGAACAGAAAAGCGTATTTTAATGAAGATCTTTCGAGCTGGTGGTTGCGTACACCCAATACTTATTATCTCTCTTGTTCCTATGTAATTGGAGATAATAACAAACTCGGCTTTACAAATTCGTATGATCAAAATGGTATACGTCCCGCTGTTTGTGTTGAAGGTGATACGAAAATTGAATTAAAAAGCGGCATAGTCGCCGACCAAATGGTATATGTTTTCTCGTTTGAGAATTAATATAGGAATAAAATTAGGAGGAATTAGTGAAGAGATTTTTAGCAGGTGTCTTGGCTCTTTGCGGCGTCAGCTTGTCGCTAACACTGTTTTTTCAGGTTTATTACATGTAATACTCTGAAATAAATAGCCTCTTGCTGTATATCACAAAGCCTAGTGATGTTGGGAAATACATTAAGGAGGTATCTCAAGATGATCTGGAGTGGTTTTGTAACATATATAATGTCGGAAAATATAAGGGACGGCAAGTTGGCGTAATTGGTGAAACGGATACGGAGTATATTATAAGCTCAGGATATGTTTCAGAGGGTGAGCAGTTGTTTACAGAGGAGAATGGATTTGAACAAGTAGACAGATATTTGTTTGAGGGCAAGGTGCCTAAAGGTGAGGTAACTGATATGGTTGAAATAAAAGAACCTATAAATAAGGATATGAAAGCTCCGGATGACCGGAACTTTTAAGTTGCCTAGCCTTTAATCCCAAAACTTAAAGTGTAACCACTTTAACCATGAAGCAGAGTATAATTAGGGAAAAAAGAAAAATTGATTTTAGCAAGCGTCAATGAATGGGTTGCCGCTTGCTTTTTTCTTATTTTAGGCTTGTGTTACTGAGAAACAGTTTTTTTACAATAAAAGCATCATAGCGGGACAATGTCTTGCTGAAGCGTCTAATTGATAACTCATATTACATACGGAATTAAATATTACCCTTTATTATAAATAATAATTATATACATACTTGCAAAATGTTAGAAATCTTGGTATAATATACCATATTTGGAAATATTTTAGCAAACCTTGCTTGTTACAAGCATATATTGTCTGCAATTTTGAAAATGTATAGGGTTAGGAGAAAAATATGACAAAGAAGACACGAAAAGCGGTGATTATGATAGTGCTGTTGTGTACTGTTATCACAGTTACATTAACATATGCAATTTATAAAACCATTACCTATGAGCTTTACAAAGAACGCTGCTATCATTTAAAGGAAACCACTAGTCAAATGATAAGTCAGATTGATTATGTCATTTCAAATCAATGGAAGCAGCTTTCGATTGCCGATGCTTCAATGCATAAGTATTTTGAAAATCATAAAAATACGGAAAATCCCTCTGAAATTGTAGATTATAATAATGAAATGCTTCGGCCGGAAGCCGCCGAAATAGTTGTATTTGATGACAAGGGAAATGTTTACTACAAAAACGGAGTTCAAAGGCGTTGGACAGAGCCTGATATACTGGTAAGAGGGGAAAAAACACAGCTCCTGATTCACTCTGAAAAAACCTATACAGTGGACAGGAATGTATGTGTTTTATTTTTGAAAAAGCTGGATACACCTATACTACTTGGTAAAAGCCATAAAAAGCTAACGCATATTGCCATATTGCAGAAAATGGAATATTTTGAATCTATTTTTAAATCCTCCGCATATCAAAAAGCCAACAACACTGTACTTATTACATCAAATGGCAACAGAATATATTATGACAACTATCCCGACAATATAAGCAACGAGGAAGGAAAAATAATTAATTCCTACAATGTTATTGAGGCTATGGCAAACTGTGAATTTTTGTATGACAGCTCTTATGATACCTTTAAAAATAATATAACATCGGGAAAATCGGGTGTGGCAGAAATAGTAATAGATAATACTGATTATTTTATAGCGTACGGCTCTATTGACAACGGCAGAAGGCTTATGATATTGGTATCCGGAGAGTATGTAAGTGCAAATAGCTCAGGATTTACAAGCGTGCTGCTGCAGACTATAGTGTTTTTCGGCTCTCTGTTTTTACTGCTTGTAACGGTTGTGGTTTTTGTTATTACCTATAGCAGCGGTCAGTCTAAAATATATAAAAAAGAGCGTGAAATGAATGAACGGCTGCAAAAGGCCATTGAAGAAACCAACCGTGCAAACCGTGCAAAAACAGATTTCCTGACACATATTTCGCATGATATTCGCACACCTATTAACGGAATTATGGGTATGCTTGACATTGCAGACCGACATATAGGAGATTTGGAAAAGGTAGAGGACTGTTTAAATAAAATACGAAGCTCGTCAAATCATTTGCTGCTGCTTATTAATGATATTTTGGATATGAGCCAAATAGAAAACGAACGGTTGGAGCTTGCTAAGGAATGCTTTGAAATAACCTCTCTGTTAGACGCCTGCATAACTATAATAATGGGACAGATAGAGGAAAAAAATTTGCTCTTTATTCCACGCTACGGTGGCATTAAACATAAAAATCTGGTCGGAAGTCCACTGCATTTAAGGCAGATATTGTTAAATATTTTAAGCAATGCTGTAAAGTATACAGATAACGGAGGCAGGATAGAATTTTCTGTTGATGAAATTGATTCTTATAGTAACTGTGCCATATTCAAGTTTGTTATTAAGGATAACGGCATTGGTATGAGCGAGGATTTTCAAAGAAAAATCTTTGAGCCGTTTACACGGGGCAACAACAGCTACGCTTCGCAGTTTAAAGGCTCCGGACTTGGAATGTCTATATGTAAGGCCCTTACCACCAAAATGGGAGGTAAAATAAAGGTTGAAAGTAAGCTGAATGTAGGAAGCACCTTTACCATAGTAATTCCGTTTCGGATAGATTCATCTCCGAGCCTTGCCGAAAAGCAGTCCGACAGCGACACTTCAGACAATATTAAGGGTATGAGAATATTGGTAGCAGAAGACAACGAACTTAACAGTGAAATTGCAAAAGAATTGTTAGAGGACGCCGGCGCTGTAGTTACTTTGGCTAAGGACGGCAGGGAGGCTGTCAGTATTTTTAAACAGAGCCATATATGTGAATTTGACCTTATTCTTATGGATATAATGATGCCAACGCTAAATGGTTATGAAGCAACACAGATTATACGCTCCTTAAGCAGAACAGACGCACAGACTGTCCCTATTGTAGCTATGACGGCAAACGCTTTTTCTCATGATATACAAAAAGCAAAGCAGGTTGGAATGAATGACCACATAGCTAAGCCTATAGATGTAAAAAAAATGTATGAGGTTATCAGCCGCTACAATAAGGGCTGTCAAACTATAACATAATAATTTATTATGCTTAATTAATAATAAAATGTATTGCGAGGGTTAAATATGAAAAAATATATTAAATCTGCCTTATGTGCTGTATTAATTTTTCTTTTGATTACGGGCTGTACAAATACACTTAGCAATGATTCTGCCGGCAAAAAGGAAAGCAAAACAAACGGGCACGAGCCTATTACCATTGTTACCTTTGGCAGAAACTATGAGCCTTTCAAACGGGCACTGAAAAAGGCATATCCGGAAATTAATTTGGAGATTATCAGCTACAAGGGCAGAAATTCAAGCCGTTATACCACCACACTTCTTAAAACCGATAATGCCCCCGACATATTCACATCTTTTCACCTTATAGATGAAAGACTCCAAAAAGAGAAGCTTTTAAGCCTTTCGGGCTACAGCTTTGTGTCTAAATATGATATGAGCGTTCTTAACCTGGCAGATGTTGACGGCTCTATTTATCTATTGCCAAACGGCTACACAATCTCCGGTATCTTTTACAACAAAACACTTTTTCAAAAGCATAATTGGGAGGTGCCAAAGAGCTTTAGAGAGCTTCAGCAGCTTGTTCCGAAAATTAAAGAGGCGGGGGTTAATGTGTCTGTGTCAGAGAATCAATACCCCGGCAGTGCCTTTACATATTTGTTTACCTTGGGAGCAACTAATTTTCTGTCAACGCAGGACGGAGTCAGGTGGAAAAGGGACTTTTTATTAGGTAAGGCAGATGCGTCGGGAGAATTTAAGCAGTGTGCCCAATATTTGCAAAAATGGATTGACCTGGGAATGCTGAGCTATACGGAGGAGCTTCATAACGATTCAAAGGCAGAGGAATATTTCGCACAGGGAAATACTGCGTTTTTAATGAAAATAAGTCCCTTTAGAGTATCGCAATACGATGACGGAACAGGCGACCAATATGGGGTTTTGCCATGGCTTTCGGAGGACGGCAGCAACAACGTAGCCCTAACCAACGCCAACAGATATTTTGGATTAAATAAAAATCTTGAAAAAAATCCGCAGAAGCTCGAAGACGCTCTGAAAATAATGGAGTTTTTATCTACAGAGGAGGGACAGCTGGCGGCCTTGGAAAATCCTAAAAAGGATTCAATAGTGCTTCCTCTTAAGGAATTTAACAACTCTGTAAATGACATATACAAGTCTTTAGAAAAATCTGTTGAAGAGGGTAAGGTTATACCTCTTGTCTACACAGGCTGGGAGGATTACCTGGAGCCTATAGGAAATGCCGTTATTGAACAGGAATCCGGCAGTTCGGACGCTGACCGATTAGTTGAAAAAATTAACTCCATTCAAAAAAGAACCATTGCACAAGGCGGGGCAGAGGTTTACGCCTGTGTTGAAGAAAATCTTACCCTTGAAGAAACGGCCCGTCTGGTGGGTACGGCATATGCGGTAAAAACAAACGCCGACTGTGCTTTAATTTCCCTGGGGGAATATCACGGCGAGAAAAAGGAAAACCCTTTTGGTGTAAACGGACGCCTGTTTAAAGGCATAAAGATTAATGCCGAGGAGCTTTGTGCAATAAACCCGTCCGGCTGGTCAGACGCTATTTACACAATGAAGCTGACAGGAAAGGAAATAAAACAGCTTTCAAAAACCGGTTATGACCTTTTTAGCGATGGCAATCCTTTTCCATATGTGTTGGTAACAAAAGAGGGCAGTAGGCTTGACGACGATGCTGCCTACACTGTGGTATGCAACGAAACTACAGATGCTGTGGCAAAGCAGGGGAAATTAAAAAAAGCCGGTGTTACCGGTCAGCAGGCACTTATTGATTATCTGAAAAAAATTAAGAGGATCAATTTGGAAAGTATTAGGTGGAAATAAAATATGCTTCATCCTTTCATATGGCAACAGCCACACTGTATATTACTGCAGTGTGGCTGTTGCTTTTTAGAATGCTTATTTTTTCTTGTTTTTGTGATATTGATAGATAATAAAGACGACTATGCTAATAACCAGCACGTATGGAAATATTAACAGAAAGAGCTTTTTTGTTCCATCTTCTTTAAAATAGGTTTCCGGGCTTGTTATTGCAAAGTAGGTTAATGCGATGTTTAAGGTTAGCAATACAAGCAGCATTATTAATATAATAATTATTATTAACATTGTAAAGCAGCCAACATTTTTGTTTTTGAACTCGTCTAAATTTTCATCGCTAAAGAATTCCTGATAAACATAACCGTCATCATCAGGCATATAATAACCTCCCTTGTGTGAAGTCCTCCGGGGTCTTCCTTATGTATATAATTATAGTAATAAGTGTGTCCAATAAGCAGTACAGCCAAAAAAATTTTTATTGAAAAATCGAGAAAATTATTATGGCTGAAATAATCAAACAGGCATATTTCATTAGCTTAATTTGCTTTATGAAAATGGACTGCAATTAAGCACCAAGAGTATTTATAGAGGTATGGAATACCATTGTGCCGCT
This sequence comes from Clostridium sp. CAG:964, assembly GCA_000435335.1. Taxonomy (GTDB): domain Bacteria; phylum Bacillota; class Clostridia; order Oscillospirales; family Acutalibacteraceae; genus CAG-964. Next base: position 32,573 of record FR891325.1, read on the forward strand.
GTAATCGCCTGCATTGACTACGGTTAATCCTCCAAGAGGATTGGTTGTGCCGTCATCATTCAAAATGTCCTCTGCCTTATCATTCATTGATTTGCCCGAACCGGATGTTGTATCATCATTTTCCTGAGCCTGACTGAAATGAAAGTCAGCATAAACACTGTCATCATTGGCATTAAACACCTCCTTTTCAACAGTGCCTTCATACTTAACCTCACTTGTTTTGTCTGTTTGCGGAAAAAGATAATCCGTATAGACTTCATCAAGTGAAAAGGCAAAGTTTTATTATAACGAGTCTACCATAAGTTAAATATACCTTATTTGTCACAAAATATCAAGTAATTAGGGATAAACGGCTAAAAACTGGGATGATTGCACATAAAAAGCCGAAATGCTTTCTGTATACTGCCTATAAGCCTGACAACAGCGAGCTTATCCGCAGAACAGCAGCCGCCATTCTTAACTTATTAATACAGCTATTATTTAATTCCTACTAAATTAGATACAAATAGCCGATAGCTATTGAACGAAGATTAGTTATAGCTATTAGCTATTAATATCTATAATTAACCGGCATTGGACATTTTGGTTACAGGCATTTATAATATAGCCATAGTAAAGCTTGAAACACAAATTAAGGCCAAATTTCAAACAGCTTTAGTTAAACAGGGAGGGCTTAGTTATGAATTTATTCCTAAAAGAGTACATAAGAAATAACTATACAAGAGGACGAATGTGCTGTTGCAAATACTGAATTACCAACTACTAAGCTGACACATAAAATAATCCTACTAAGAAAATATATCTGAATAATTTAAAATAATAATTAACGAAAGAGGTAAATAACAATGAGCACACTTAAAGATAGAAACCTACATTTTGAAACAAAGCAGTTACATGTTGGACAGGAGCAGGCTGACCCTGTTACAGACGCAAGAGCAGTACCTATATATGCTTCTACATCATATGTATTCCACAACAGCCAGCATGCCGCAGACCGCTTTGCACTGCGTGACCCGGGTAACATTTACGGCAGACTTACAAACCCTACACAGGCTGTTTTTGAAGAAAGAATAGCTGCTCTTGAGGGTGGTACGGCCGCTTTGGCAGTTGCCTCCGGTGCCGCTGCAGTAACTTACGCCGTACAGGCTCTGACAAAAGCAGGCGACAACATTGTAGCCGCTAAAACTATTTACGGCGGTACATATAACCTGCTTGAGCATACTTTGCCAAACTACGGTGTTACAACTACATTTGTTGACCCTGACGAAGACGGTGCTTTTGAAAAGGCTATTGATGAAAATACAAAAGCCCTTTATATAGAATCCCTTGGCAACCCTAACTCAAACCTAATTGACATTAAAAAGGTAGCAGACATTGCACACGCACATAATATTCCTTTGGTAGTAGACAGCACATTTGCTACACCGTATCTTCTAAGACCTTTTGAATATGGCGCAGACATTGTTGTACACTCGGCTACAAAGTTTATCGGCGGCCACGGCACAGCTATTGGCGGTGTAATTATTGAGAGCGGCAACTTTGACTGGAAAGCTTCGGGTAAATTCCCTCAGTTCGCAGAGCCTAATCCATCTTACCATGGTGCTGTATTTACAGAGGCTGCTCCGGGCGCTGCATTTGTTACATTTATAAGAGCACTGTTGCTGAGAGATACAGGCGCTACAATTTCACCATTCCACGCATTCATCTTCCTACAGGGACTTGAAACACTGTCACTTAGAGTTGAAAGACACGCTGAAAATACCAAAAAGGTTATTGAATTTTTGGCTAACCACCCACAGGTTGAAAGCGTAAACCACCCGTCACTGCCTACATCACCATATAAAAAGCTGTATGACCGGTACTTCCCAAATGGCGGCGGTTCTATCTTTACATTTGAAATTAAGGGCGACGAGGAAACAGCCAAAAAGTTTATTGATAATTTACAGGTGTTCTCATTGCTTGCAAATGTTGCGGATGTTAAATCCCTTGCTATTCATCCGGCTTCAACTACACATTCACAGCTTACGGAGGAGGAACTGCTTGAGCAGGGCATTAAGCCAAATACAATCCGTCTGTCTATCGGTACAGAGCATATTGATGATATTATTTATGACCTACAGGAGGCATTTGAGGCAGTTAAATAATTTTCTGTATAATCTTTGACAAAAGGGATATTTACTGTTATATTTATAATAGTTTATTTAAAACGCTGTATTATTTGTATAATACAGCGTTTTTCTCAAAGGGTGAAAACTATGACGCTGCAGCAGATATTATACACAATTACCATAGCTGACGCCGGCTCAATGAACAAAGCGGCAGAAAAGCTGTATGTTTCACAGCCGTCGCTGACAAATTCCATTAAAGAGCTTGAAAAGGAAATAGGCATAAGCATTTTTTTGCGTACAGGCAGAGGTGCCGTGCCAACAAGCCAAGGGGCTGAATTTTTAATGTACGCCAGGCAGGTGTATCAGCAGTATGAGCTGCTGCTGGAAAAATACAGCGACAAGGACAAGCTGAAAAGAAAATTCGGAGTTTCCACACAGCACTATTCCTTTGCGGTAAAGGCTTTTGTTGACACTGTAAACCAATTTGACACCCTTAACTTTGAATTTGCAATGCGGGAAACAAAAACCCTAGAGGTAATAACAGATGTAGCTGTCTTAAAAAGTGAAATAGGAATTCTGTTTTTAAGCAATTTTAACAGAAAAATAATAACCAAAATGCTTAACGACAACGACCTTGAGTTCCACAGACTGATAAACTGCAGTGCTTATGTTTATCTATACAGACAGCACCCCTTAGCCCAAAATAAATCAATAAGCATAGAGCAGCTTTACGAATACCCTTGCCTAACCTTTGAGCAGGGCGACAACGGTTCTTTTTACTTTTCGGAGGAAATTTTAAGCGATAACGATTACCCAAGAATTATTAAAACCACCGACCGTGCTACAATGCTTAACCTTATGAAGGGGCTGAACGGTTATACTCTTTGCTCCGGTATTATTTGTGAGGAGCTAAACGGAAACGATTTTGTCGCAGTTCCTTTTAAGGAGGACGCCGACAACAAAAACAGCATTATGGAAATTGGCTATATAACCAAAAAGCACAGCATACACTCTCCAACAGCTGAGGTTTATATTAGAGAAATTAAAAAATATCTGCACTGTACCGACTAATATATATTACCATATGCAATAGTAAAATATGAAATAAAAGGGGATAAATATGACATTTCAGGAAATTTTTCAGGAAGCACGCAGCAGCTTTATAAACACAGATGTAAGCGAATACAAAGAAAATATCTCGGCTCAAATAAATTTAACCGGACAAGGTGCCGGCGTGTTTTACGCCAAAATAAACAACGGCAGGCTTTTTATAGAAACAGGCGAGTACGAAAACAGCGATGTATCATTTACAGTAAATTCTGATGATTTTCTAAAGCTGATACGAGGAAAAATGAACCCGATTACAGCCTTTACCTTTGGAAAAATAAAAGCAGACGGAAATATAAGCAAGGTTATGGAGCTTGCAAAGCTAATGAGCAAAAAATAATACAGCACAATTCAGTGTAAAATAAAAAGCAAAAAGCAAAGACACCGAAGAAATTTAAAATTCTCAGCTGTCTTTGCTTTTTGAAATCTATATTTACCACATACACTATTTTAGTTACTATTCCAACAAAGTTTATTGTTAGTAAACTTTGTTGGAATTATTTTCTGTATTTTATGGGGAATTTTATAAATATGTAGCTAATGCGTAGCAACCACATAAATAGGGGAGTCTGCAAAAACTATTCAGAAACCGAAATTGCCTCCAGCTGATGCTCTATAGTCCTTTTAGCTATATCCCCGTCATTAGCTATCATATTTTCTAAATATTCCGTAGCACTGCTAAAGCCGTTAAGGTGGGATTTACACATCCAATACAGCCACTTAGGGCTTTTGTGACTGCCCTTCAAAAGCAGACAGCTCAATGCATATTGAGATTCAGCATGATTATTTGCTGCCGCCATGGTGTAATAGCTGATTGATTTTTCTTCGTCCTTAACAGTGTAGTTTCCGTTTTCATAAAAAAGCCCCAGCATATACTGTGCCTCTATATCGTTGCATTCAACAGCAGCTTTATCAATATATTTCAAGCCTAACGGTACATTTGGCTGTATTCCGCCGTCGCCGTACAGGAATGCGAAGCCTATTCGATGCGTCAGCTCAGTGTTGCCGTCCTTTTCCTCTTGGATCCATTGTGCAAGCAGCTGCGGCGTTATATTGTACTTTTCAAAATTGTTCAAATTCTATTACCTCCTTTTCGCCTTAAGCATAAGCAAAATAAAACATCATAAAAGCCAAGGGCTTTACCGCATTGCCATATAGCCACAGCTTTGAAGCAGCTGAAGACTTCACAAGCCGCCTTACTGCAAAGCTCAAAACCGGCAGGCTATATGTACCCTACCACTACATTTTACCAAATAAGCTTTTCATATTCAATATGTGACAGGTAGTGTGACAGCAAATTTTTCAATTTGTCATTTTGCTTAAAAAATGTGAAAAATTGTTGATGTAAACGGTTTTTTGTGCTATAATTACAGCAAATTTGCTATGTATGGGGGTTAAAAACGATTATGTCGGACTTTATAACTTATCTAAACGAAATATTAGAATACTCTACAAAAACAAAAGGTGAGCTTGCAAGTGAATTGGGCATAAACAGAACTACACTTTCAAAGTATCTAAGCGGACAGCGTTTTATGAGCAAGGATGTGTTTTTTCATCTGTTAGAAATGCTGCATCTTACAGCTATTCAAAAGAAAAAGCTGGGAGAGCTTTTTAATAAAGAAATCTGTGGCGATTACTGGAACGACTTTTGTTATACCAAAGAAAGCCTTACAAACTATGGTACTATAACATATCTGGAAAAATTTTCCTCGATGTACAATAAGATGGCTACCAAGGTTATATACAAGCCCGTTAAGGATGGATATTACAAAAATAGAATCCTGATTACAAACATCATAAAGCATGTAATCAATATAGAAACACAGGCGGAGTCGCCTTTAATCTATTTTTATTTTAATTTTCAGAGCTATGAGCTGGTAGATTTTCTGGAGCAAAATTACATGGTATACAGAGATAAAATGGATATGAAAGGTCATATTCTTTTTTCGATGAAAAAATCTGACAGGCATAATAACTTTATGAAGCTTATGCGTATGGTGCCTCTTATGTTCAGCGGCTACAATGTATACTGCAGCTTTTTTGAAACCGACAGCGAAAGCCAGACTGTTTTGTACCCGTATTATATTATTACCGGTACATATGTTGTACTGATTTCCAATGACTTTAACAGTGCCTTGGTTCAGTCGGATAAAAATGTTATCTCTGCATATATTGGACGCTTCAGAGAGAGCATAAGCAGCTGTGACAGCTTTAAGTGCAGAGAAATAAGCTCATTTGAAATGCCAAATATTGTCTGCTCACTTATGCAGGAGCAGGCAAAGCAGTATTATTTGAATTGCATAAACGGAGCCTTTTGTGTAGCACCTTTTTTGACTGCGGAGCATTATAACTATATATTCAACGATTTGGATATATCTGACGAGGAGAAGAATAACATAATTACTCTAAGCCTTTCGTCATATAACTATTTTCTGCAAAACCCAAAGACCATTATATGTTCTCCGACAGAAGCCCTTATAGAGTTTGTAAAAACAGGCGAGGAATCTCCTATTACAGACACCTTTGGCAAGCCCTTGCGTTTAGATGACCGCATTTATTTACTTGAAAAGGTGAGGGCGTTTATAGAAAACGGAGGTAAGTATTGTCTATATAATGGTGCCGAATTTCCACATAACCATATGAATATTAACCTTTTTTCTGATTATGATATTGTTTTTTACTATAATGACAAGAAAAAAAACAATGGTAATTTCTTTCTTCTCAGCGTTCCTAACGGACTGCTTGAGGAATTGTCTGATTTTATTGAATATTTTCAAAAAACCAGCTATGTTCTAACTGCAGAACAATCAATAGCAGAAATTGATAAGGCAATTGCATATGGGCTGGAACTAAAAAATTCGGAAGACAGCGGCAATTAATACTGTGAGGATATAAAAAAATTAATAGCATTATTATCACAGCACAAGCAAATACAGCCATAAAAATATTAAAAACCATTTTGCGGGAATTATATACCCACAAAATGGTTTTTACTTTTGGTTAATTCTCTAAATTATTTATTGCTGTAATTTTATGCAGCTTTTCTTTTATATAAAGAACTAAGGCTGTACCGGCCCGCATAACTGATATTCCCAATGCGGAGCCAATAGTATTGTTGATTACATCGTCAACCTCCGCATAGCCTATACTGAAAATATACTGACTTAGCTCTATCATTACACTCAGCCCAAAGCAGGCTGCCCATGCCAAAAGCAGCTTCCAAAATTTTTGCTTTGTAAGCAACGCCCCCCAAACAAGCCCCAAGGGATAAAACAGGAATATATTCATTATACAGGTTCTAAGCATTTCCTGTGCGCCGTTAAGATAACTAATGTAAGCCTCAAATGGAACCAAAGAAATACTATTTACTATAGGCTCTGTACGACCCAAAAGTGTTATATACAGCAAAAGCATTGTATAAGCAGTGCCTATGGCAATAAGAATGTAACGCCACCAACTGTATTTATATAAAAAACTGTTTACCGTAGCACAAATAACAGACGCCGCAGCAACAAACAAGGCCAGCTCAAAATACGGCAGACAATATATGTATTGTGTTAATATTTTTAGGATGTTCATAGTATAACAAGAATCAGTTAAGATTTTCTTTTAGATATGTGAGTGCGTTTCCTCTGTATTTTTCTATATTTATACAAATCTGTTTCTTATCAAGCTCGGTAGTAAGCACTTCTTCTATTTCGTTTATATTACTTAGCCTTCTTTGACTTAAAGAAAATTTATTAAGCAAATCAGAAATTTTTTGCTTATTACTTTCTCTGATTATGGTTGCGAAAGGAATCTGATATTTAATAGAAAATACTGTACCGTGAAAAGTATCGGTAACAACATAATCGGCATTTTTTATGTATGCAAGCAAGGTAAATGGGTCAGCGTTAATGTATATATCGGTAAAGGCCTGCATAACGCCGATGGATAATGTTTTTTTACCGTGCTTTTGGGCAAAGCTTTGAATTGCTTTTGCTTCTTCATCATTTATTCTTCCCGAATAAGCATAAACTACAAGATAATTTTTTAAATCTATATTTATCTTTTCTGTTTCCTTATCAAATTTATACAACAGCACCGGGTCTATAGAATCTACAGGCTCCTTATTGATAAGGGCTTTTACTATGTTATGGCTATTTTCATCACGAACAGATATAGCGTTAAATTTTGATAAACAGTGAGCAATTTCTTCAGCTTTATTATATTCTGTCAGCTTTTCAAGTGTTGTTGAGCCAAATGATGCAGCATAAGAAATTAACCTCTTTGCTTTGTTTTCGTTACCAAATAGTTGCAGACTATACCCTACATTTGTGCTGTATTGCATACAGTTAAATACTTCGTCACTACCTATAACCAAAGTATCAAGCTGCGGTGTGTAGTTGTTTTCAGTGGTGACACCCAAAATAGGCAACCACTCGTTGCTGAATTTATTATAAAAGGTGGTAAAAGCTTCATTTTGCCTAATCTCTCTATTCCTTTTTTCCCTATAATCCTTACTAAATATAACCTTTAGCATTCGTTTAAGCTTTGGTTCGGCAGGTACAGAGGATTTTTCTGTGTTACTTACAATAGGATTACCTACCTTATAGTCAACAAATTCAACAGTATTATCACCTAAAGACTCGATAGTTTTTTTTAGTCCATATGCTTGTAAAAAAGAACCATAGTTGATGATTCTCTGCATAGACATTATACCAATCTTCATATTTACCTCCCGAGAATCTTCTTTGCAAAAATTCTGATTTTTCTTTTAATGTGGTTTTTCATTACAATAGGCTTGTGTTTCTTAATATGCTCTGAATAAATGCTTTTCACAGAGCTGTCAAAGCTGTTATTTTTCACAAGCTTTAGAAAATCATCTCTATGCCTGTTCCTTTTTGACGGAGTATTAAGCTGAGCATTTCCCTTTATTGCCTCTGAAACTGGGCGTTCTTCGAAAAACACCTTGTCTTTTACTTCCTCAAAATATTCAAGTCCTTTTTCATTATTAATGAGTACCAGTGAAATAGCACCTGTGTAGGGATGATTAAATGGTATTTCTAAACCTAAGCCCCAAAAGTCGCCTATTGTAATATCAGAAACTCTTTCACCACAGGCATATTTGCAATTATAGCAGGCCTCATAATAGGTTAAAGACTCAAAAAAAGACAATAAATATGTATCAATGTCCTTATGAACAGATACAAAGGGTTTATTTTCTCCTTTTCTTAAAAGAGTAAAATAAAATTCATTATCATTTCTAAACCTGACAATGTCTGCCTTCTTTCTATATTTTTGTTCGAGAGTATCTATATGCCTTTTTAAATAGTCCTGCGGTGGAGTGCCATGACAAATAATGTCTACAAGTACAAGGTTTTCATATTCTTTTTTCAGGTATGTTCGCAGGGCTGCCACTTGGCATGGCAGCCCTATAAATATTACTTGTCTATCCTTTACAAGATTTTCCTTTATTTTTGCATAGGCATTGGTCATATTACTGTGAACATATTTTGAATTTTTAAACTCTGTAACTCTATTGTCTGAGTATCCTTCTATTACAACATTCAAATTTTCATCATATGCCGCACCGTAACAAACACCATTATTATCAAGCATCTTCTGATAAAATACTGATGCTATACCACCTGATGTGCTGGTGGCCCTGTCAACGGGATCGTTGCTCCATGCGGCATACGCTTTTTTAGGGGTGTTTCGTTCCACTTGATTTAATATGTGACAGCTTTTAACACATAAACCACAATCGATGCACAGACTGCTGTCTATGACGGGATATTCATATCCATATTCATCTTTTTCATATTTTATTGCATTTTTAGGACAAATACTTACACAAGCTCCGCAAGCAGAACAATTGTCCTTGCTACATAAGTTCATAATTTATCACCTGTTTAATGTTCTTGATGATTTAAATACACACTTCCAGTGTGTGGTTATAGCACTAAATATTTTTTGCGTCAATACGCTTATTGGGTTTACTATTAATTATTGATTAAACGCTTCAATACGCCACTGCCTTGCTCTAATATTTATGATGTCACCTTAAAGGATGTTTTTGGTAACCACAGTAGTTGGTTTTATTAAATTGTTTTATTGTATCTTAGTATGAATTATAGGCTTGTGTGGTTTATCTTTATTAGATAAACCTGTTAAATTATTTATGGCTGTGATTATGCAGCTTTTCTTTTATATAAAGAACTAAGGCTGTACCGGCTCGCATAACTGATATTCCCAATGCGGAGCCAATAGTATTGTTGATTACATCGTCAACCTCCGCATAGCCTATACTGAAAATATACTGACTTAGCTCTATCATTACACTCAGCCCAAAGCAGGCTGCCCATGCCAAAAGCAGCTTCCAAAATTTTTGCTTTGTAAGCAACGCCCCCCAAACAAGCCCCAAGGGATAAAACAGGAATATATTCATTATACAGGTTCTAAGCATTTCCTGCACGCCGTTAAGATAACCAATGTAGGACTCAAAAGGAACCAAAGAAATACTGTTTACTATAGGCCCTGTACGGCCCAAAAGTGTTATATACAGCAAAAGCATTGTATAAGCAGTGCCTATGGCAATAAGAATGTAACGCCACCAACTGTATTTATATAAAAAACTGTTTACCGCAACACAAATAACAGACGCCGCAGCAACAAACAAGGCCAGCTCAAAATACGGCAGACAGTATATGTATTGTGTTAATATTTTTAGAATGTTCATATAATTGCTTAAATCTTCTGTTTCAATTTAATATATTGTATATGTAAGCTATTTAAAATATTTTATATTTTCTTTGTCGATAACTATACCGGGTTTAAAGTTTTTTTCTCTTTTTCTAATAATGAATTTATGGTATAAGCTGAGCTCCCTTTGTGGATATTGCTTTTTATACTCTCGAAAAAAATCTTTGGTTTCATCCAGAATTGCTTTTTTCAGGCTTTCGGCAATATAATTAGAAAGGTGCATGTAAAAATAAGGCTCCAGCCTTTTAAATTTTTTACTTACATATTGGTAGCGTTCAAGAAAGCTGTCTGTTCTGTCAATCAACAGCTTGTCATTGCCTTCATCAGAATTTGCACTGCTTGTCATAACACTTGTGCCACGCATTCGGTAATTGTATAACGCATTGTTAATATTAACAATTATTTTACTGTTACAAATAAGCTTGTAAGTAAAAAATTCATCGTCAATTTTTCTGCCTGAGGGGAAACGTGCGTTACATAGTAATTCGGTTTTAAACAGCTTATTCCAAAAAACAGCATATTTCCAATCATATAGCATTTCAAACAGATATTCTTGTGTAGTTAGCAAACGATTATGTGAAGCTGGAAAATTGTAGTCGCAATTAAAGCCTTTATCTCTAAATTGATTTGTAAATAAACACTGCACCGTATCAGCATTAGTTTCTGTTATAGCCGCCAGCATAATTTTATAGTAATTTTGATCTAAATAATCGTCGCTGTCTATAATTGACAGGTACTCACCCGCTACTTCTTCTAAGCCGGTGTTTTTAGCAGCACCGGCTCCTTGATTTTTTTGGTGTACAACGGTAATTCTGCTGTCCTGTGAAGCATATCTATCGCAAATACTGCCCGAACTGTCTGTAGAGCCATCATCAACAAGTATTATTTGTAAATTACTGTAGGTTTGTTCGACTACACTGTTAAGACATTCCCCAAGATAGCTTTCAACATTATAAACCGGTATAACAACGGAAATTAGCGGACTATCTTGTGACATAATAAATCTCCCCTTTTGACTAATTAAGCTCTATTTATAAAACATACTCAAACAAAACTGTTTATCGGAAAAGTTAATTTATTTTAATGCATAGCTTATAGCTTAATAATTAAATCCTTATAGCTATTTTCTAATCAGCCTTGCAATTTTTTCCTTAACTCTTATAATATTATCCAAAAGATAATCACTATAGTTGTAAGATGGGTATATATGTTTAATAGCCTCCAGCTTTTGTTTATTTGTTTTATTACTTCGTATTATAACATATTTTAAGCTGTTTTTAATCTTTTCGGATCTTTCATTGTATAATTTTTCAGCGTCTTTATTTAACGGTTTAATGATTTGGTATATTCGTTTGGCATTTGCAAGGTAATCACCAAAAGCCTGATCTCCGAACTGTGCCATTAAAGAATTGTTATTCCACCTTATGTAGTGATAAAGTGGCAATGATAAAACTGCTATTGTTTCAATGTGATTTTTTTCTATATAGTCAAGAGAGAATTTTAGATCTTCCCCCATAGATAATGATTCATCAAAAATTATGTTCTGCTTTTTAATCAAGTCTGTTACAAAGAGCTTGTTCCAAAGTGCATTTAAATAGTATTTATCTGAAAGCTCAAAGGCTCTTGCAATACTCACTGATTGGATATTTCCTTCAGAGTCCCATAACATTTTCTGTTCTGTGTTATTGGTGTAATCATGGAACCAGTTTCCGCATATTGAAAGCAAAGCATTATTATCGACCATTGCTGTATAAAGCTGTTGAAGATAATTTGGTTCAACATAATCGTCACTGTCAACAAAGCATATATACACTCCTGTGGCATTTTTTATTCCGCTATTTCGTGTAGCCGAAACACCAAGGTTCTTTTCGTTACAAATAACCTTTATATTACCGTATTTTTTTTCAAATTCCCTGCAAATTTTCAGGCTGTTATCTGTAGAGCAGTCTTCAACTAAAATGATTTCTGTATTTTTATATGTCTGCTCAAGTAAAGAGCTTATGCATTTTTCCAATGCTATTTCCGTATTATAAACTGCAACAACAATACTTATTTTGTCCATGCTATATCCCAAACGCTTTCTTAATTGATTTTACAATTTTCATCTTTGAATACATATATCTGCCCGGAATAATGTCTGGCAGCTGGCTCTGATTCGCATACTTTGGAAAGTAGAGAGAGTCATCACATTCATAATCCTTATTGCGGGTAAACAACAGCTTAGGATATTTTATTTTTTTAAAGTCCTCAAAGTCCTGCTGTGTAAAGCCATCCCGTTCAACCATAATAACAAATATTTTGTCCTTGTTTACTCTCTTCTTTCTTTCCTCCCACTTGCTAAGAGCCTCCTCTGCTGAATTATAATGCATAAAATACAGAGTTATATCGTCTAGCCTGCCGATAGGATATTTTTCACCATTTTCTACGGTTGGCACTATACTCAAATAGTAATCTAAATTTTCAACAAACTTCAAGAAATCCTTAGGTGTAAAAAAGAGATTTACCGTAGGGCTAAGAAATTTTTGCTGTGTGTCGTGGTACATTATACCGCCTATACAGTTCATAGAGATTAAGCTTATCTCTGATAAATCAAGCTGTTTTTTTACAATTCGGCTTAAAACTCTGCGTCTGTTATTTAAATAAAATTCTCTAAAATAGCTCATAAATACAACACCGCTTAATCAAATAATGCTTCGTCAAAATCTATCCCAAGTGATTTAAGCTTTTCCTTTGAGGATTCATTTTTGGCTGTAGCCGGCACACCTACAAGCACACCGTAGCCCCGTTTATAATCCTTAATTACAACTGCATTTGCACCAACCCTTGTACAATCCCCCAAAGTAATATTACCCAGTACCTTAGCACCGCAGGTAACTATACAGTTATCCCCGATAGTGGGACAGCCGTCAGTGCCGTTATAGCCTATTGTTACCTGTTGGTTTACCGAAAAGTTTTTGCCGATTTTCCTTGCAGCTATATAGGTTGCAAAACCGTGTTGTATGTAAAAGCCTCCGCCAATGTCAGGACACTCTATATATAATGTTTTTTCCGGAGGATACCAAAATGCTATCCATTTACAAAACAGCCTGTGTGGTTTTGGGTATCTGTTTCTGTATATAAACAAATTTCTAAATTCTTTAAAGGTGTACAGTAAATAAATTAATTTTTCGTTAAGGGAGCGTGAATCATCCTTCAGCCACCTGTCAACATCCTCTTTTAATCGCCGGTTATTCTTATATATACCGTAAAAAATGATAATAGGTAAAAATCTAATATAGGCTAGGATTTTTTTCATAACAAAGATTTTTCCTTTCGTTTTGCGTATTAAATACAACTAAGCTGTTGTGTTCTATAATCTTATATAAATTTCTTTTTTAGTAAATACAGCTTGTCACGCAATGACAAACCACTGTTTTCCCAAAGGTTTTTTTCTTCAATTTTATCAACCAATTCCTTGAAATCCTTTTTCTCAAATTTGGAATAGAAATAATCGCTGTACTTTCCAAGCTGTGTTGACTTCACAAGACTTTGATTGTTTTCCAAAATGCTGCTAAGCTCTGTGTATTCAAAATAAAGCTTATTTTCAATATTTTTAAATATTTCAGCACCTTTTTTTGAATTTAACAGTACGGCTGAAGCCCCCAGGTCTGTATTAAAATCCTTTATTTTTTCAATTCCCCAAAAATCCCCCAGCGTAATGTCAGCTGCTCTGGGAAAGCCCTTGTATTTACAGCTTGTACAGGAGGGCCTTAGGTAGAGGCTGTGCTTTAAGTATCCCACCATATAGGGGTCGTCCATTCTCTCTTTTTGATATATTTTGCCGTTTTCAAAGGTCGCCTTAACTGTATAACGCTGCCAAGAAATATCCTTATTTCTGAATTCATAGCTTTGAATATTGCAATTGTTTTTGGCTGAAAGCGACCTGTGGTATGCGTTAAACACCTTTTGACTGACTACGCCATGGCAGATTACTTCCACAGTTATTAAATTTTCGTAGTCCTTATTAAGAAAATTTTTTAAAGCTCCGATCTGGCATGGCGTACCGCTAAATAAAACCATTCTACCTTGGTTGAGCAGCTTTTTTACTTCTTTAAAGCTTGTGCCCAAATTACTGAGTACATACTTTGCCTGTCTAAGATTTTTTAGCTTCTGAATATTATTAACAGCTATATGCTCAACATTCATATTTTCAGAGATAGCCGCACCAAAAACGCAGCCGCCATTGTTAATTACCTCCTCGGCAAATACAGAGAAAACTCCTCCGGAGGTACTGGCCTTGCGTACAGCATCATCTTTATTCCAAGCCACCATACAGGCGGGCTGTTTATATTCTGCTAAAGTCTGCTTTATAACGGGGCAAGTCCTTTCACACCGGCCGCAGTCAACACAAAGGTTTTTATTTGTGTAGGGATAATTAAAGCCTTGTGCGTCCGCTTGAAAAGCTATTGCTTTTTTGGGACATACCTCTACACAAGCCCCACAGCCAACACACTCTGTTTTTTCGTTAATATGCATCATACTGTTTTTTTCCTAAGCTTATTGATTATTCTTTTTATTGGTGTGGTAAAAAGTTCTTTTTCATATTTATTCATACTAATAAACCATACAGACGCAAAAAATACAGCACAATATGCCAAAATCGCCAACAATAATGTCCAGTATGAGTTTATGTCAATAAAGAGCATAATAACTATTCCTGTTATTACCGGAATAATTATTCCCGGCAGTATTCGAGCAATACTTTTCCAAAACCCAGGTATATCCAAGCCGATTTTTTTGTAATTGTATATGTTCATAAAAACAACCGTTCCAAAGAACATACATATTAAAGTTGCAAGTGCAGCACCTATACCTTTTAACCATATTGAAAACGGTATAGTAATAATAACATTTACTATAGCTATCAGTAAGTAAACTATACTTCTCGCTTTGTGCATATTTTTTGCCTTCTGAATTTCAAGCCCGATGTTTTGAAAGCAGGGAACATACACAGACAGCATTAGCATCAGCCCAATAATATAGGCATCATCATAGCTGTTGCCAACCCACAGTCTAATAAACTGCTTTCCAAAGAAAATATATCCCGTTAGAATAAGTGTAACAATATAGAATTGAATTCTGCCTATTCTTATAAAAATATCATCCAGCTCTTTTTGAGGGCAATCATCAGCAATAATTTTATTTATCTGAGGTGCAAAAACACCGGATGCCGAGGTGGAAAAGGCCATAAAATAGTTTTTGAAATTTGAACCAACCGTGTAAACCGCAACCATTATAGGCCCGCAAACAATACCAAGCACTATATTGTCGGTTGAAAATGTAAGCTGATCTGTTATTGTGTTTAAAAATAAGAAGCCGGAAAACACAAAAATACTCTTATACAGCTCTTTATTACGGCTTCCGAATTTGAACTTAAGATAGATGTTTGCTTTAGCATAT
>FR891326.1:0-2277 GCA_000435335.1 Clostridium sp. CAG:964
TCTTCAAACGCTCCCTTTACTCAAGGGAGCCTATATAAAAACACCACTTTTCACAAAAGTGAGTCTATACAATAACACAGGCAACAGCATATGCTGTTGCCTGCAAAAAATCACTTTTTACAGCAATTGGTTACCAAACCAACTACCGCTTAAGTATTTACTGTTACATCCGAAAAGCCCTATACACGGGTATACTGCTGTATCAGGCTTTTATATAAGTGCTGCTCAGTCTGCGGAAGTGACGGTAACTACCTCACCAATCTTGTAAACATTGTCATAGCCAACCAAATATCTTAGTACAGCAACAACATCTGCAACGGTAATTTTTCCGTCGTTGACAATATCAGCCGCCTTTTGCTGCTTCTCGGTAAGTGTAAGATTACCAAGCAATGCCCTCTGAATAAGTGATGCATCTTTCAAGGTGACAACGCCGTCTCCGCTTACATCACCTATAACATATTTATAGTTCACAGGAGGTGCAGTCGGTGTAGTTGGGCTTGTAGGAGTGGTTGGTTCAGTTGGTGTTACACTCTCGTTGTACTCTTTCCAAGTATTTCCCGATGTAAGCAAATGAGATTTACCATCTATTGACAAACCCGGCTCCATATCCGCAGGGTATCTGTTTGAGCTTGATCCTGAACCGTCAGACCATATTACCCGTGCGTTCTCGTAGTCCTCAGGTAAATCATAAACAAAGTAACCGTTCGCAGCTGATTTATTTGTCAGCTGTACGCCCGGCCAAGCCGCAATCTCATTTGATGAGCCACCATCGTCTTTGTAGATGTAGGCATATATATTGCTCCAGTTATATGAGCTGTTGTCAAAGTAGATTGAAGTACCCTTGTTCGACTTTAAGAATGTATATGTCTTTGTGAGTGTTTTACCCGATGCAGTATCAGTTGCTGTTAATTTTAGAGTTTGTAATGTTTCAAAAGGCTTGCCCTCGCCCAATGTAATCTTTGTACCGTCTGTGTAAGCAATCTCGCTGCCGCCGTCCAGAGAATACTTAGCGTTGCTTACATTTGAAGCATTAAGTGTAACTGAAAGTGTATTTGTCTTGTAGGTATATGTATCGCTTTCAGTGCCCGGTGCAGCAGAAATGCTTGGAATAGGCTTAGCGTCGTAAATAACTGCAATACCTGTAGAACCTATTTCACCGGAAATAGTTGATGCTGTAATTGTAAAGGTGTTGCCTGAAACCTGGTCTTTATATGTACCCGGCTTTGCATAACCACCGCCGTTTTCTACAGAAACCTTGCCACTGCCGGTGCCCTTAACTATAACGGCACCGCCATCCTTACGGGTAACTACAGCACAGCCGTTTGATGCCTTGTAGTAGTCAGCCTTGCCGGCGTTTTCATTATGGAATCTATTAACCTCTGCAACTTCCTTGCTGGTATAGTGTGTGCTGCCCTTTTTACCTGCTTTAATATCATTTTTAGATTTTGAAGACGGTCTTGAGAAATACAATGAAGTAGCCTTATTCTGTGCTGCTACAACCGCATAAGCTCGGTCAATTTTATTCTGATCTATAAACTGTGAGGAATCCCACTCGCCATCGCTTTTATCATTAGAATAAGTATCGTGGCTCTCTGCCCAATAAACAAGCTTGTCCTTGGAAATTCCACGCTCAGCGAAATTGCCGATGCTTTTAGTAACCGTGCCGCTTCTGAATGCCATTCTAACATCTGCACCGTAGCCGCTGTCTGTAACACTGATGTACTTGGTGTACTCCTTCATTAGGCTTTCGGCATATTCTCTATTGTCTCGGTTGCCATCAGAGGCTACAGGGTCATCAAGAATTTCTCCGTATGTCCACAAGCCTGTTCCCTGTGTAACTGCCGGCCAGAAATTACAGTTTTCACTTGGCAGTCCAATATGCTTTGCAGCGTCCCAGCGAATACCGTCTACTCCCATACCCGCTAGCTCTTCAACATATTTACGAACGCACTGCTGTACATACTCGTTTTCAGAGTTAATGTCAGGCATACCTATTTCACCCTGGTGTATTTGCCTACGGTTAAAGTAATCAATGCCGCCGCCTGCATGGTGCCAATACTGACTGTCCTTAAGATCATTCTGAATGTTGGAATGATCACCTGCCAGGTGGTTTGCCACAACATCTACTACAACCTTTATTCCATATTTATCAGCTTCATCACACAGTGACTGCAAATCGGCCTTAGTTCCTAAATCATTATTTCCAACATAGAAGCCCAACGGCTGGTACAGCCACCACCAGGTGCCTGAGCCGGCGCCCACCTGAGCCGGTGAGGT
>FR891326.1:2288-5117 GCA_000435335.1 Clostridium sp. CAG:964
CCCCCTGAGCCGGTGAGGTTTGTACAGAAGAAAAACCTGCCGCTGCAATATTTGGAAGCTCCGCTTTAATATCCTTATACTTCCAGTCAAAGCAGTGCAGAATTGTACCGTCCTGTATATTGCTCTTCAATCCGTAAGTATCGCCGCTTGATACAGCCTGAGTATTCTCCGACGCCGCACTGGTGCTTACAGCACTTATTACAGCAACGGAAGAAATCATAGCTGCCACAAGCATAATGCTTACCGCTTTGGTGCCTCTTTTCTTTTTGCTTAGAAACATTTAAGTCTCCTCCTTATATATATCATCGGTAGAATTATATCATAGCGGCTAAATATTTTATATTGATTTTTTTGCAAAAATTAAAAACCAATTTTGTACAAATTATATATAAATTATTGACAAACAGCTAGTATTAAAATTCGAGCAAAAAAGCGTATTGACAAAAATGTATATAAAACCTTCTTTTGCAGATATACCCGACAACAGGCAAGAGTAAACAGCAGCTAAAGACTTATACAGTATTTTGTCTGCATAACCGTTGAAATGAAAAAAATTATATGGTATAATTCGGAATAAGTAACCACATTTTAAAGGGGAATATATATTAATGAGGAATAAAAAAGCATCTGCCTTAACAGTGGCGGTAATGTGCCTGCTTGTCGCTTTCGGGGCGGCATTTTCGCTTAATGCTTCGGCATACAACGAAAAGTGGGATGTAGGCAACTACAACGACTACGGAAGCTACGACTCCGGTTATGACTACGGAGGCTATGACAGCTATGACAGCTACGACAGCCACGACAGCCACGACAGCCACGACAGCTATGACAGTTATGACAGTTATGACAGTTATGACAGCAACAGTAAAAGCAGAAGCTATAGCTATGATGATGCAAGCGAGCTTATGAGCACCTCAATGATTTTTTCACTGATTATGGATTTGGTGCCCATCGTGTTTATATTCGCCATAATTTTCATATTGAAGAATGTTATAAAGAAATCCGTAAGCCAACAGCAAAACAACAGACCTGCACAGCCTTTGCGTGTAGCTAAGCCGGGAAATCATCAAGCACAAATTTTGCTTGCTGTTAATAAGATTGACCCGCAATTCAGCGACATACGGTTCGTTTCATGGGCTAAAGAAAACTTTATTCTTTTACAGCAGGCATGGACTGCCAGAGATTGGAGCAAGATAAGACCTTTTGAAAAGGAAGAGCTTTTCAGACAGCACGAGCTTCAGCTGCAGGAATATATAAATACACACCGCATTAATTACATTGAAAATATTAATATAAGCGACGCTTATCTGCATTTATACAGGCGGGATAATCAATACGAATATCTTACAGTTTATATGTCAACACGCATAATTGACTATATTGTTGACGAAAGAACAGGAAATGTTATTAAGGGCAGCAAGGACAAGTACTGCTATATTGATTATCTAATGACATATATGCGTAAGAAGGGCGTTAAAACCGATATAAGCACCGGCACCAAGGCCAATGTTTGCCCACACTGCGGTGCACCGCTTGACTCTATTTCAAGTGCAGGTCAGTGCAACTACTGCGGATGTATTGTTACCAGCGGCGAGTTCAACTGGGTGCTTGCAGAAATGGATGCACTCCGTCCGGGCTTGTCTATTAATGAGCAGGGCGTAATTATTTCTGAAACAGATAATTATGAAAACATGCAGAACAACAACCCTAATAAACCGCCGGAAAATATGTAAGTATACATCATTAACAGACTATTTAGGGGACGATTAGCCGTATCGTCCCCATTATTTTCACCTTAAGGAGAATTGCAATGAAGGTAATTAATAAATTCAAGCAAAACAAAACTGTTTTTTCACTGGAGGTTTTCCCTCCTAAAAAATTCACAGACAGTATTGATATCGTATATGAAACCTTAGACAAGCTGACAAATATTAACCCCGACTATATAAGTGTTACCTACAGTGCAGGCGGTGGAGGCAATACCGAGCACAGCTGTAAGATAGCGTCAATTATAAAAAGCACTCATCATGTGGAGCCTGTAGCGCATCTAACCTGCCTTACAAATGATAAGAACGACATAGACAAGGCAATAGCAGATTTTAAGGCAGTAGGCGTTGAAAATATTTTGGCTCTTAGAGGCGACAAAAACCCTGATTTAACTCCGAAAAAGGATTTTACCTACGCAAGCGATTTAGTATCATATATAAAAAGCAAATATCCTGAAATGGGTGTAAGCGGTGCCTGTTATCCTGAGGTACACATGGAATCGGAAAACGAAATACAGGACATACTTAACCTAAAGAAAAAGGTTGATGCCGGTGCAGAATTTTTGATTTCACAGCTGTTTTTTGACAACAGCGTATTTTATAAATTTGTTGAAAAGGCAAGAATTGCCGGAATAAATGTTCCTATAGAGGCCGGAATTATGCCTGTTACCAGCAGCAAGCAAATTTTAAGAATGGTAGATATGTGCGGTGCGTCACTTCCCAGAAAATTTTCTATGATGATGCAGAAATACGGCTCTAATCCGGAAGCTATGCGTGATGCCGGCATTGCCTATGCAGTTGACCAAATTGTTGATTTAATAGCAAACGGTGTAGAGGGTATTCATCTTTACACAATGAACAATCCATATGTTGCAACAAAAATTGCAGAGAATATTAAATCTCTGCTTTGATTTTAAGCAATCTTATTTTAAATTTGGGTGATATTGAGGGAAGTTTTTATTTTAAAATTTCTTTAGCACTTATTTTGAAAAAATAAGCACATATTATATCTGACTTAGTTCTGGGAAGATTTTTCTGCAAAAATTCCTTCAGCACTTATTTT
>FR891327.1 GCA_000435335.1 Clostridium sp. CAG:964
TGCTTAGAAACTCCCTTGCCTTATCAAACATATAAAAACTTTGACCATAGTCTTTAGCAGTTCTATGAGTTTTTGTAACACTATCATATCTAAATTGCATAGGATCTACATGTCTATCTTCTGTCCAACCGGATTTCTTTAAAATTGAGATAACCTCTTGGCGTTCTTGTTCTGTCATTATAATAATCCCCCTCTGTTAAATACACAGCAATTTTATTTTTATGTATCTTAATGCCACTATAATACCACATATTGGTTTAAATAATCAAGCCTTTATTTAATGAAATAATACATATTTATGCTTTTTTATTAAGTTTCAAACTGTATTTGACCAAACATATAAAATATAGTATAATCAATAAAGATATTACAGAGGAAACAAGGTGTGCTTTTAATGAAGATTTGCAGCTATTGCGGTAAACAAATTGACTATAACCATACATATTGCAGCGAAAGCTGTGAGGAAAACACCTTTCTGTTTTACAAGAACAGAAGAAAATTTCAGCTTTTGTTTAACATCGCAAGTATTTTTTGTTTTATAGTTATAATGTTGGGTACTTTTATAGGATTGCTTACACAAGAATTAAAGTATGGGTTACTTTTTGCCAGCCCCGGCGGCATACTTATAGGAATAATATATGCCGTTCTTCCATACTATGGACTGGATGAGCAAATACGCTATAAGGGTATTGTGGCATCTAAAAAAACCGTAAGAATCATCGGTTCGGTTTTGGCTGTGCTGTGCACTGTTTGTTTTGTGGCAGGATTTATTATTCCTTTTTAAAGTAAATATGCATAAAACAACCTCCCTTGTACAATAATAGTTACAGTACAAAGGAGGTACTTTTTTATGTTAGACAAAATTGCTCTTACTCTACTGGTTATTGGTGGAATTAACTGGGGTTCAATCGGTATTTTCCAGTTTGACTTTGTTGCTTGGATATGCGGCGGTCAAACAGGTATGATTAGCCGTATTGTGTACACTCTGGTTGGACTGTCAGCCCTGTGGTGCATTTCGCTTTTATTCAGAGAAAAAAGCGACCGAGACGGTATTGTTACATCATCAAATTAAATTAACTGCATAAAACCAACAGGCATTTATACAGTTAAATCATAGGTAAAATAACCGCCACCCAAAGCACTTGGCAGATGCCGACTTAAATGCTTTGGGTGGCGTTGTATAATGTTATACTTTTTTAGGCTGCTTTATTACTCGGAGTCTGATTTTTTCTTTGCCAAGGAGTCCCTAAGCTTTATAGGCATTAGATCCAGCAGAAAAAGCATAAAGCCTATTGCAACAAAGCATACAAATATCATCAATAGAGTTGCAACTGTGTTTACGGCACCGTTAGCCACAACATCGTAAAAGGTGTAAGGATATGCCTTTTCAAACGGATAAGGATATTGAGTAAACAGCTTTAGTTTACCGTCAAGCAGAAGCACTACAACATAAACATACACTGTATAGAGTATTTCCGGTATAAGCCATATAAACGGAAAAAACAGTTTAAAGCTGCCTTTTTTGTCAAACAGCAAATAGTCAAGCAGCAGCAAAGCAGGCATTACATATGTAATCATATTTGTTACAAAATACCTATGCCAATTCGGGATTGCATTTCCGTTAATAAGAAAATGGTCAACAGCACATATGCCGATAAACGAAAGTAAAATAGTTCCCTTCAGCCAAGGGGCTATACAGGTTTTATCTTTTTTAGTATTATTAATTTGCCAAAACGAAAGTACATAATAGTAAACAACCGCCACAAACAGCATTATGGTTGAAAACAAGCCGACCTGCTTCACTTGGAAGCCTCCGGTAAATATTTGCAGTCTTGCCAACAGCAGCAGCGTACCTCCCATTGCAATTATCATTCTTAAAAAAACAGCCAAGGGCTTGTAATTAATGTACATATTAAATCAATTCCTTTAGTATTTATACCGATTAAAAATATGGCCGGTATAAGTATGGCAATATATTTTAAATTGTGTTATAATTTTTAGAGTTGGTTTAGCAGCCATGCTTCGGCGAAATTTGCAAACCACCTGTTTTACTGTAATACACACTACTTCGTAATAATTAAGAGGTGATTAGCTTTATGTCAGGCAAATCTAATTGTGAGCATTGTGCAAATTATGTATACGATGAAGAATATGACTGCTATATTTGTCAGGTGAATTTAGACGAGGACGAGTTTGTCAAATTTATGCAAAATACATTCGACAACTGCCATTACTTTAAATTTTACGATGAATATAAAATGGTTAAAAAGCAAAATTAATTGCAGCATACCATACAGAGCAAACCGGTTATCCCCCCAATTGATTTGCTGTACCTCATTATTCTAACAATAAAGCTCAATTCTGTATTTAAGAGGCAGGCAGCAGCCTGCCTCTTTTTTTATTAAAATTTATATTGATCGAGCATGCTTTGAACCATATTTTTAATTTCTGCCGCTGCATTTTCCACCGGCAAATCGCCCTCGTAGGATTTATCTCTGTAAGAAATTTCGTAGCAATTTCTGTCAAGAGTTTTCGGGCTTACCACTACCCTTACAGGTACGCCGAACAAATCGGCATCGGCAAACATAAAGCCCGGTCTAACAGGTCTGTCATCGTACAGAACCTCTACACCCATATTTGTAAGCTCACTGTAAAGTCCCTCACAAGCGGCAGAAACTCTTTCGTCCTTTGCCTTTAGGTTACATATCTCTACTTGCCATGGAGCTATAGGCATTGGCCAGATAGGGCCGTAATCGTCATGACTTTCTTCGCAGATAGAAGCTGCAAGCCTGCCTACGCCTATACCGTAGCATCCCATTATAGGATTCTGTGCCTTACCTTGATTATCCAGGTAGGTCATATCCATTGCCTTTGTATATTTAGTGCCCAGCTGGAATATATTGCCGACCTCAATGCCACGCTTAATGGTTACAATCGGCTTTCCACATTCCGGACAAACTGCACCCTCATATATTTTTGCAACATCTGCATATTCAACCTCGCCCACATCTCTGCCAAGGTTAATGCCTGTGTAGTGGTAGTCTGCCTCATTTGCACCGCATACCATACTGTTAATTCCCTTTAGTGAGCTGTCATATACTGCAACAGCCTTGTCTGTAAGACCTACCGGCCCGATAAAGCCCGGAACAATACCGCACTCCTCTGTAACAATGTTCTGTGCAGGGTGAATTTCCTCACCTAAATAATTTCTAAGCTTTGTTTCATTTACTTCCAAATCGCCACGGATAAATACCACAACATATTCATCGTTGGCGTTTTTCTGATAAACAACAGCCTTGCCAAAGCTTTTTGCGTCTGTATTTAAGAATTTGCATAGGTCGTCAATGGTTTTAACCTTTGGTGTATGGATTTTTTCAAGCGGCTTTACTTCCCCCGACTGATTTTCTATTAAGCAAGGAGCTGCCTCCATATTTGCTCTAAAGCTGCACTCAGGGCAAATTGCCAAAGAATCCTCACCAATATCTGTAAGCAGCATAAATTCGTGAGAAACACTGCCGCCCATCATACCGCTGTCTGATTTTACGGATATAACATTTTTTGCACCGACACGCTTAAAAATACGCTCATATGCTTTAAATGCCTTTTCGTAGTACTCCTCCAAATCCTCTTGAGATGTATGGAAGGAATATGCGTCCTTCATTGTAAACTCACGCACTCTGATAAGACCGCCTCTTGCTCTTGGCTCGTCGCGGAATTTTGTTTGGAATTGATAAATCATAAACGGATAATTAGTATATGACTGAGCTGTGTCTTTTGCTAAATGCACAGCGGCCTCTTCGTGTGTCATTCCAAGAACCATTTTATTATCATTACGGTCGGTAAATCTTGCCATTTCACTGCCAATGCTGTAATATCTGCCTGATTCCTCCCACAAGCTTGCAGGCATAACAACCGGAAACAATACCTCCTGACCGTCAATATTATCCATTTCCTCACGAATAATATTTTCTATTTTCCTTGTAATTCTTTTTGTTGGCATAAACAAAGAATATATACCGTTAGCCATATATTTCATATAGCCGCCACGCACCATTAGCTTATGGCTTTCTATTAAACAGTCAGATGGTGCATTCTTAAATCTTTCGCCTAAAAGCTTAGAAACCTTCATAAATTCATTCTCCTACATCTTACTTTTTAGAGTGCTGTACAACTACAGCAAAGGAACAACTATATAACATATTTACTAAAATACGCCATATTTTCTCTTGTTTTTACATACTAATATATATTACCACCTTAAAATAGAAAAGTCAATTTAACTGTACTATTTTAAACTGAATTTTTAAACTTTTATTATTCTACACAACTAACCTCAAAAAAAGCCGTACTGCTTTTTCGGCATATAATACTGTACCGATTATTTCTAAATATATTTACAGCACTGAATTTTCTGCTGAAATTTATTAATATAAAAAGCGAAGATGCTGCTTCTGCGGCAAGTGATTTGTCAAAAAGGGCAATTTTCTTCTATGCTGTCACCGTACAGCCAAAAACTCTCTGCTTATATTATTAATACATTTAAAAGCAGAGCATCGTTTTTCGGTACTGTAAAAGAGGTTAAGCTCTCTGCGGTTACTGTAATTTCTGTTATTATAGTTGATATAGCTTTTTTAAAAATCAAAACAAGCGGCAAATTAATTATTGCCACTTGCTTAAATCAATTTTTTCTCTTTACGGCTTTAACCAAACTATTGGCACAAAGCATAAATTTGCTTAAAAAGCAACAGTTTAAATAATTTTTTTAATTTTAAAAATAATTATACATGCTACAACCACAACCACACTAAGGAGTATTACTGCGGGATAGCCGTTTGCAAGCTCAGGCATATTGTGAAAGTTCATTCCGTACCAGCCCGTAATAAGTGTAAGAGGATAAAATATAGTGGAAATAACGGTTAAAAACTGCATATTTTTGTTTTGCTGTTCAGAAACCCTTGACTGATATGTATCCTTTACCTGTGATGAATAATCCAGCAAATGTATGGTTCGTCCCAGCAGTCTGTCGGCTCTGTCAGAAATAATTCCGAAATACTTTAGCTTTTTCTTCGCAAAAAAGTTATTTTCGTTTTCCTCCAGCTGTTTAGACATATCTACAAGCTCGTCGTAGTAGCTTCTTAGTATAAGCAGCTCTTTTCTGATAGGCGACAGCTTTGTTTGAAAATTATCGGACTTGCCGTCCTCCAGTTCTTCCTCCATACGCATAATAGTATGCTCATACTGCCCAAGCACGCTTAAATCTCTGCTCATTAGCTGAGTCATAAAATTGTAAATAAACATTTCCCTGCTTTGTCCCTGAGTATTTCTGTTACGCTTAATTCTATTGATAATATTTGAAGAAAAAGCCTCATTATCTATAATGACAATGTTTTTTTGATTAATCAGGATTATTACCTTAAATCTGCTGCCCTTAACATCAGGAAGCTTTGGAATATCCAGCGTACCCACTATACATTCCTGCAATGATTCAATTTTACAGAACTCAATATTCTGCAAATTAAGCTCACCGTTATAAGCAATGCTCGCCTTTTCTATTGCCAACTGTGCATTAACGGCATTTGTAACAAATACTGCCTCCTGCGGGTTTGCGTCGTATTCCTCCGGTGTAATTTCACACAGCTCTTGATTCAGGGCGTAAATTATAAGCTTATCCTGTGGTTGAGGTTGAGTCATACCTTCATTTTCTCCTTACCATATGCTTCTGCATAAAATTCCATTTGTGAATCCAGCCTAGGATTGTTGAGTTCTCTTGAATAATAAATTCCGTCGTTGTGCTGAATTCTGCCCTTGGCATCGTCTTTCATTATTACATCAAATATTCTGCATATTTCATTTTTAATGCTTTTATCGAGAACAGGCGTTGCAACTTCTACACGCCTTATGGTGTTTCTTGTCATAAAATCAGCAGATGAAATGTAAACCTTTGCCTCATCACCCACGCCAAACCGATAAATTCTGGAATGCTCCAGGTAGCGACCTACTACGCTGATAACCGTAATATTTTCGGTTTCGCCCGGGATTTCAGGAATAAGGCAGCAAATACCTCTGACAATCATTTCAATTTTTACGCCTGCTTTTGATGCCTCCACAAGCTTGTCGATAATAACCTTGTCTGTTAAGGAGTTTATCTTTATGCCTATGTAAGCGGGAATATCATTTCTTGCTTTGTCAATCTCATTTTCTATAAGGTCAACAACCTTGTTTTGCAGACAATGAGGTGCAACCATAAGCTGTGTGGTATTTTCAACTGTTTCACCGCACAACAGGTGGTTAAAGACCATAGCCGCCTCACTGCCTATTTGCTGATTTGCCGTTATAATCGACAAGTCGGTATACAGCTTTGAGGTTTTTTCATTATAGTTGCCTGTACCAATCTGTGTAATATACGAATGTCCCTCGGAGGTTTTTTTAGTTATCAGGCACAGCTTAGAGTGAACCTTATATTTGTTCAAGCCGTATATAACCTTACAGCCGGCGTCCTCCAGCTGTCTTGAAATTTTTATGTTGTGTTCCTCGTCAAATCTTGCACGAAGCTCAACCATAACAACAACATCCTTGCCGTTCTCGGCGGCGTCAACCAACGCTTCTATAATCTCACTTTTGTTTGCAACCCTGTAAAGAGTTATTTTAATTGAAACCACGCTGTCATCAAATGCAGCCTCCTGCAGCATTTTTATAAACGGCTTCATGCTCTGGTACGGATAAGACAAAAGCAAGTCCTTTTCCTCTATTTGCTCAATAATGCTCCTTGACATACTAATATCCCTTGTAAGCCTTGGAGTGCGTTTTGTATAGAATAAATCCTTCTTGTCATAAAGATAACTCTGCAAATTGAATACAAAAGAAAGGTCCAACGGTGTATCAACCTTAATTATGTGGCTCTGCTCTATGTTAAACATTTGGCTAAGCTCTTTTTTAGTATGAGTATTAATATCTCTGGAAAGCTCTATACGCACCGGGTTAAGACGCTTTCTTCTTTTTATCATAAATTCCATATTTTGACGGTAATCTAAATCCTCATCATAAATGTCGGAGGTATCAATATCCGCATTTCTTGTAATTCTTATTATAGATTTCTCCTCAACCGTATACTTATTAAACAGCTTAGCAACAAAATGGAGAATAAGCTCCTCACTCAATATAAAATTACCCGGCTGTGACGGAATAGCAATAAGTCTTTTAAAAACGCTGTTTGAACAGGTAACAATACCTGTTCTTTCCTTACCGCTGCGGGAACTTAAAAGCACAATTGCATACAGCTCCTTATTATTTAAAAAAGGGAACGGCTGTTGCTTGCCTACCACCATAGGTGACAGAAACGGCATTATATTATCATCAAAATAATTCTCAAGCAGCTTTCTGTCCTTTTCGGTAATCTTATTAAAATCCACAAGATTTACTCCGCATGGCTGCAGCTCACCCATAAGTTTAAAATAGATTTCGGCTTTCTTCTTCTCAAGCTGCTTTACTCTTTTTAGAATAGACGCAATCTGGTCACGGCTTTTCATTCCCGTTTTTGAATCCTTGATATTCTCATCCTCATGCATTTGGTCAAGCAGTGTTCCCACACGCACCATAAAAAACTCATCGAGATTTGTCTGATAAATAGATGCAAAGGTGAGCCTTTCTGCCAATGGCACATCGCTGTTGCCTGCCTCATCAAGAACACGCTCGTTAAATTGCAGCCATGACAGCTCTCTGTTTTTATAAAAATCATTCATTTTACAGTTCTCCTTCAATTGTCAATGCTGTTAAAATTTTACCAACACATTATTTTAAACCTATTATATTAATGTAAAAACAATGTAAAAATCGTTTTATCTTTCACAACAAACAATAATTTGACAAAATAGTTTTCTAAAAAGTCATTTTGACGCAGCAAACACCGCCGTTAGAGTGTACCGGCTGGATTGTTGATGTGAATGCTGCCGTGCAAGGAAGATATGTAAGTATATACATAAAAGTGCCTTTAGTCTTTAATTTCTTATGTTAATATAATACTAAGTTTTAATCTTATTTTCAAGAGCTGTACATATTATTTTGTTCAAAAAAATACTGCACCCTGTCGAACAAGGTGCAGTAAAGCGGTTATTTTATATTACCGAAAATTAATTTTCTTTTTTCTTTGCAGACTTATTCTTTATGTACACAACAGCTGTACCAAGTACAAGTGCAATAGCCATGCCGGAAACCCAGATAAATACTGTTTGGTTGTCATCGGCAGGTGCTGAAACCTCACCGAATGTGTAGCCTGTAACAGGTGAACCTGATGTTTTATCTGCTGCTTGAACTGTTGTAACAGTTGCTGTCGCAGCTGTGGCAGTAGCGTTGCCTGAAACAATTGTTGACTGAGAATCCAGTCTGGCAGCTGCCTGCTCAAGTGCCTTAACAAGATCGTCAGAAATCTCGCCTGTCACTTCCATATCACAATTAGCCTGTGCTGTTTTAATAGCCGTAATCGTATCCTCGTCATACTCGCCTGATGCCTTGCTTAGATAGCCAAGCTTTACAAGCAGCTCCTGAACCTTGTCAATTTGCTCCTGTGTATACTGACCTTCTATCTGCTTTGCAACAGCGGCGTCAGACATTAGAACATCGTACTGCTCCTGAGTAATGAAATCCTCAGAGCTCATATCTGAAGCTGCAAAATAATCATGCAGTGCAACAAGTGTTGCATCGTCAAGCACGCCTGTAATTTCGCCTGTGTAATAGCCCAAAGCTGTAAGTCTTGCCTGCATATCTGCAATTTCTGTGCAGTTTTCAACATCGTTCTCACCGTACATAATTACACTGTCCTCCAGTGGAGTTGGCGGAAGAGTAGGAGCCTCTGTAGGAGCCTCTG
This sequence comes from Clostridium sp. CAG:964, assembly GCA_000435335.1. Taxonomy (GTDB): domain Bacteria; phylum Bacillota; class Clostridia; order Oscillospirales; family Acutalibacteraceae; genus CAG-964. The sequence goes on from FR891327.1 coordinate 8,861, forward strand.
TAGGTGCCTCTGTAGGTGCCTCGGTTGCTTCCTCTGTAGGAGCCTCGGTTGCCTCTTCTGTAGGAGCCTCTGTAGGTGCCTCTGTAGGTGCCTCGGTTACCTCTTCTGTAGGTGCCTCGGTTGCTTCTTCTTTATCATCGTCGGATGTAGCTGCTCCATTTTTACTTGGAGCATCGTCACTTTTGATTGCGCCCATAAATTCCGGACCAACTATACCGTCAACCTCGATATTAGCATCTTGCTGGAATTCCTTTACACAGGCTGCTGTGTATGTGCCGTAATAGCCTGTTACTTCGTCATCAAAGTAACCAATCTTTTTTAACAGCTTTTGAACTTCCTTTACTCTGTCACCCTGTGAGCCTACTCTTAAAAGACTGCTTGAGCTGCTTGAAGAGCCGTTGCCCTTTGAAGATGAGCCGGAAGAATAATCAGTTACCTCATATGAGCCTTCAGGCGGTTCTTTATCTGATCTTCCCAAGGAGTCAAACGAGTAAGTTACACCGTCAATAGTTCTTGATGTGCTGTCAATATACTCACCGTTTTCATAGTAGAAAGACTCGCCGTCAAACTTAACCCATCCGCTTTCAGGGTAGCTTACACCGACAATCTTGTACCACTCTACCCAGTTTACAGCGTTTAGATCACCGTAAATAATGCCCCAGTTTGTACCACGGGCATCAATAGCGTTGCCGCTGCCTACATAAATACCTACATGACCCGGCATGTGTAAGCCAAGACCATGAATATTCGGAATACCGTTTGAAACATAACCCCAGTCAAGACCGGCTGACTGTGAGCTTGAAACCATATCTGTACGAACACCGCCTACGCCGTTGTAGCTGCAAATCAAACCTGAACAGTCAACTGCGCCATATGAAGCTCCGCCCCATACATAAGGCCATCCCTCGTTATAGGCGTTAAGAGCGTATGCACATAAACCAATACCTGTACTGGTTTCTGCTGACATTGAAACTGTACCTACCGCTAATACCGAGAAAATCATTATAATTGAAAGCAATAGCGACAGTACGACTTTTCCTTTACACTGCTTGTGCATTGGACTAAACCTCCTTGAATTTTGGACTTAATATCCTAATTGTTACAAAACAAAACGGACATTGCTGTCCAGTTGGATTTGTTACCGGATATGTACTTTTGCCATAAATAAATTACAACTGGTAACAATTTAGTTACAGTTTATCACACAGACGCATAAATTGCAAGGACTTTTTCAAAATACTTCATATTAACTAAAATATTGGCTGTGTGTATAAAATATTTTATGAAAAAATCAGCAATCAATCGGTAAAAATTAATTCATATTTTGCCTGCAAAGCTGTTTAAGAGCTATACAGCTTTTTCCAAAGCATCTGTATATATGTACTTATTTATTAAAAAATCCGCCGAATTTAATTAAAATTGTTTAATTTTTAACCTGTTGTCTGTCATTGCTATGTTATCTATGCTTCTGACAGGCCGTAAAATGTAAGCTTTCTCGCAGCAAATGGTTACATTTTGTAATCTTTTGTCTTTAAATGAAATATAAACGCCTCCTTCATTGGAAAATTATTAATGGTATATTTTATTTATTCTCAAATGTCGGTTTATTATTCATAATTTCCGGTTTTATCTTTACTCAAAATTCTCAGTCAAAGGGCTTTTTCATTTTGTCATAAAATTATCCGCTTATTTTAAGCCGCTTCATAAAAAGCTGCGGTGTATATGTTGTACATACAAAATGTAACCCTAAAAACGCCGCAGCAAAAAGCTGTAATATTTACTTACATATCTTCACTGCCGAATAAAAAGCACAACAGCTATAAAATATATACCTTTCTATAAAAAAAGAAAAACTCTGCCGCCTCGACAGAGCTTCTTTGATGATAATAGAATTAAACCCCAAACATAAGATAAAGAAAAAGGAGTAAACTAATCTCACTAAGCGTTTAATTAACTTACCATATTTATGATACCACAGATTTGTAAAAAGTCAATATGTTTTTGTTGCTTTTCAATAAAAATTTTATTTTTTGGGGAGCAGCTGACTCATTTTTAATAAAAATCCATTTTTATGCACATTTAAGTCCTTTCCAAAAGTGTGTACCCTTAACAACGGTTTGCTGTTCCATTGCCATTGCCTGCATTACAGTGGTACTTTACTATTTTACAGTACAGCACACCTCGGTTAATTATCCGCCTTCTTTGTAAGAAAAGGAGCTAAATATTTTCCCGTATAGCTTTTTTCACAGGCAACTATTTCCTCAGGCGTTCCACAGGCTACAACCGTACCGCCTCTGTCGCCGCCTTCAGGGCCAATGTCTATAATATGGTCTGCGGTTTTTATAAGATCAAGATTATGCTCTATAACCACAACCGTATTTCCGCCGTCAACCAGCTGCTGCAAAACCTGTATAAGCTTATGAACATCTGCGATATGCAGTCCTGTTGTAGGCTCGTCCAAAAAATATATAGTGCGGCCTGTTGAACGCTTTGAAAGCTCAGTTGCCAGCTTTACCCTTTGAGCCTCGCCTCCCGAAAGGGTTGTAGCAGGCTGTCCCAGCTTAATATATCCTAAGCCCACTTCAAGCAGTGTTTTCAGCTTTCTGTAGATTTTAGGCATATTGGCAAAAAACTCTACCGCCTCTTCAACAGTCATTTCCAATACATCGTATATAGATTTACCCTTATATTTTACCTGTAGCGTTTCGTGGTTGTAGCGTTTACCCTTGCACACCTCACAAGGAACATATATGTCGGGCAAAAAATGCATTTCAATTTTTATAATGCCGTCACCCTGGCAGGCCTCACAGCGTCCGCCCTTTACATTAAAGGAAAATCTGCCTGTACTGTAGCCACGAATTTTTGCATCCTGCGTTGACGCAAAAAGCTCTCTTATGTCAGTAAACACTCCGGTATATGTGGCGGGATTTGAGCGTGGCGTTCTGCCTATTGGCGACTGGTCTATATTTATTACCTTGTCAAAATTTTCGATACCTGTAATTTCCTTAAATTTTCCAGGTTGACACTTAGCATGATTTAGCTTTGAAGCTAAATACTTATAAAGAATTTCATTAACAAGTGACGATTTGCCGGAGCCGGACACGCCTGTTACACAAATAAACTTTCCTACAGGAAACTCTACATTTATATTCTTTAAATTATTCTGCCTTGCTCCTTTAACTACAAGCCTTGCACCTGTTCCCTTTCTGCGTTCTTCGGGCACCTCTATTCTTCGTGCTCCGCTTAGGTACTGACCTGTAATCGATTTTTTGCATTTTTTTATTTTATTAATATCACCACAGCATACAATTTCGCCGCCGTGAATACCTGCACCCGGCCCTACATCTACAATATAATCGGCCGCATACATTGTGTCCTCATCATGCTCCACTACAATTACCGTATTGCCTAAATCTCTAAGCTTTTTAAGAGTGCCTATAAGCTTATCGTTGTCCCTTTGGTGCAAGCCTATGCTTGGCTCGTCCAAAATATAAAGCACACCCATTAGGAACGAACCGATTTGCGTTGCCAGCCTTATACGCTGACTTTCTCCGCCGCTTAATGTTCCGGATGCTCTGGAAAGTGTAAGGTAGTCAAGACCTACGCTGTTTAAAAAGCCCAGTCTGTTTCTTATTTCCTTTAGGATAGGCTCGGCTATTGCCCAATCTCTTTCGTTAAAGTGCAAATTATTAATAAACTCCAGCACCTCTGCAACTGATTTTTCACAAAGGTCAGAAATATTAATATCGTTTACGGTTACAGCCAGACTAACATCAGAAAGTCGTTTTCCGTGGCAGAACTTACAAGGCACTTCGCTCATATAAGACTGTATTTCTTCTTTAATCCACTTGCTTTGGGTATTTTTAAACCTGCGTTCAAGATTATTGATAACACCCTCAAACTCTGTTTCATATGTTCCGTCACCGTAATCTGTTCTGTGGCGAACATAAAACTTTTCGCCCTTTGTTCCGTATAAAAGCACATCAATAATCTCATGTGGCAAATCCTTTAGCGGTGTATTAAGGTCAAAATTATAGTGATCCGCCAGTCCTTCAAAATACATAGTGGCAATAGAGCTGCCCTCCATAGCCCAGCCGCTTCCCTTTATACCGCCTTGGGCTATGCTTTTGTCCCAGTCCGGAATTATCCTGTTGGGGTCTATTCTCATAAAAACACCTAAGCCTGTACAGTGAGGACAGGCTCCCATTGGGTTATTAAAGGAAAACATTCTTGGCGAAAGCTCCTCAATGCTTACGCCATGGTCGGGACAGGCATAGTTTTGTGAAAACAGCATATCCTCGCCGTCTATTACATTTATAACTACCAAGCCGTCTGAGAGCTTAGAGGCTATCTCTATAGAATCTGCAAGTCTAGGACGAATTTTCTCGGCTACAACAAGTCTGTCAACCACAATTTCAATAGTATGCTTTTGATTTTTTGACAGGGTTATCTTTTCGGAAAGGTCGTATATAATGCCGTCTACCCTTGCTCTTACAAAGCCGCCCTTTTGCGCCTTTTGCAGCACCTTTACATGCTCTCCCTTTTTTTCACGCACAACAGGGGACATAATTTGAATTTTCGTTTTTTCGGGCAGCTCCATTACCTTATCCACAATTTGGTCAACGGTTTGTTGCTTTATCTCTCTGCCGCACACAGGGCAATGCGGCACACCTACCCTTGCGTACAGCAAACGGAGGTAGTCGTATATTTCTGTTACGGTTCCTACGGTAGACCTCGGGTTTTTTGATGTCGTTTTTTGATCAATTGAAATTGCCGGAGAAAGACCATCTATGCTTTCAACATTCGGCTTCTCCATTTGTCCCAAAAACATTCTGGCATATGATGACAGACTTTCTACATATCGTCTTTGTCCCTCGGCATAAATTGTATCAAACGCCAAAGATGATTTACCTGAGCCGGACAAGCCTGTAATAACTACAAGCTTATCTCTGGGAATTTCAACATCAACATTTTTTAGGTTATGTTCCTTTGCTCCCTTTATAATAATTTTCTTATTCTGCATAACTGCTCCTTTAGCTTATACAAATACTGTTTGCTGACAGATTTAGTATTTAGCTATTAACTGTAAATATGCGAACACAATTTCGCTTGTTGCTATTATAGCACAAGTTAATTTATAATTCACCATATTTATTTAATTTTTTACTAAGTAGTTATGTGAATATACTTTTTTCTTATCTGTGCAGTGGTTCACTACAATAGCTTACTTCTCATTTTCTCCAGTATTTTTTTCTCTCTGCGTGACACTTGTACCTGTGACATATTCAAAATTTTGCCTGCCTCGGTTTGTGTTTTGCTTTTAAAAAATCTAAGTGTAATAAGCTGCCTATCCATTTCGTTCAGTTCGCCTATTATTTGTCTGAGTGCCATTATTTCCGTAAGCCTCTCCTCCGGCGGCAGCACAGGAATATCCAGCTGTCTTTCTCCGTTTTCGTCCTCACAGGTTAGTGAAAGCGGCTGTGTGCCTGCGTTTATAGCCTCGGCAATCTGCTGTGGGTCTATTCCCATTAATTCTGAAATTTGCCCTAAGGTAGGCTCGCAGCCCTGCTTATCTCTAAATTCTTTTACAGTTCTGTTTACTTTCATAGAAAGCTCTTTTAGACTTCTGCTTACCTTTACAGTGCCGCCGTCACGAAACAGCCGGCGGATTTCCCCAAGTATAACAGGCACCGCATATGTGGAAAAGCACAGCCCCCGCTCCTTGTCAAAATTATCAACAGCCTTTACAAGCCCTACACAGCCGGCACTGTAAAGGTCGTCGTATTCAATTCCCTTTCCTTTAAAGCGTGCGGCACAGGCGTGTACAAGCCCTAAATTACTTTCAATAAAATCATCTCTGTTCATATTGAATCTCTTGCAGAGAACCGTGGCATTATGTATTTTTCCATCGTTACCGTTGTTCCCCTGCCGGGCTTTGATGTAACCTTTACCTTATCCATAAAGCTCTGCATAACGGCAAAGCCTAAGCCTGCCCGTTCACTGCCGCCGGTAGTAAACATAGGCTCCATTGCCTGCTGAATATTTTCTATGCCTACACCTTTGTCTTTTACCTGGATTATCACTTTCCCTCCCTCGATTATTTGCACTTTAATATGTACATCGCCTATAGTGCTGCTGTAGCCGTGAACAATAGCATTTGTTACCGCCTCTGAAACTGCTGTTTTTATATCAGACAGCTCTGCTATGGTAGGATCAAGCTGTAATATAAAACCCGACACTGCACTGCGGGCAAATGCCTCGTTACAGCTTTTGCTGTCAAAGCAAATTTTCATTTCGTTTATTACATTCATTTTAATGCTTCCTTTCCTTTGTACTCTAAAACCCCCAAAGAGCCTATTCCGGACAAATCTATAAGTCTTTTTAAATGCGGCGGCACATTACAAACCAAAACCGTACCGCCTATAAGCCGCATAAGCCTATAGCGTCCCATTATAAGACCTATGCCTGAGCTGTCCATAAACTGAACGGCAGAATAGTCAAGCCTTAGCAGTGTTGGGTGGTGTTTTTCAATTAGAGCGTCAATCTCCTTACGCATTTCTCTGGCTGTGTGGTGGTCTATGTCACCCAAAAGCATAGCTGTAAGCTCGCCTTGGGATAAAATTACCTGCACATACATTTTTCCTCATTCCTTTATTTTTAACATTTTTTCGCAAAATATACCTAACTAAACAAAAAATCCTCCACCCTAAGGCAGAAGATTTCTATATAATAAAATATTCTGTTTTGTCTGTAAGTAATTGCAAAATCCTCTGTAGTAAAATCTTACAATACTTCCCGTAAAAAATTTATCAATTTTCAATGTCGATTAAAACATTTTTATTGTGCTTTTTAAGGCAGCGAACAATCAGCGGACGAAGCTGTGAGGCAAGATATAACGAGCCGCACACGATAACCGCACCGTCATCGCCTGCTATATTCAAGGCCTTTTCAATAGCGTCTGTAAAGCTGTCCATAGGATAAACAATATCGAAAAATTTAACAGCCTTTTCCGCTAAGTCTTCACTGCTTTGCTTGCGTGGGTTGTCAGGCTCCAGGGTTATAACCGTATCAATAAGGCCGTCTAAATATTCCAAAGACGAATTACTGTCTTTATCCTTTAGCATACCCATTATACAAACTATTTTTTTGCCACGCAGGTATCTTCTTATTGCAACAGAAAGTGCCTCCATACCGTTAGGGTTATGTGCACCGTCAATAAGAACCATAGGCTCCTTACACAGCAGCTCCAGTCTTGCAGGCATTTCTGCCTTTGCCAAGCCTTCCTTTAGGTTTTCGTCTGTAATATTAAAGCCGCAGCGATTTCTAAGTATTTCTATGGCAGAAATAGCAAGGGCCGCATTTTTCAGCTGGTGGTCACCAATCAGGTGAATTAACAGCTCATTATTTTTATAAAGCATTTTTGTATATTCAATAGTCATTTCAACAGCTTTAAGCGGCAGTGTATCTGCATATACAAGATTATTTTCCTTTTCCTGTGCTGTTTTTGCAATAACATCATCAGCAGCGTCACCCTGAGGATAATATACTGTATTTCCGTTAGGCTTAATTATGCCTGCCTTTTGCCCTGCAATTTCTTCTATAGTATTGCCAAGCACCGCTGTGTGGTCGTAGCTTATAGCCGTAATAACAGAAGCAAGGGTATTCTTAATAACATTTGTACAGTCAAGCAAACCACCCATACCTGTTTCCAACACCACAACATCGCAACCGGATTCTGCAAAATATTTAAAGGCAAGTGCTGTAATATATTCAAACTCTGTTATAATTACGCCCTGCTTTTTAAGTTTCTCAAGCAGAGGATATGTTTCCTCTACACATTTTGCAAGACTTTCCTTTTCTATCATCTTGTTGTCAATTTGTATTCTCTCTCTAAAATCAATTATATAAGGAGATATAAACAAGCCGGTTTTGTAGCCGGCACTTTTAAGCACAGCCGCAATCATTTTACTTGTAGAGCCCTTGCCGTTAGTGCCGGCAATATGTACAAACTTAAGCTTATCCTGAGGATTGCCCATAGCGTCAAGAAATTTTAGTATTCTGTCCAATCCCGGGCGTGACCCAAAAAGCATTAACGAATTAATTTTATCAAGTGCCTGTAAATATGTCATTTTACTTCATCTCTTTCAGTTGCCAATTTATAAATAATACCCTTTTTTATACCGGTTTCCTTAGCCGCTTTTTTAGACGCTTCGCTTAACGAAACATCCTCCTCGGCTGCCAGTGCTATTGCTAAATCTGCCGCTTCCTCTTCTGTGTATACCTTATTGTTGTCAACAGGCTTAGCACCGTCTATAACCAGTACAATTTCACCTTTTAAAGGTGCTTCGCTGTAGCGCTCAACAGCCTGTTCCAGGGTTGTTCGTATAACCTCTTCGTGTATTTTTGTAAGCTCTCGAACTATCGCTATACTTCTGTTGCCAAACGCCCCCAGCATATCACAAAGCGTTGCATTCAGCTTATGCGGAGCTTCGTAAAAAATCATTGTTCTTGTTTCATTTTTTACGGACTCCAGGTGCTCCATTCTGCTTTTTTTGTTTACACTTAAAAAGCCCTCAAATGTAAATCTTCCTGTTGGCAAGCCGGATATTGCTAAGGCGGAAATTACCGCACTTGGCCCCGGAACAGCCTTTACCTCTATACCGTATTCCTCACACTGCTTAACCAAAAGCTCACCCGGGTCGGATATGCAGGGCATACCGGCATCTGTTACAATAGCACAGTTTTCACCGCTTAATATACGCCGGCAAATTATCTCTCCACGCTGGTGTTTATTATGCTCAAAGTAGCTTACCATAGGCTTTTTAATACCAAAGTGATTTAAAAGCTTTAAGGTTACTCTTGTATCCTCAGCCGCTATAAAATCAACATTTTCTAAGGTTTCAACTGCTCTGGGAGACATATCCCCCAAATTTCCTATAGGCGTGCCTACTACATATAAAATTCCCGACATTATAAACACTCCTTAAAAGAACCGTAAATTTTCATCATTTCGTCTGAATACTCTCCGTTGCTGTTCTCTATAAAAAGCGTTGGCAGTGTTACCAGTCCACCGGGCTTTCCGCCACGCCTGCCCTCTACAAGAAACAGCTTTGGTGCTTTATTTACACGCTGTTGAACCATTTGAAGACGCTTTGGTTCAAGACTGTATTTTCTAAAAGCTACAAAAACATCGGTAAGCCGCTCGGGCCGCAAGCACAAACAAAACCTGCCGCCAAAACGCAGCAGTCCGGATGCCACTCTTACTACATCATCAAAAGTACAGCTGCTTTCATGCCGAATAATTGAATGTGATTGCCCGCTGCTGACTATCCCCGTTCCTATAGGCTTATATGGTGGGTTGCAGGCAACAACATCAAAACTGCCAAGGGGCAAAACGCCTTTCAATTTATTAAGGTCGGCATTTATTACCGTAATTTTATCCTGAAGATTATTCATTTGTACAGACCGCTGTGCCATATCAGCACCGTTTTGCTGAATTTCAACAGCGTAGGTGTGATTATTGGGTGTTTCCTTATTCCACAAAAGCGGTATTGTACCGCAGCCTGTACCTAAGTCTACAGCCTTGTCGTTAGGTCTTGGCTTAGAAAAGTTTGCCAGCAAAATGGTGTCGGTAAAAAAATGGTGTTCCTTTGACACTATAACGCTTACCCCATTGCCCAATGGCTGCAGCTCTTCCCCTTTTTTCAGCAATAATGTCACCACCTGTCTGTGTTATCAGCTTATTATAACACTAAAGCACAATATATTCAACTTTAGCCCCTCGAAAACTTATTTATCACTTTAAAACAGCAACATTCAATCACATAAATTTAACAGTGCAGACATTAAAGCTTAAATCGAGTAGGAGACTACCCATTAGTTGAGT
>FR891328.1:0-25832 GCA_000435335.1 Clostridium sp. CAG:964
AAGATTTGAGAAAATTGGGACTATAACCATAATAAGAATGCCGGCAAACATAAGAAGCATTGGTATTAGAAGCTTGCTTGATGCCTTCTCTCCCTGTCGTTTTATAGACTGTTTTCTTTCATTCCATACTTCGCTACTTTGGTTTTGAAGCATAACAACCAATTCATCATTTCCCTTTTCCATTCCCTGAATGAGAGTGGATGTAAATTTCCTTATTTCTGGAATAATACACCTATTACCAAACTTTCTAATTGCCTCAATATCCGCCATACCATTATTCATATCATCTCTAGCTATTCTCATTTCTTTATAAATTGTTTTGTCTTTGTTAGAATCTGCAACAAATTCCCAAGCTTCATGTAATATCATTCCTGCATTCGTAAGAAGTGCCAATTCTGAAACAACCTCACAAAAATCACTAAGCAATTCTTCAGATCGCTTTCGTATTCTTTTGCTTGTAATATCTCCAAAATAGTAAAAAGTCACCCCCGCAAAAATCACCATTATAATCCAAACTGCGATTTGCTGAGAAAAGCCATACATACAAAAGGATAGCATAAAAACCAATAAGGCTAATGATACCTGCTGAGAGTATATAACTCTTAGATAGTAGTCAGCATATTTTTCTCCAAAAAGCACATTAAGTTCGTGCCTCTTTTTTCTGTCACGTTTGCTCGTGAATTTGTATCCTATGATATCAAGTAAACAATACCCCACGGGATATATTTCCTTTAAGGGATAATCCTTTTTTTCGAGGTTATCAAAAAGGGCATCATATTTTCTTGACATTATAAACAATACAATCCATAATACAAAACAAATAACAAATAGACTATACATTACAATGTCTTTGATTGAAATTATATCCATATAAAAATATTCCACCCTCCCTTAGATTTTGATATCCAACATAGTTTTTCCGATAAAATAGGCTCCTACAAAACATATCACAGCAATAGTTGTAGATACTATTCCGGCAGGGGTCGCAAAATTTTCAGCAAACTCTGGACTCATAAACTTAATAATCGATATCAAAGCGATAGGCATGGCTAACATTATCTTTTGATCCAACTTACCACTTGTCACAGTCGTTTCAATGTCTTCAGCAATTTCTATTTTTTCGCTGATAATATTATGAGTGTTACGAATTACATCCTTGATATTGCCACCCTTTCGATAACTAATGTTGAAAACATTTGCAAATGTCTTTATATCGTTTATGCCACTTCTATTTCCAAAATCCATTAGGATATCTTCGACAGGAACATTGTGTCGGATCCCCTCAAGAATAATTTCTAATTCTCTAACTATATAAGAATCAGGCGCATACTGAATCTTCAAGTCTTCATATACGGAAACAAACGAATCTGGAACATTATTGCCTGCTCCTAATGATGTAACCAAACCCTCAAGCATATCTCTAAACTGGTCACGAAGATTTTTTCTGCGTTTCTCAATAATCTGTTTTTGCCTAATAGGAAGAAATAATTTTCCAGCCAAAGCACCAACAATTGCAGGAATTGCAATATTCAAGATGTGTGTAGCAACGGTTGCCTGTCCATACTCATCCTTTGCAAGATTTCCATAAAATAGATAACCAATAAAGGCGCCCGCAGCAAATGCTATAACAAAATAGACAATCTTTTCCCAAGTTTTCAAATGATAAACAGTATAATTTATTGTTTGCATGTTCGTAACATCTGAAAGGCCATACTCAGGCAATTTGTTTATATCTTCTTTATTACTGTTTTTTACGAATATATTTTTCATTAAGCTTTCACCTCACAATTTATCATAAAATCCTGAAAGAATAAGCTTATGTGTATTCTTCATCTCATTTTCAGTTCGCTTCAATTGACCAGACACATGTTGGAGTGTTGAATTTTCATCCTCCTCAAAAACATACAATGGATTCAATATTATTTTACCGTCCTCATAACCAACAACCTCGGTAATTTCCATCGTTTTTCTTGATTTGTCACGCAATCTTGAAAGATGTATAATAATGTCAATAGCGGAAGCAATCTGTTGGCGAATCGCTTCAAGCGGAAGACCGGCAGCACCCTGCAAAACCATTGTTTCAAGACGACTGAGCATATCTTCGGTAGAATTCGCATGACCTGTCGAAAGAGATCCGTCATGTCCGGTATTCATTGCCTGCAACATATCCAATGCTTCACCGCCTCGAACTTCTCCGACTATAATTCGCTCTGGACGCATACGAAGTGATGACTTAATCAAATCACGAATAGTAACCTGACCCGCGCCAGACGCATTTGCATTTCTGGTTTCAAGGCTAACAAGGTTTTCAACTCCCTCAATTTGCAACTCAGCCGAATCTTCAATCGTTATAACACGCTCATCTTTAGGTATATAGTTTGACAATGCGTTCAAAAATGTGGTTTTACCAGAACCAGTACCGCCACTTATAAATATGTTATATTTTGCCTTAACAAGTAATTTTAGTTTATCGGCTATTTCCTGCGTAATCGAACGATATTCAATCAACTTTTCAATGGTCATTGGTGTTTTCGAAAACTTACGGATTGTAACCGTGGGGCCGCAAAGCGCAATTGGTGGCAATACAACATTGACACGAGAACCATCTGGGAGTCTTGTATCACAAATCGGATTCGCTTGGTTTACTTCACGTCCAGCAAGACCGACAATTCTTTGAATAATATCCTCAAGTTTTCTTTGGCTCTCAAACTGTTTGTCAAGTTTAAAAAGTTTACCGTTTTGCTCTATAAACACGTTTTCCGGTCCGTTAATCATTACCTCGGTTATGGTATCATCTTTAATTATTGAATCAAGAAGCCCGAACCCTCTAAGCGAACTGTAAACCTGTTCAACAATAGAAACACGCTGTTCTATTGGGCAATACAGTGACCCTATTCGTTGTTCTACAATTACTTCTATTTTTTGTTGCAACTCATCATCACTAATCTTGCTCAATGCCAAGTTTTCCGTGACATACTTCTTTATATCAGCAACAAATTGCTGTTCATATTCAAAATCCACTCTTCACACCGCCTCAATCCATTATACTGAACACATCCATAGGAGATACACACTCTAAAATCTGTGCGGTAGAAGCATGCTCATATCTAGGTACGCCACCGATATCTTTAATATCAATCCCATCAACAGTTTTGCTACTCTTATTGCTAAATTTGTTATACATCAAAGTTATCCTGCTTAAAATCGGGACCTCTGCATTTTTCTCCAAAATTGTCAGTGCGTTATAAGCGCGAATTATTTTTATGTTTGAAAGCTCAGAACCGTCCCCAATCCATACAATAGAATTGGATTGTTTTAAAATTTTTAAGGCTTCCGCGTCAATTCCAAAATCCAAATCAAGGATAATATGGGAATATAAACCAGAAAATTTTGCTGCAGAAATAAGGCGTACAATTTCATCCGCTCCAAGTTCAAGCATATCAAGAGCTACCTTGGATTGTGAATAAAAATATACACCTCTTTGATCTTGTCTAACGCAACTTTCCATTTTTATTGATAGGTTAGTCTTTTTACTTTTTAACGCAAATATAATATCACTCATATCAAACTGGCCTTCCGCGGAGAAGAAAGCATCCGATGAGCCGAAACGTTCAAAATTCAAATATAAAGTTCGTTGTCCTTTTGCAGCATAGTGCAAAGCACATGCCGCAGCCATTGTGGAACTGCCAACCCCACCACAAGGAGAAGTAAATGCTATCACTTTGCAAGTATCATCATCAAATTTAATTCCAGACACACTACTGGCTTTTTCAGAATAAACGCTTAGTATCTGCCTATAAATAAGATCAGCCTTTTGAAACTTAAAAATTGCACACTGATTATTCATCAAATCCACATCAGGGGAATCAACAAAATATGCAAAACCACACCTTTTAGGAAGCGTAGCCACATCAATTTCAAAAGCATCGCTTGCTACTAATACATCTATACGCAAACTTTCGAGTGCAGAAATTGCATTTTCGATTTTTGTGAACGAATATATTTCAAGTTTATCTGCATACTTAGTGTTAAAAATAGATACCACTCTATTCAGATAGTTTTGATCTTTTTCTAATAATGCCAATTTAATTTTCATTCTACTCTCTCCTCATTACCGCTTTTCAAAAAACTTTAAGCATCATTTTTCTATTTCGTTTGCGTTTTAATATACTTTTCCTTGTCAATATCATATGTTACCGTAATTGTGGCAAATTAGACATACAATGCAACTTTATTAAAATCACGATCCAGTGTCTCAGAAAAACACTGTACGCATTTTCTCACAGTATTTAGGTTTGCATATACCTTAGAACACCAACATCATTTAATGTGTTGTCAAATCGTATTGACACTTCTTCGGAACAGACACCCACAACACAATCTTTGTTTTTTTAACCTTGGGAAAGCTTATTTAGGTGCTCGTTTAAATCCCTCAGACTCGTTTCATATAACCTTTTATAGTTCTTCTTAACATATGTATTAAAATGTAAGTCAAGAACCCCTTACCCGTGGTCAGCGTTTTCCATACATATTTTTACATAGGAACTGTAAAAAATGACTAAGCCATTCCACCAAATGAACATTCAATAGACTTAAAAAATATACGATTTTCAGTACGCATAAATTGTTAAATTTTAACATTGACTAAAACCTAACCATCTCCATTATATACATTATTATGACCAGTGTCAACATAAAAATATTTTTTTCGCTACCTTTAATCTCTGCGTTGTAAATAGATGTGACCCATTACAAGTAAAAAAACGCCTCTTTTCCAATAGTCATAATAAATGTAAAAATTGTACAAAAAGAGCCGCCTGAATTCAAGCGGCTCTAAAAATTCATATTAAATCAATATTGAAAGAAATTCAATTATTCGTTGATAGCTGTAACAACGCCTGAACCTACTGTTCTACCACCCTCACGGATAGCGAATCTTAGGCCTTCCTCAATAGCGATTGGCTTAATGATTTCAACGTCCATCTCAACGTTATCGCCAGGCATACACATCTCTGTACCCTCTGGTAGAGAAATAACACCTGTAACGTCTGTTGTTCTGAAGTAGAACTGTGGACGGTAGTTGTTGAAGAATGGAGTATGACGGCCACCCTCGTCCTTAGTCAATACATAAACCTGACCGTGGAACTTTGTATGTGGGTGAATTGAACCCGGAGCTGCAAGAACCTGACCTCTTTCGATCTCTGTTCTCTGAACACCACGCAGCAAAGCACCGATGTTATCACCAGCCTCAGCATAATCTAGAAGCTTTCTGAACATCTCGATACCTGTAACAACAACTTTTCTCTTTTCGTCTGTTAGACCAACGATCTCAACTTCCTCGTTAATCTTTAGCTGACCTCTCTCAACTCTACCTGTAGCAACTGTACCACGACCTGTGATTGTGAATACATCCTCAACAGGCATTAGGAATGGCTGGTCAGCCTTACGGTCAGGAGTTGGGATAAACTCGTCAACAGCGTCCATTAGCTCGTGGATGCAAGCATACTCAGGAGCGTTAGGGTCCTTAGATGTTGAAGTTAGAGCAAGATAAGCAGAACCTCTGATGATTGGTGTGTCATCGCCAGGGAACTCGTACTCGTTTAGAAGCTCACGAATTTCCATCTCTACTAGGTCTAGTAGCTCTTCGTCGTCAACTTGGTCAGTCTTGTTCATGAATACAACAATGTAAGGTACACCTACCTGACGAGATAGCAGGATGTGCTCTCTTGTCTGAGGCATAGGACCGTCAGCTGCAGATACAACTAGGATAGCACCGTCCATCTGAGCAGCACCTGTGATCATGTTCTTTACATAGTCAGCATGGCCTGGGCAGTCAACATGAGCGTAGTGACGCTTCTCTGTCTCGTACTCAACGTGAGCTGTGTTAATTGTAATACCACGCTCTCTCTCTTCCGGAGCCTTATCAATGTTTGCGTAATCAACGAAATCAGCGTCGCCCTCTAGGTTAAGAACCTTTGTGATAGCAGCTGTCAGAGTTGTTTTACCGTGGTCAACGTGACCGATTGTACCAATGTTAACATGTGGTTTATTTCTTTCAAATTTTTCCTTTGCCATTGGAATAGCCTCCCTTAAATATTATTTTAGGTTTATATATCCCTTAGCCCTTATTTTACCAACAAAATTAGTAAAATGCAAGGGCTAAGATAAATTTATAATTGAATTTTTAAGAAGTTTTTGTTAATTTTTCATTAATGTAAAATTAATCTTCCTTCTTATTTCTCTTTGACATAATTTCTTCAGCAACAGACTTAGGAACCTCTGCGTAGTGGCTTGGCTCCATAACATACTGACCACGGCCCTGTGTGTTGGAACGCATATCTGTTGCGTAACCGAACATTTCAGACAGCGGAACATTAGCGTTAATTCTCTGAGCGCCGTTTTCTGCTTCCATACCCTGGATCATACCACGACGAGAGTTCAAGTCGCCAATAACATCACCCATATACTCCTCAGGAACAATTACAGTAACCTTCATAATTGGTTCCATCAAAACCGGATCTGCCTTTCTCATTGCTTCCTTAAATGCCATAGAACCGGCAATCTTAAATGCCATTTCAGATGAGTCAACCTCGTGGTAAGAACCATCGTACAATGTTACTTTACAGTCAACTACATTGTAGCCTGCAAGTACACCGCTTAGCATAGCGCCCTGGATACCTTGGTCAACAGCAGGAATGTATTCCTTAGGAATAGCACCACCAACAACGCCGTTAACAAACTCGTAACCCTTGCCCGGGTTTGGCTCAATCTTAATCTTAACATGACCGTACTGACCTTTACCACCTGACTGTCTTGCATACTTCTGGTCAACACTAGCTTCTTGACGAATTGTTTCCTTGTATGCAACCTGTGGAGCACCAATGTTAGCCTCTACCTTAAATTCTCTTAGTAGACGGTCAACAATGATTTCAAGGTGAAGCTCACCCATACCGGCGATAATTGTCTGTCCTGTTTCTTCATCTGTGTAAGCCTTAAAGGTTGGGTCCTCTTCTGCAAGCTTTGCAAGAGCAATACCCATCTTTTCCTGACCGGCCTTTGTCTTAGGCTCGATAGCAACACGGATAACAGGCTCCGGGAATTCCATTGATTCCAAAATTACAGGGTGCTTCTCGTCACATAGAGTATCACCTGTAGTTGTAGACTTTAGACCAACGGCAGCAGCTATATCACCTGCATAACAGGTTTCAATGTCCTTTCTGTCGTTAGCGTGCATCTGTAGAATTCTACCAATACGCTCGTTTGTATCTTTTGTTGAGTTATAAACTGTTGTACCTGCATTTACGCTACCTGAATAGGTTCTGAAGAAACACAGCTTACCAACGAATGGGTCTGTAGCAATCTTAAATGCCAATGCAGAGAAAGGCTCTGTATCGGAAGCGTGTCTGCAAGTTTCCTCGTCTGTTTCAGGGTTAACACCCTTAATAGCAGGAATATCTGTAGGAGCAGGCATATAGTCAACAATAGCGTCAAGCAGCATCTGAACACCCTTGTTACGGTATGAAGTACCGCAGGTTACAGGTACCATTTTGTTTTCAATTGTTGATTTACGGATCTGATCCTTAATTTCATCAACGGTCAGCTCTTCGCCGCCGAAGAATTTTTCCATTAGCTCGTCATTCATTTCAGCAACATGCTCGATAAGCTCGTCGTGATATTTCTGAGCAAGCTCTTTCATATCCTCAGGAATTTCTTCCTCACGAATATCTTTACCAAGGTCATCATAATAAACCTCAGCCTTCATCTTTATAAGGTCGATAATACCTCTAAAGTCGTCTTCAGCACCAATTGGAAGCTGAATCGGAACAGCATTACACTTTAGTCTGTCCTTCATCATCTGAACAACTCTGTAGAAGTCGGCACCCATAATGTCCATCTTATTTACATAAACCATTCTAGGTACCTTGTAGTTGTCAGCCTGTCTCCATACGGTTTCAGACTGTGGCTCTACGCCGCCCTTTGCACATAGAACTGTTACAGAACCGTCAAGAACTCTAAGTGAACGCTCAACCTCTACTGTAAAGTCAACGTGACCAGGGGTGTCGATGATGTTGATTCTAACTTTTTTGCCATTTCTGTCTTTCCAGAAGCATGTAGTTGCGGCAGATGTAATTGTAATACCTCTTTCCTTCTCCTGTTCCATCCAGTCCATAGTAGCGCCACCGTCATGAGTTTCGCCTATTTTGTGGTTGATACCTGTATAGAACAGGATACGCTCTGTTGTAGTAGTTTTACCGGCATCAATATGAGCCATGATACCGATGTTTCTTGTGTGTTCAAGAGATACCTGTCTAGCCATAATAGCCTCCTTAAATTATTACCATCTGTAATGTGCGAAAGCCTTGTTGGCTTCTGCCATCTTGTGTGTTTCGTCACGCTTCTTAGCAGCACCGCCTACGCCATTAACAGCATCCATAATTTCAGCGGCAAGTCTTTCCTTCATTGTTCTCTCTGAACGAAGTCTTGCATAGTTTGAAAGCCATCTCAGGCCTAGTGTCTGTCTTCTCTCAGGACGAACCTCCATAGGTACCTGGTAAGTAGCACCACCTACACGGCGAGCCTTTACCTCAAGTACAGGCATAATGTTTTCCATAGCCTGATCAAAAGTCTCCAGTGGATCGTTACCTGTCTTTTCTTTAATGATGTCAAATGCACCGTAAACAATCTTTTGTGCAACGCCCTTCTTACCATCATACATAATGTTGTTAATAAGGCGTGTAACTTTCTTTGAGTTGTATAGTGGATCCGGCAAAACATCACGTTTTGCTATTGAACCTCTTCTTGGCATTTTACTTCCCTCCTTCACAATTTTTGAGATATCATAGGTACTCGAAAGTGACAACTCCCGTTTTGTCAATACTGAGGCTTGTCTATATATAAAAGCACACTGTATTGTACTGTAACTGTTTTAGTTGTCTTTTTTTAGTTGTTTCCTATGGGTTTAATGGATTACTTACCAGCCTTTGGACGCTTAGCACCATACTTTGAACGAGCTTGCATTCTCTTTGCAACGCCCTGTGCATCAAGTGTACCTCTGATGATGTGGTAACGAACACCAGGGATATCCTTAACTCTACCACCACGAATTAGTACAACGCTGTGCTCCTGTAGGTTGTGGCCAACACCCGGAATGTATGAAGTAACCTCAATACCATTTGAAAGTCTTACTCTGGCAATTTTTCTAAGAGCTGAGTTAGGCTTCTTAGGTGTAGCAGTTTTTACAGCAGTACATACGCCTCTCTTTTGTGGTGAAGCCTGGTCTATAGCAACTCTCTTCTTAGAGTTCCAGCCCTTTAGCAGAGCAGGTGTCTTAGCTTTCTTTTCAGTAACCTGACGACCCCTTCTAACCAACTGATTAAATGTAGGCATAGTTCTCCTCCTTTCCTCAAACATAAAAAATTTATTTATGCTAAAGCGGACTCTTGTCCGCATTAACAGCAAGTGCCTCAAAAGCTGTAATTTTATACTTACAGCCTCTGCCGTTCAGCAGTATTTTTTGTATAAGATTAACAGCAGCTTTGCCTAAAGCTCTCTACAAAACCATACTACTCAACAGTTTTATATAATAGCATATCCTCATCTTGTTTGTCAACACCGATTTTTGGTTTTACAGCACAATTTTTTAAGTAATAATCCCATTTACACAGCTCTGCTTAGCGGCTCTTCGTTTTTAATGCGGCATAATTTGCACAGCTGTATCATTCTTGATTAATATAAGCTAAAATGGTAAAATTATTCAGTATAGGGAGGTTTTATTTATGAGATTTCTGAACAAGCTGCTTTGTGCTGTTTTAGCTGCAGCTCTTTGTTTTTGTGCTATCGGCTGTGATGGTACAGTAAGCACGGCAGGCAGCACAAACGGTCTTAAGCTTCATATGCTTGATGTGGGACAGGGCGACAGCCTGCTGCTGGAATGTGACGGCAGCTATATGCTTGTAGACGCCGGCGAAGCCGACAAGGGCAATAGGGTTGTTGAGTACCTGAAAGGTCAAAATGTACGCAGGCTAAGCTATGCGGTAATTACCCACCCTCATTCCGACCACTTTGGCGGTATGAAAAAGGTGCTTCAAAGCATACCCACAGACAGCATTGTAATGACCGAGGCGTACAATACCACAAGGGCGTGGGAAAGCCTGATTGACTACATTGACAAAGAGGATTTTAATGTTGTTTTTCCAAAAACTAACGATGTATTTAATGTAGGAAGCTGTAAGGTTAACATATATTCTCCCAATATAGACAATGACAATAAAAATAACTGTTCACTGGTGTTGCGGGCGATTTATGACAATATGGCAGTGCTTTTAACAGGCGACGCCGAAAAGTCGGAGGAGAAGGAGATACTTGAAAGCGGTTTTAATGTACAGGCAGATGTACTTAAGCTGGGGCACCACGGCAGCAGTACAAGCACAAGCAGTGAATTTTTAGAAAAGGTCAGCCCCTCACTGGCTTTAATCAGCTGCGGTAAAAACAACGACTACGGTCATCCGCACAAGGAAACCCTAAGCAAGCTTAAAAATTCCGACATTCCTGTAATGCGTACCGACCTTGACAAGGCTGTAACAGTAAGCCTGTGCAACAACAAAATTACCGTTTTGGCAAGCGAAAGGGAGCAGGTTATACCTAAAAGAGGCGGTGCAGACACTTCTTTAAGCTCTGAGGTAAGCTCTGCCGGCAGCTCACAACACAGGTATATAGGAAACAAAAGCTCACGAGTATTTCACCTTGGCAGCTGCAAATCTGTAAATAAAATGTCCGACAAAAACAAGGTTTATTTTGACAGCAGAAAGCAGGCGTCAGAAAGCGGCTATTCCCCATGCGGTTACTGCAAGCCGTAATATCTTTACCTAATAAATACAGCACCCTATTAATACACCCGCTTAAAATAAAAAGGTATTAATTAGCCTAAAACTAAAAATTTAAAATTTACAAATTAAATTGTAAATTTTATATATGAATTGGAGATGCATAGTAATGTCCCCTGTAATCAAAATGCTTGGGAAATACAAAAAGGAGGCTGTACTCAGCCCGTTATTTAAGCTTTTGGAGGCTCTCTTTGAGCTGTTTGTACCAATGGTAGTGGCGTCACTTATAGATATTGGTATAGGCAACGCCGACAAGGGCTACGCTGTAAAGATGTTTTTTTTGCTGATTTTGCTAGCTGTTATCGGACTTTGCTTTTCGATAACGGCACAGTATTTTGCGGCAAAGGCAGCCGTAGGCGTAGGCACAAGACTTCGCTCTGTGCTTTTCAAAAAAATACAGAGCCTGTCCTTCTCGGAGCTTGACAATATAGGTACATCTACAATGATAACCCGTATGACAAGCGATGTTAATCAGGTGCAAAGCGGCATAAATATGTTCTTGCGATTATTTATGCGTTCGCCGTTTATCGTTTTTGGTGCAATGATAATGGCATTTACCATTGACTTTCAGGCGGCACTTGTATTTGTGTGTGCTATACCCGTTTTGGCTGTTGTGGTTTTTGCCATAATGCTTATAAGCATACCTCTTTATAAAAAATCGCAAAGCAGGCTGGACAAGGTTACAGGCAAAACAAGAGAGAATTTAACAGGTGCCAGAGTTATAAGGGCCTTTTGCCGAGAGGAACGGGAAATAGACGAGTTTAAAGACTTAAACAGTCAGCTTACAGCGGCACAAAAATATGTAGGTAAAATTTCAGCATTAATGAACCCCGTAACATTTGTAATAATCAATGTAGCGATAGTTGTTTTAATATGGGTTGGTGCTATAAGAGTTGAACAGGGTGTTTTGACGCAGGGTGCTGTTGTTGCACTGTATAACTATATGTCGCAAATACTGGTTGAACTGATAAAGCTGGCTAACCTTATCATTACCATGACAAAGTCTGTTGCCTGCTGCAACAGAGTTACGGCTGTATTGGAAACAAGCTCTACACTACAGCACACAGACAACGATACCATAGAAACAGAAAACTGCATTGATTTTGTAAATGTTGCCCTTACCTACCAAGGTGCCGGCGGCGAAAGCCTAACCGATATTAATTTCAGTATTAAGCCGGGAGAAACCGTTGGTATTATCGGCGGTACAGGCTCCGGCAAGTCTTCACTTGTAAATTTGATACCTCATTTTTACGACTGTACAAGGGGCGGAGTTTATGTAGACGGTAAAAATGTTAAGTCCTATTCCACTGCAGAGCTGAGGGAAAAGATAGGCATAGTTTTGCAAAAAGCCGTTCTTTTCAAGGGAACCATACGGGACAACCTGCTGTGGGGCAACAAAAACGCCACCGAGCAGCAGCTTGTACAGGCACTTGAGATTGCACAGGCCGCCGATGTTGTGGCAAGCAAGAAAAACGGTTTAGATGAGGTTATTGAGCAAGGCGGAAAGAATTTATCGGGAGGTCAAAAGCAGCGCTTAACTATCGCAAGGGCATTAGTTAAGCAGCCGGAAATTCTTATACTGGACGACAGTGCCTCAGCACTGGACTATGCTACAGACGCAAGGCTCAGAAAGGCGGTTAAGGGACTGAAAAACACAACGGTAATTATTGTTTCTCAGCGTACATCGTCAATTATGTCTGCGGACAAAATAATAGTTATGGACGACGGTAAAATTGTCGGCATAGGCACTCACAGCCAACTGCTTGACAGCTGCAGTATATACCAAGAAATATACTCCTCACAAACGGACAGGTGAAAAACTATGAAGCAAAAAGATACTATCATAAAAGTACTAAAGCATATTAAAGGCTATCGTAAATTTTTAACGGCATCAATAATACTCGCACTGGTTACAGTAGCACTTACTCTTTATATTCCTATTCTGGTAGGCGGTGCCATAGACTGTATAGCCGACGAGGGCAGAGTGGATTTCCAAAAAATACTGCCTGTTCTTATTGAAATAGGCATTGCCGCCGGCATAACCGCACTTTCCCAATGGATAATGAATATGTGCAACAATAAAATGACCTACCACATTGCAAGGGATATACGAAACGAGGCTATAGAAAAAATAGAGAAGCTCCCCTTAAACTACCTTGACACACACTCAAGCGGCGACACCGTAAGCCGTGTAATTGCCGATGTTGACCAGTTTACAGACGGTCTGCTAATGAGCTTTACACAGCTGTTTACCGGTGTTATAACCATACTGGGCACACTGGGCTTTATGTTCTCTGTAAACTGCATTATTGCCTTGGTAGTAGTTGTAGTAACTCCGCTTTCGCTGTTTGTGGCAAAGTTTATAGCCACAAAAACCTACAAGCTGTTTAAAAATCAGTCGGAAATTCGTGGTGAACAAACCGCATTTATTGAGGAAATGATAGAAAACCAAAAGGTTGTACAGGCATATACCCATGAGGACGAAAACGAAGAGGTGTTTGACGAAGTAAACCAAAGGCTTTGCGAAAGCTCTGTAAAGGCTATATTTTTCTCTGCAATTTCTAACCCGGCTACACGCTTTGTAAATAACCTTGTTTATGCGGGTGTAGCTCTTACAGGTGCACTAATGGCTATAACAGGCAACATTACAGTGGGCAGTTTAACCTGCTTTTTAAGCTATGCCACACAGTACACAAAACCGTTTAACGAAATTTCAGAGGTAGTTACAGAGCTGCAAAACGCTTTGGCTTGTGCAGACAGGGTTTTTGAGCTTATAGAAGAGCCGGAGGAGGTTCACGAAAAAGAAAACGCTGTTGTACTAAAGGATGTAAAGGGCAATATTCAGCTTGACAATGTGTGCTTCTCTTACATTCCGGAAAAAAAGCTTATAGAAAACCTGTGTTTAAATGTTAAGTCAGGTCAAAGAATAGCCATTGTAGGCCCTACAGGCTGCGGCAAAACCACACTTATTAATTTGCTTATGAGGTTCTACGACACCGTAAGCGGAGAAATATATGTAGACGGCAACGAGATTAAAGATGTTACCAGAAAGAGCCTCCGCCATGGCTACGGTATGGTGCTACAGGAAACCTGGCTGAAGGCAGGCACTATAAAAGAGAACATTAATATGGGCAAGCCTGACGCCACTGATGAAGAAATTATAGAAGCAGCAAAAAAAACACACGCCCACAGCTTTATAAAAAGACTTCCTCAAGGCTACAACACTGTAATAGGCGAAGACGGTGCCGGACTGTCACAGGGGCAGAAGCAGCTGCTGTGCATTACCCGCATAATGCTATGCCTGCCGCCAATGCTTATCCTTGACGAGGCCACATCATCAATAGATACCCGTACAGAATTAAAAATTCAGGAAGCGTTTAACAAGCTTATGGAGGGCAGAACAAGCTTTATTGTTGCCCACAGACTTTCCACCGTAAGAAACGCAGATATTCTGTTGGTTATGAAGGACGGCCATATAATTGAACAGGGCACGCATAACGAGCTTGTAAAAAAAGGCGGTTTTTACAGCAATTTGTACTATGCACAATTTGCAGGCTGAGTAATATCTGGAAGCCACAGCACAATTCAGCCCGCTATTATGTGAAAAATATTTGAAATTACAGCCTCTTTGGTATATAATAGCAATTAGAAGCTAAATATTTTTTGTAAAATAAAATTACCTAATTATCGGAGCGGTTAAACCCTTTTCGAATAATACAAGGCCTCAATTTCGGCTGTAGAAATCACACCTATTTGTGCCGCACCGCCTTTTGGTATTTTAACACTAAGCATATTCTAAAAATCAGGTGCTTGCCCTGTTTACGGCTCAAATTCACACCTGCCTGCATGGCTGCCGCTGTGCAGACCACCTTTCTTTAACAAGAGTAAAAATCCGTAGAAAAATCTTTAAGTACACTTAGTACCGGTATTATATCCGGTATAACCCGGCGAAAGGAATAAATATGTTAAGGATAGCAATAGTTGATGATGAAGA
Source organism: Clostridium sp. CAG:964 (assembly GCA_000435335.1). Classification (GTDB taxonomy): domain Bacteria; phylum Bacillota; class Clostridia; order Oscillospirales; family Acutalibacteraceae; genus CAG-964. Next base: position 14,878 of record FR891328.1, read on the forward strand.
TACCTTTTGCAATCATCTTTATGACATTGTAAATAGCTATTTTAGCGAAAGCAACATTAAATATACTATCGAAACATTTAACAGCGTCGCAAAGCTTTTAGACGGTATCCAAACATATGACATAGCCTTTTTAGATGTGGAAATGCCCACCAAAAACGGCATACAGGTAGGTTATGACCTAAAAAGAATAAACCCTGACATCATTTTGTTTATTGTAACCTCTCACCTAAGCTACCTTGATGATGCAATGGATTTGCAGGTTTTCAGATATTTGGAAAAGCCTGTTGAGAAGGAGCGGGTTTTCCGTGCACTGGATATTATAACAGAAAAAGAAACCATTGTAGATTTTTCCTCCAACGGAAAGCTTCAAAATTTAAAGGCCGACCAAATAGTGTGCATTTACACATTTCTCCGCAAAAATTATATTCTTACGGATATGGGTACAATTATTCCTACGGGCTACAACATAAAAAGATGGAAGGATATTTTTCGCAACAATGCCAACTTTTCTTCACCGCACTACAGCTACTTGATTAATTTACGATATGTTTCTAAAATAGACAACAATCAAATTACCGTGTGCTGTAAAAACGGTAACGAAATGGTTATATATGCTTCTCAAAGGAGAATCTCTCAATTCAAAAAGGACTTTATTCAGAAAATGGGTGAGCGACATTGAGTATATTTGAAAATTTAATCTTTTTACTGGAATTTCTCTTTGAAGGCTACTGTGCATATACATATTTTTCAACATTTTTTGAAAGAAATGACAGAATTCGCTACCCGCTGATGTTGTACATAGTTGTATCTGCCATATGGTTTTTTCTGTATGCAACAGTAGATGTGGTAACAAATTTAATGCTGTTTTTAGCAACAAATATTATAATTACAAAATTGTGCTATAAAACCGACCTTGGCAGCTGTCTTCTTCACTCCTTCATTTTTTCCTCGGCATTTGTAGGCTGTGAATTGCTCACCATACCTTTTTCAAATTTGTTGCTTCAAAACGACTATATTCAGATTCGTTCGTTTGAAGCCGAGCTGTTTATTTCTACCATTTCAAAGCTGCTGCTGTTTATAGCCTGCAAGCTGGTACAGAAATATGCATTAAAGGAGCTTGAACGAACTAAGGGTATATGGCTGTTTTTACTGCCTATGTCGTCCCTAATATGCATAATGGGCATATACTATCTGGCAGGCTACTGCCGCCCTACCTACATATCAAGTATAATTATTTCGCTATGCTCTATATGCCTGCTGGCGGCAAACATTGTAGTATTTTTGGTGCATGAAAACCAAATAAAAATTTCAAGTCAGCTTACAAAGCTACAGCTTGCCGAGCAGAAAAGCGAGCTTGACTACAACTACTACAGGGTGCTGCAGTCAAGCTACGATAAATCCCGTGTAGCCGTACATGACAGCAAGCACCACCTAAATGTCATAAACTCTATGGCATACGATAAAAATTACAGCGGCATAACCGATTATATAGCCTCTCTTTTAGGTCAGGATTATTACACAGCCGGCAGCTGTATAACAAAAAATAAAATATTTGACATAATAATTATGCAGGCAAAGGAGCAGTGCCAACGCAAGGGCATAAATTTTTCATTTGAGCACAACAACCATAACCTCAGCTTTGTTGAGGACGCCGACCTGTGCTGTATAGTATCTAACCTGCTGGATAACGCCATTGAAGCGGCCGAAGGCTCTGCCGGAAAAAGAGTTAATATGCTTATATATACAAACCCTATGTCGTCAATGTATTTTTTAGAGGTAAACAACAGCTGTGATAATCCTCCTAAAACCAAAAATAATTTTCTTATTACCATAAAAAAAGATAAGGAAAGACACGGTCTTGGCTTATACAGTGTTCGGCTAACTGCTAAAAAGTACGGCGGCGAAATAAATTACAAATACGACTCGGAAAAAAAGTCTTTTAAAACAATAGTTATGCTTAACAAACGATAAATCTTCCAAGTCATTAGTGGAAAGTAGGGTTGTTAAAAACAGAGCAGGTGTATAAACGGGGTTTGTTAATAAACAAAAGCGTTAAAACAATTATTATGCAGAAATATAACTCTAAAGCAGCTTTTCACAAGCAAACAGATTAACATACAAGTAAAAGCGGTCATACCAAATGTGGTGTGACCGCCTTTTTGCGCATAATTTTGTATTTTTAGCTTATTTTCTTGCCTTATAAAGGTGTAATAGATCTTAACACTTTTTCTTCTTTGGCTTTTTACAGTCGATTATCCTCACTTAGCAGCTTGTAAAGGGTAGGTGAAAGATTAAACTCACTCATAACAGCCTTAACCTGCTGTAAATATTTTTCCTTGGTCTTTTCTGAATTGTGCTGCTTTTTAACAGCCCTTATTAATATATTTTTTGGCGTATGGGACAAGTCCACAAATTCCAGCAGCTGTGTTTTATAACCGCAGCATTCCAGCAAATTGCCCCGAATAGCGTCTGTAGTAAGTGCTGCAAAGCGTTCCTGTATAATGCCGTAGCTTGTAAACAGCGACAGAGCATCGGACTTAATTTGTCCGTTTAGCTCATGCTGACAGCAGGGCACAGAGAATATCATTTTTGTATTCCACCTTACAGCGTTATAAAGAGCATAATCTGTAGCAGTGTCGCAGGCGTGCAGCGTCATTACAATGTCCGGCTGAAAATCGCTGCTGTAGCCGTTAATGTCGCCAAGCTTAAACTGCAAACCATTGTACCCGTAGCTTTTGGCGGCGGCATTGCACTTTTTTATAACATCCTCCTTTAAATCAAGCCCCACTATATTTACCCTTTGATGTCTAAGCTCTGTAAAGTAGTAATACACAATGAATGTCAGGTAAGACTTGCCGCATCCAAAATCTATAATGTTTACTGTGTCCTGTTTAAGCTCCTTTACAGAGTCATCTATAATCTCTATGAACCTGTTAATCTGCTTGAATTTGTCATACATAGACTGTACAACCTTGCCCTCCTTTGTAAATATACCCATATCTACAAGAGGAGGCACAACTGTGCCCTCTTTTATAAGGTAGTTTTTTTGCCTGTTGTGCTGTGTAGAGGTCTGTGTTAAGTCCTTTGAAATTTGCTTTGTTTTAAAAGATGCCTTGCCTTTTTTTGAAATCATTACCATATATTCATGGCTTTTGCTGAAGCTGTTCAGCTGTTTAAAATCCTTTTCCAGCATTGTACCGCAAAGCTCTATTGTCTGCTGTACCGACAGATTTTCGTGAAAAACCTGCTTTTCGGTGTACCTTGACGCCTGGTAGTAGTCTCCCTTGTTTTCTATAACTATTTTCTTGCAAGGAGAGCCTTTGCCTGCGGGCTTGCTTATGACGGTTTTCGCAGGAGTATCGGCAAATATTTTGTTGATGTATTCTAAGGTAGCAGTCATTTGTAATTCTCCCTAAAATTATTTTAAGATTTAATAGAATTTTAATTTACTGTATACAATATATGTTGTATAATGAAGTACGATGAAGTATTTTAAGGTCGGTTGTTTTTATGTTTATATTAAAAACAAATAGACGGTGATAAAATGAGTAGCAATGAAGTTATATTTCATAACACACTCGGCTGGAGCAGGGTAAATGCGGTGTTTACCGGCTGTGGCCGTACAAAGCAGTGCAAAATGGATACACTGCCAAATAGCCTTGCTCGCTGCTGCATAGGTGCCGAATTTGACGATGTTTATTTTACAAACGGTGAAAACGGGAAAACGGCCCATACAGCATTTAATCGGCTGTGCAGCTCCTTTGAGCCTAACGGCTTTACATACGATTCTGATATTATATGCTTACAGCCATACGAGGAGGATTTCCATTCTGACACCAATACCCACAAACTAACCTTTGAATTTGCAGGAAAAGCACAAAAGAATGTATATGTTTGGACGCCAAGCTGCTACAACCCCGTTGACAAAGACAAAAAATACGGAGTAGTGTATATGTTTGACGGGCAAAACCTTTTTAGCAAAGGCTCTACTGCATATGGCAGCTGGAATGTTCCGCAGGTTATGGAGTGCCGCAGTGACTATATAGTTGTCGGCATAGACAACAGCGACCATTACCGTGACAGTCAGCTTACCCCTGATATTGGCAAAATAAAAAAGCAGTACACCCCCATGTTTGAAAACGGCACAGGCATACAAATGGCACAGCTTTTATTAAATAAAATTATACCCTATATAAATAAAAACTACAACGTTTTTACAGACAAAAGTCACACCGCCATTGCAGGCGGCTCCTCCGGCGGACTGGAAAGCTTTTATATAGGCACATCATACAGCGATATTTTCGGCATTGCAGGGGCTTTTTCTCCGTCATTTGTTTTGTATGAGAATTCTGTGTGGGAGAATTATCTTAAAAGCATAAAGCTCTGCCCCAAAATGTACATTTACACGGGCAAACACGACCCGGTAGAAAAAGAATTATACCCACAGGTGGAAAGGACGGTTCAGTTTTTAAAAAGCAGTAAGCACAGCGAAAAATTGGTATATGACTGCAGGGAGTTTAATTTTCACAACGAATCGGCTTGGGCGGGTGCATTTATTAAGTTTGCCGCCATGCTAGAATAGCTGCTATAATAACAAAAATGAGAATTATTATTAAAACCTATTGACTTTTTAACAACAATAGGTTAAAATTGGTACAACAACTTGTAACAAACAGGAGGTTTTATTTTGAACAAGACATATATTTCCGAAAGTATAAAGTATATAGGTGTAGACGACAGAGAAACAGATTTATTTGAGGGGCAGTATATAATCCCCAACGGTGTGTCATACAACTCCTATGTTATTTTTGACGAAAAAATAGCAGTTATGGACACTGTAGATAAAATTGCCACAGACAAGTGGGTGGAAAATCTTGAAAAAGCTCTTAACGGCAAAGCACCGGATTATTTGGTTATTTCACATATGGAGCCTGACCATGCTTCAAATGTAAAGCTGTTTGCAGAAAAATACCCTAATGCAAAGCTTGTAGGCAATGCAAAAACCTTTGCGTATATGCCGCAGTTTTTCAACTTAAATGTAGATGACAGAAAGGTAGTTGTAAAAGAGGGAGATACCCTTGAGCTGGGTCAGCATACACTTACATTTATAATGGCACCAATGGTTCACTGGCCTGAGGTTATGGTGGCATATGACTCAAAGGACAAGGTGCTGTTCTCGGCTGACGGCTTTGGCAAGTTTGGTGCACTTGACGCCGATGAGGACTGGACCTGTGAAGCAAGAAGATACTATTTTAATATTGTAGGAAAGTACGGTGCACAGGTTCAGGCATTGCTGAAAAAGACAGCAAGCCTTGATATTCAAACAATATGCCCGCTGCATGGGCCTATTTTAAACGAAAACCTGAGCTATTATATTGACAAGTACGACATTTGGAGCAGCTTCCGACCGGAGGATAAGGGCGTTATGATTGCCTACGGCTCTATGCACGGAAACACCAAGCAGGCGGCACTGGAGCTTAAAGCCCTGCTGGAGGAAAGAGGAGTGCAAAAGGTTGCCGTTGCCGACCTTACAAGGGACGATATGGCAGAGGCTATAGAGGACGCATTCAGATACGACCGTCTTGTAGTAGCCTGCCCAACATATGACGGTGCATTATTCCCGGCAGTTGAGGATTTTCTATATCATCTAAAAATAAAGAACTACCAAAGCAGAAGGGTTGCGCTAATAGAAAACGGAACATGGGCACCAATGGCAGGCAAAAAAATGAAGGAATACTTTGAGGGTATGAAAAACATTACACTGTGCGACACAGCTGTAACTGTAAAATCCACACTAAATGAAGCCTCTGCAGAACAGCTAAAGGCCTTGGCAGACGAGCTTGCAGATAATTAAGTCATTAAAAAGCATTAATACAGACTAGGCTGTTTATATTGATTTGATGCTAAATTCTCCTTTCTTTTTACGATAAGTCTTTGAACACTTATTGTAACGGATTGGAGAATTTTTTGTATAACCCTTGTCGCCCCCAACATCGGGCGTTTGTTCCGCTAATTAGGTGGAATCGTCTAAAAAGCATTAATTAAAATCGCCGCAGCAGTTAAAAGGCTATAACTGCTGCGGCGATTTATATGTTGCTATAAGCTTTTCAAAACAGCTTATGCTATTTTAGTTTTCAGCATAAAATGATTTCGGTCAAAACAGCCGTAGCTGCCTTTCATATTGAACATAAGTCCCAATAAATCCTCATAGTAAGGAATAAATATGCCCCTGTGTACCATTTCCTGAATTTCCTTTAGGCTTGCCCATTTAACGGCAATTACCTCGTCAAATTGAAGCTCCAGCTGTTCAATATCAATAGTATTGTCAAGCTCCAGCATATAAATATCGTCAAAGCCGTTTTCAAAGTTTACAGTCAGCTGCGGTCTTATGCCGGTAAAATCCATTTTAAGCCCAAGCTCCTCCTGCAGCTCTCTTGAAGCCGCCATTTGGCTTGTTTCGCCCGACACTGCACAGCCGCCTACGGTAACATCCCACATACCGGCCCATTCCTTTTTTAACGGCTGGCGCTGTTGAATAAGCATTTGTCCCTTGTTGTTAAAAATGCAAATATGTACAGCCAAACGGTACTCGTCCTGCTGTAAGCTACAGCCTCTCTCTACTGTTCTGTCTGTTTTCTCTCTGTTTTGGGTATAAACATCCCATTTCTCCATAAAAATACCTCCAAAAGCACATATACCTTGTATATGTATAAGAATTAAACAAATAATTTATGCCATAAAATAAGACACTACCATTAAACAATGAATAGTGTCTTACTGACAAACAATATAATATTATATTTAAATTATCCTGTCAAGGGGAAATCAGATACCCATTAATTTTTCTCCGGCTTCAACAAGCTGGTCGGCAATTTTTATGGCAGATTCTTCATTTTCACCAACAGCTGTAATATACAGCTTTATTTTTGGCTCTGTACCACTAGGTCTGACAGTAATGGAACAGCCGTCGTCAAGCATAAATGCAATAACATTTGACTTTGGCAGTTTAATTTCAGCTGTAGTACCGTTTGCCTTGTCTGTTTTCAGACTTAGCTTGTAGTCATTTACAACAGTAACCCTTCTGCCGCAAATTTCGTCCGGGTGGTTTTCACGAAGAGATGTCATTATGCCGCCCATTTTCTCTAAGCCGGCAGCACCGTCAAATTCAAAGCTGACCGTCTTGTTTTTGTAGTAGCCGAACTCCTTGTAAAGCTCTGTAATAACATCGTCAAGTGACTTGCCCTGTGTTCTGTAGTAAGCCGCCATTTCGCAAATAAGCATAGAAGCTACTACTGCGTCCTTATCTCTTACATATGTGCCTGCCAGGTAGCCGTAGCTTTCCTCAAAGCCAAAGATATATCTTTCTTCCTCGCCTGCTTTTTCAAGCTCCAAAATCTGTTCGCCAATGTACTTAAAGCCTGTAAGTACATTTCTAAGCTCACAGCCAAACTTATCACAAATTTTTGCAACAAGCTCTGTAGTAACTATTGTTTTAACTACAAACGGATTCTGCGGAAGATTATTAAGAGCCTTTCTGCAGGACAAAATGTAGTTTGTAAGCATAATGCCTGTTTCGTTGCCTGTCATAAGTCTAAAGGAGCCGTCCTTTAGCTTTACGGCAATACCCACTCTGTCAGAGTCTGGGTCTGTAGCAAGCAGCAGGTCAGGCTTTTCCTTTTCGCACAGGTCAAGTCCAAGCTGCAGCGCCTCTTTAATTTCAGGGTTAGGGTATGGACAGGTAGTAAAGTTGCCGTCAGGCATTTCCTGCTCCTTAACAACCACCACATTGTCAACGCCTGTTTCGGCAAGAACTCGTCTTACAAGCTTATTTCCTGCACCGTTTAGTGGAGTGTAAACAACCTTTAATCCTGCACCCTTACAAATGCCCGGATTAACAGCCTGCTTCCTTACATTTTCAATGTAGCTGTCATATACCGTATCATCTATATACTCAATGCTTCCGTCTGCCAAGCCCTGCTCAAATTCAATTGTTTTAACATCGTTGAAAATGTCGATGCTCTGAATTTCGGAATAAACTGCGTCTGCACTTTCGTCTGTCATCTGACAGCCGTCGCTGCCGTAGCACTTGTAGCCGTTGTATTTAGCCGGATTGTGGCTTGCTGTAACCATAATACCTGCCTGACACTTTAGCTCTCTTACGCAGAAGGAAACAACAGGTGTAGGCTGAAGCTCTCTTGCAACATACGCCTTAATGCCGTTTGCCGCCAATACTCTGGCTGCTTCCTTTACAAAAACATCAGACTTAATTCTTGAGTCGCCTGCAATAGCAACTGACGCTTTGTCGTAATTTTTCTTTAAATAATTAGCCAAACCCTGTGTTGCATAGCGTACAACATATATATTCATTCTGTTTGTACCTGCGCCCAAAACACCTCTTAGGCCGGCTGTACCAAACTCAAGCTCTCTGTAGAATCTGTCATAGACAGCGTCCTGGTCGTCCTTAATGCTTTCAAGCTCCGGAATAAGGTCAGGATCCTCCGTTGCATTTTTCAGCCATAGGTCATATAGTTGATTTGTATTCATTTTCAGCACTCCTTACTAAAAAATATGAAAAGCATAAATGTGAACAGTCGATTCACCAATACTGTTTTATAGTACCATAACAGAGCGGGAATTTCAATATTTTTTACATATAAAGCAAATTTATAAAATAAAAAAGCCACACCGCCGCTAAGCAGTGTGGTTATATACAGAGCATTGACTGTAAATTACTTGTGCTCCTCAATATACTTTACAAGATCGCCTACAGTCTTTAGATTCTCGATTTCTGTATCAGGAACCTCAACCTCAAACTCGTCCTCGATTGTCATAAGCAAATCAACAACATCAAGTGAATCGGCGCCTAGGTCGTCTTGAATAGTTGTTTCTTTTGTAATTGAATCCTCTTCTGCGTCAAACTGGTCAGCCAAAATAGCCTTTACCTTTTCTAGTACCATAATTAAATCCTCCTAAAAATTTTTTGTTTATACCTACTAATGCACAGCCTGCGGTGGACAAACCCACCACTTTTTGGTACAATATAAAAGGTGTACCCGGGTACACAATGTAAGTAAATTAAGTACAAAATTATATTATTGGTAATTTGCGACTTTGTCAATATATATTTTGCTTTTTTTTTAAAAATTCCAACTTTTGATAAACTTGCACTAAAAATTAATAGAAATGAGGTTTTATCTATGTCAAAAAAAGAATATGCAGTTATTGGCCACCCTATCGGCCATACAATGTCGCCTTTTATACACAACAGGCTGTTTGAGCTGTCAGGCATTGACGCCCAATACTCGGTAATTGATGTAGAGCCACAGCAGCTTGAAAGGGAGTACCGTGAAAGGCTTTCTAAGCTTGACGGCTTTAACATTACCATTCCACATAAGTCCGCTATTATTCCGCTGCTTTCGTCACTGGACAAAAAAGCAGAGCTGTACGGCAGTGTAAACACAGTAGACGCAAACGGAAAAGGCTACACAACAGACCCTGACGGCTTTTTGCAGGCCCTAAAAAGCAACGGCATACCTGTAGACGGCAATGTTGTTATTTTGGGCACAGGCGGCGTGGCAAGAACTATGGCGTTTGAGGCGGCTAAGGCGGGTGCGGCTATTACTATAGCTGTAAGGCACGAGGATATTCATATGGTTTCTGCCCTTGCCTGCGAAATTATGGAAAAAACAATTCATCCTTGCATTTCTACCTGCTACATTGACAGACTAAGCCATGTAGATAAAACCATCGACCTGTTGGTAAACGCAACGCCTCTTGGTATGTACCCGAATGTTGACGCTATGCCTGTAGGTGAGGATATTATTAAAAACTGCGACGCAGTATTCGACGCTGTGTACAATCCTTTGGAAACAAAGCTTGTTAAAACCGCAAAGGCACTGGGCAAAAAGGCTGTGGGCGGTATGACTATGCTTGTATGGCAGGCCGTAGTTTCTCACCAAATTTGGGACGGCTCTGTATATGATGTTAAGGACATTGAACAGCTTTGTGCAGACGCATCTCAGGAGCTGAAAAAGAAATTCTGATACAGGTGATATTATGGGAAAAAGCAATATTGTTTTGTGCGGCTTTATGGGCTGTGGAAAAACAACGGTAGGCAAGCAGCTTGCCAAAATAACCAATATGGAGTACATAGACCTTGACCAATACATAGAGCAGCAGCAAAGCACAACTATAAGCAATATATTTGCACAGCACGGTGAGGAATACTTTAGAGATTTAGAGCATAACGCCGCCAAAGAGCTTAGCCAAAAGCAGGGCTGTATTATAGCCGCAGGAGGCGGCACACTGCTGTACAAAAGGAATGTACAGGCTCTAAAGCAAAGCGGTACGGTGGTACTGCTGAATGTGCCGCTGAATACCATTAAGCATAGACTGCGTTATGACAAAAAACGCCCTTTACTGCAAAGGCCGGACAAGGACAAGGTTATGGAGGAAATGTACAACAGCCGTTTGCCGCTGTACAGGCAGGCAAGCGATGTTGTAATAAACGCCAACAAATCTCCCCTTGCCACAGCCGAGGAAATAAAGGCACAGCTTTTAAAATAAGCACAACAGCTATAAAAATTTTTGTTTCAACACAATATATTACCCGACAACAGAAGAGCAGTACCCGATGATTTTCTAAAATAATCACCGGGTACTGCTTTAATTATTATTTATTACTGCCTGCGTTGCCTATGGGGAAATTATTTGTTTACGAGCTTTCTGCGAACAAGCATAGTTATCCATGCACCAAGTGCAACAGTTGCCAGTGCACCTGCTGTAACAAACGGAACACCGCCCGTTGCAACTACGCCCTTGCCGTCTTTGCCCACTGTACTGTCACCGTTTGAATTAGAACCACCGTTACCGTTTTTATTATTAATTACACTATCAGGTGTAGCCGGCTTTGTAGGAGCAGGCGTTGGGTCTGTTGTATTCGGTGTTGGTGTTGG
>FR891328.1:25958-35621 GCA_000435335.1 Clostridium sp. CAG:964
GGTGTTGGTGTCGGTGTTGGAGCTGTTGGCGGCTCTGTTGGGTCTGTTGGTGGCTCTGTTGGATCCGGTGTTGGATCTGTTGGTGGCTCAGGTGTAGAACCGTTGCTTGTAAAGTATGCGTTATTTAGAATGATATAGTTATTACTATAAGCAAAATAACTTTCCAAAGGACCTTTTATTTCGAATGTAAGTAAATTTACACCTTTTACACTGAAATTAACAGGTATTTGATTAGTATTTTCAGATACACCATTAGAATATAGTAAGTTATTGTTATCATCAAGTATTGATATATTTACAGTACCCTGGTCAATCCTATTACCAGCTGTTAATTTAAAATTAAAGCTATCATATTTTGAGTCTAATTTAAATGTTACATTGTACGAAGCCCAGCCTCTGTTATGCACTTCATCCTTATTTGAATAACTGCGCCAATCTACATCAAGATAAAATTGATAAGCATTTGTACACTCATTGCCGTGAAGATCCTCACCCTTAAATGGTGAACAAGAGTTCCTAGGGCTGTCTGAATTAAATGAGGAATAACCCATAGTGTCTAGGTATGTCTTTTTGGTATCTGCGGCACTTGCACCAACAACAGAGATTCCTGCAACCATTACAGTAACCATAAGAATTACCAATAGCTGTTTTAGTAAACTTGTTTTTTGTTTTGTTTTCATTTTGCTCTCTCCTATCTTAATAAATTTTTATTTGGAAAATTTGCAAGCCCTTTGTACTATACAGGCCGGCTTTGGTACAGCCCTTTAAAGGCTGTAGGGCTTGCCGCAGCTTAAAATGCGGTTTTGCCGTTATGCACTGTACACAATAAATACTGTACCAACCGCAACACATTCACCGCAATTCAGCCAACCACCCTGCCGTTATAACCTCCCTTATTAAAAAATTTATAACTTTTTTTGCGAATACTCTTTACAAAATCTGCAAAAACTGTTATCATAGGCAATAATAAATTTGAAATATAATTTTTCGTGAAGTATATAACTAAACGAAAACCGCTGTAAATTCCCATAAAAACGGAAATTACAGCGGTTTTACCACTTTTTTGACCACTTATAGATTTGCTAAAAGTTCAAGCTTGTTAATCTGTTTTTTCTTTTGTTCGTCACTGGAATGAACATACTTTTCAAGTGTAATGTTTACAGAGGCATGTCCCAGTATTTCGCTTAAGCTTTTTATATCTACACCTTTTTCTATTGCTCTGGTGGCAAAGGTGTGCCTTAATGCGTGAAAGTTTATATACTCTACCCCTGCTTTTTCCAGTATCTTTTTGTATCTGTACTGGTAACATCTAGGCTCAATATAATTCATATTTTTTGAGAGGAAATAATAATTGTTACTGCCTGCAGGGATATACTGTTTCAGCAGTGCCGCAACAAAATTGGGTATCGGCACTACTCTGACAGAGCATTGTGACTTTGGGGCATCTACTATAACTTTTGTTTTTGCCTTGGCGGTACTGTCTGTGTTTTTTATTCGCTGTACAGCCTTGTCTACCGTCAGGGTTTCCATTTCTATATTAATATCAGAGCATTTTAAGGCACACACTTCGCCTATTCTAAGCCCCGTGTATAAGCACAGCAAAACGCCGAGGGTATCTGTACCGCAATTTCTAAGCAAATAATTCTCCAGCTTTTCCTGTTCTTTCAAAGAAAACACAGCCACCTTGTCAGAGCTTTTCTTGAATTTACAACTGTTAAGCCTTAGCTTGCAGTTGTGATAACGGTTTGCATAATCCACCACAGCCCTAAACACCGCCGTAATATCCTTTAGCGTTTTAGGCGAAAGGTGGCTGTACCTTTCTGCAATACTGTCGATACTGTTTTCGTTAAGCTTGGAAAGCTTTGCTTCTTCAAAGCAAGGGATAATATATTTTTCTGTAATGTAAAGATATTTAGAATATGTTGACTCCTTTACGCCGTGCTTAACCTTACTTAGCCAACCGTAACAGCAACTTTTAAAGTCGGTATCTGCCTTAGCTTGGGTTACATTATTGGAATTAAGCTGTATGTTTTGCAACTTTTCCCTAACCTCTTTATAGGTTTTTGCGTACACTGATGAATACTTTATTTTTCCTTTGTCGTCATATCCCTTAAAATATCTTCCTTCCCAGCGTCCGTCTTTTCGTTTGTAAATGTTTTGTCCTACTCTCATAAAACCACTACCTTTAAATAATATGCTGACCATTTATCTGACCACAATAATTTGATAAAAAGGCAATATTTACGAGTAAAATTACAATATTAAAAATCAACATAAAAACATTATAAATTTAGTTGACATATTTCCGTAAGAATGATATTATATACTTATAAATTCAGAAATAATCTTTTCGTTTAGTTATATACTTCACGAAAAAGAGCAGTAATTTTACATTAGCAGAGTTATTACCTTTTTTGTATTATACTATATTTACCATTCTTTTGTGAAGATATATTGGCATATTTTTCATTAACTGTTTAATAAAACCAAAGCCTAACAAAAAAGGTCACAGCCGTTTGCATACACAAGCAGGCTGTGACCTTTTTATTATTTTATTATTTGTTTTTATTCCGATCTTAGCACCGAGGCACAGGCCTCCATAGCCGCCACTGCAACAGGGCCGGCTGTACTAAAGCCGTAGCCGCCGTTTTCTACTATTACGGCAAAGGCAAGAGGAGCGTCTTCGTCTTGAGAATAGCCTACCATCCAGGCGTGAGGCTCTTTGTTTTCGCCTACCTCGGCAGTACCTGTTTTAGCACAAACAGTAAGGCTTGGAAACAGGCTGTCACCGTAGTAGCTGGTAACATCGTAACGCATATATTCGTCAAGCTTAGCCGCCAGGTCGGAGTCCATCATATCCTTTGTGCCGCCGTTAATCTCCATAACGCCGCTTTTAATCTCATTTGGCAATACGGCTGTTCCGCCGTTGGCTATAGCACCGCACATTATCGCCATTTGCATTGGGTTTGCCTCTACAGTATACTGACCTATACCGGACCAGCCCAGTCCGTTTTCGTCCGCCTTGCTTACATTGTAAACCTGCCTTGCGGTTTCTGTGCTGTTTACGATAACACTGCTGTTAAAGCCCAGCTTTTCTGCCATTGCGGTCATTTTGTCCTTGCCGAGTCTTGCGGCAAGCTCGGAGAAAACAACATTGCAGGACTGTGCCAGTCCCTCCTTCATGGTAAGCTCACCGTGAATGTGCATACAGGTTATTTCGTTGCCGCCAATATTTGTACTGCCGTTGCAGGTAAAGGTTTCGTTTTCAATATCAGGAATATTTTCAAGAGCCGCCGCCGCAGTTATAATCTTAAAGGTAGAGCCGGGAGCATATAAACCTGCAAGCACCTTGTCAACATATACGCCGTCGTATTCCTTTTCGTTATCCTCTGTAATTTCCGGAGGATCCATTGGGTCGTAGGTAGGGGTGCTTACACTGCACAGCACCTCGCCTGTTTTATAATTGTACACCACCACAGCACCGTTGTGTCCGTCTAAGGCATTGTAGGCGGCATTGCAGGCGGAGGAGTCTATTGTAAGCGTTATGTTGCCGCCTGCCTTTAATGAGGAGGGCAGACCTAATCCCCAAAGGTAGTTAAAGCCTATTAGCTGAGAACGGTAAGAGCTTTGAATTGCAGAAGAAATATTTAAGCTGTCGTCCCCTACTACATGCAGTGTGGAAAGCCTGGTTGTATAGTCGCTGTTATAAAGTCTTTCACCGTCTTGGGAATACGCAAGTGTATTGCCGCTGCGGTCAAATATTTCTCCGGCGGAGGAAAGACCGCCGCTTCCGGCTAAATGGCCGTTGTACGAGTGCTGAATCCACTGTCCGGCATTCAAAAATATTTTCACAATAAATACGCACAGTCCAACTATGGCAAGCAATGCAATTATAAGCACCATAGTAGACCTTGAACGGGTTTTTCTCATAAAGCTGCTCCTTTCGCTAAAGGATTATACATTTCGTTTTATCTTTTTAACCGCATAGGTGCGTTCGTCTGCCGCCTTTATAAACGCCAGCAGGCACCAGCAGGAAATCATACTTGAACCGCCGGCACTTATAAACGGAAGCGTTACGCCTGTAAGCGGGAGAATGTCTGTAGCTCCAAAAACATTAAGCACAGTTTGTACAAGCATTAAGCCTGCGGCACAGCAAGCCGAAATTGAATAAAATGTAGAGCGGCTTCTTGTGGTAATGGCTCTGGCATATATAACTAAGCCTATTATGCAGGCAACAATAGCAACAGCTATAATTAAGCCAAGCTCTTCACAAAGCAGTCCAAACACAAGGTCGCTTTCGGAGGCACCTACATATTTTAGGTAGCCGTTGCCTACGCCTACGCCGGTTATACCGCCGCTTGCCGAATATGTAAGAACTCTTGCCTGCTGGTAGCCTGTAGAATTTGCAAGCTCAAAGCACTTGCCCCAAGCACTGAAACGGTCTGCTATATACGGCTTAAACGAAAGCACCACCGTTGCACCCATAACAGCCGCAGCAACAGCGAGAATAACCGTTTTAATATCTCCGCTTCGCATAAACGCAATAAACAAAAAGGTGCAGAAGAATATTAACGCCGTACCAAGGTCGCTCATAATTATAAGAGCACCTACGCATATTGCGGAAAATATAATAAAGTAAATAAGATTTCCCTTTGTAAGCAGCTTGTCCAGTGCAGAGGCACTTACAAAAATATAAATAACCTTAACAAATTCAGACGGCTGAATAGAAATGCCGCCAATGCTAAGCCAGTTAGCCGCACCGTAGGTTACCTTTGCAAACAGAATGTTTACCGCCAAAAATGCCATAGCCAGCAAATAAAGAGGTATTCTGAATTTTTCTATTCTGTCGGGATTTTCAATGACCTTTATAATAATGGCAAAGCAGACCATACCGGCTGCCATTGCGGCGGCCTGCACAAGGCTTTGCTTAAACACCTGCCGCACAAGCATCATAATGCCTGTACCGCTCATAAATATTGCCAAGGATTCAAGCTCAAAGCTAACCCTTTTAAGTGCCTTGGTGGATATATGATAGAATGCCCAGCTTATCAGCATTATAACGCCCCATGTCGCAAAGGGCATAAAGTCCTGAACATCTACACACAGGCTTGCCTCCACCGCCATAAAAAACAAATAAATAGATATAAGCACCAGCAGAAAAGCCGGCTTTATTGCCGCCTTGCTTTTAGGACGGTTAAAAAACCATGACCTGTTGTCCGCTATAACATCGTCTGTTCTTTTTACTATATAGCTTGTATCTCCTACACTAATAACATCATCTATCATTATAGGTGTGCGATCTTGGGTTTGTCTGCCGTTTACATATGTGCCGGACTTAGAGCCAACATCGTTAATAAACCAGCCCTCTTTTCGCCTTAAAAGCACTGCATGCTCTCTTGAAACAGTCGGGTCGGAAATAAAAATGTCGCTTCCCTTACTTCTGCCAATTGAATTTTCCCAGTACAGTACAGGCGTACTTTCACCCGTTGCCTGATTAACCAGCATAATAAGAGCCTGCTCATCTCGACGGTGACGCCGCATAGAGCTGAAGCATTGAAACACTATAATAACAGCCAAAATCGGCAGTAATATTCTTATAACCAGAAGTGCTATATCAATAACAACATCAAGAAAAGGCAGGTTAAACCATGAAAGAAAATCCATATATTCACACCTTTCTCAGCAGGGTGTGCGGTCACAGTATTATTTCTATGTAAATGCACCGCCCCAAAATAAAATAACATATTTTTTCTCTTTATAAATTAGATAATATTCCATACCTCTGCAAAAGTCAAGAAACATTGTGTAAATAAATAACAACAGTAAATTACAAAAGTATGTCAACCGGTTTACTGCAAAAATCGGGTAATAGCGAAAGCAACAGGCAAGGGCTTTCCCTATTTTTTCCAATAAATTTTTACGGAGTATTTTTGAACGGTATTAGCAAAAACTGCGGGCAGCAAGCCTTAGAATGCATACCCACAGTAATACTTAACACTGTATATTAATAAATTTCGCCCTGCACCTGCCAAATACCTAAAAATCTCTGCCGCACTCACAGTCTGTGCCTTCTGTATTCTCTGAATTTTCGGTATTTTCTTGGTCAGCGGAATTTTCCCGACAAGCCGCTTCCGCATTGACAGACTTTTTCTCTTCCTTCTTTTTAGTAAGAATAGAGAACGGTGCGCAAATTAAAATTACACCATAATATGTAATTACTCGCCAAAGCAGCAATGCAGATTTTAATATAGCCGTACCATAGAATATTTTGTAGAAAACCGAGAACGCCAGCTCAGCCGCACCTGTTGCCCCCGGCAAGGGTATCATAGCGGACGCAAGGGTAACAAACGCCTGCGAACAAACCATATCCACCGGTGAGGCACCGCTTAATCCGAATGCCCTGTAAATACAGTACGGAACAAGCATCATTAACAAAACCTGTACAAAAACCAACAGGTATGATTTTACCAACAGCTTTGGCTTGCTCATAATGGCTTTGTTGCCGTTGTGAAACACCTCTACCTGGTCGGTAATGGATTTTATATATTTTTCCGGATTTTTAATAAGCCTAATTTTTCTTATTAATTTACTGCATACCCTTACTGCCCAGTTAGAAAAGCGTTTGTTAAAGGAAATAAAAACAAACAGTCCCGTAACCACCACCTGTGAGAAAAAACCGGCTATGACAAAAGCCCAAAGCACAGGCGTGTTTACATGGCTGATAAAAAAGTCGAACTTAAAAACAAGTGCAAAAACACTAAATGCCGTAGAGGTTATTTGAAACACCACAAACTTCTGCGTCATACAAGATGTAGCAAAGCCGGCGTCTATTTTTTTGTTTGCCATAAACACAACCTGCATAGGCTGGCCTCCTGTTGAGGAGGGAGTTATGGCACTGAAAAAGCTTCCTACACATGAGGACTTTATTCCATCCAAAAAGGTAAAGCCGCTGTAGTCATCTTTTATATACATATATGTTACAACGGAGTCGATAAACATATTCCCCAGCTGGCACAGTACCGCAAGCACCACCCACAAGGCGTTTAGGCTTATATTTGAAGAAATAAGGTCAATAAGACCGTCCTCCGACACGCAAAAGTATGCAATTAAGCCTATTGACAAGGCAATAACTATTATGTTAAACACAACAGCAAAGCTGATTTTTTTCTTCATACTAATCCTCGTAAATTCACTATAATTTTGGCTTAACATAAGCATACCAAAGAAAATCCGTATTTTCAGGCATATTTTCTGCATCGGCCTTAAATAATTTATTATATAAAAACTCCAAAATCAGCTGCCGTTTTACACAGCAGCTGATTTTAATTTTTCTAAAGCATTTATATAAGAATTAAAAATTATTATAAATTATTTACCGTACCCATTATAACCGGCAAATAGCTTTCATTGTCTACAACAGCATAAATAAACGGTCTGTCAAGCACCAAGCCTTCTTCTGTCTTTGGAGCATTTTTGTCTGCCTCACTCTGATTATCGGAGGAAATGCCGTTTTGATTAACAGAAATGCTTACAGCCTGTGTAACATCATTTAAAATCAGGTTTTCGGCAAAGCCCTTAGAGAAATTCGCATCACTGCTAAAAATAGTGGTTATGCCTATATTTTCAAGATTTTTCTTTATACTGCCGCTGCTTTCAACCGAAAATTCCGGAATACTGACATTGGTAAAATCGGTTGGCGAAACAGTAGTCGGAAGGTTTAAAAGCCTGTCTGCGGTAAGCTCGTTTAAATATTTCTCCAGACTTATGTCCTTGTTCGGCATAATACACACAAGCTTGCACGGAATACTCTTTAGGTCCTTAACAAAGCCCTCTGCATCCTCGTCGGAAAAAGCACGCTCTGCACTTGTAAGAAAATTCACCTTTGCAGTACTGCCGTTTTGGTTAGAAAAGCTGCCCTGCTTAACATCGGATTCGCCGTAGCCCCTCAGCCAGCTGTCACTAACAATCGCAGAGCTGTCTATATACAGCTTATAATCGGAGCCGATGCTTACACCCTTGGCGTCTATAAGTCCATTTGAATTATCTGATATATAATTTTTTATAAGAGTGCTGCTTTTACTGTCTGTAAAGTCTGTTTTATAGGCAGAAACACTGTAGTAATTCTCCAGCTTCTGCAAAAAGCTTCTTTTAGGTGACAGCTTATCGGACACCCACATTGAGCTTACTGAAAAAGCGCCCGCATTATCACTGTTGAAAAATTCCAGTCTTTGTGTAAGATAGGCCGCACAGCTATTAATTTCCTCCGCAGTTTGTTTTGACTTGCCCAAGTGATTTTTTATTTCCTTTTGGGCATCTTTAGATACGGCATTTTCTATAGCAGCCATTGAAAGTGCTGTAGAAACCGGCGAAATTGCGGTATTGCTTTTGGCATAATCTGTCTGCTTTAGCAGCTGCAGTGCCATATTGCCGGTTTTTTTCACAAAGCTGTCATAGCCCTCCGGCTTTTTTGCCGTGTCGTTAAAGTCGTAGCTGGGTGAGTCCTCACTTTTTTGCACGCTTGCCAGCAAATTATCCGTAACGCTCACCTTGTTTTCATCATTACCGTTACAACCGCCAAGCCCCATTGCCGCCGTACATATAGCCACAACTGCCGTAATACACCTTAAAACAACTTTACTTTTCATCGTATATTCTCCAAATCTTTAATATTACTGTTTCTGCTGTTCATTTTCAGCAGATAATTTACTTTCCTTTTCCTTTTGCCGGTATTGCTCAACAAGCTTTTCGGCAAGCTCCACAACCCGGCCGGCAGAATTTTCTCTGTAATTCATCTGGCAGGCCGCTTTCATAGCGTCCAGCCTTTCAGGGTTTAGCAACAGGTCATGCACAACCCGTCCGCTGTTTTTCTTTGGCAGACGCACCGCCATATTATTTTTTTCCAGATATATGGCATTGTCCTCCTCCTGCCCCGGAAAAGCACTAAAAATAGCCATTGGCAGGGTTGACGCTATAGCCTCGCTTACTGTAAGCCCTCCCGGCTTTGTAACAATAAGGTCGGCAATATACATATATTCGTTTATATTGTCTACAAAATACAGAAGCTTTGTTGGCTTAATTCCGTTATGCCCCGCATATACTTTATTGGACTCTCTGTTTTCGGTAATGGTGTTGTCCTCTTTCGCAATTTCTTCATCAAAATTTTCGTAACCGCCGTTTTCAATAAGCTTGTCGTTTTCATCACTTGTTTTGTCCAGCATAGCGTCAAAGGTATCAAACAGTCTTTTGTTTTTACCTGTAACCACTATTATCTGAAAATCCGATTCCGTTTCGACTATATCACGATAAATCTTGAATATATCCTTTACGCCAAAGCTTCCTGCCATTAGCAGCAAGGTTTTAAGATTAGGGTTAAGCCCCATTTTTTTCATAAGCTCCTGCCGGCTTTGCTTGTTATAAAAGACAGGGTCAATAGGTATTCCGCTTACCTGTACGGTGCTGCGGTCAACACCGAATTTTTCCAGAGCCTCCACCATTTCCTGATTAGACACAACATATGCGTCAACCTCCTTTTGCACATACAGCATATGCGGTGCAAAGTCGGTTATCAATGAAATAAGCGGTATATTCATTTTGTACTTTCTTTTTAGTGATGAGGCCATTTCAACGCAAAAGGCGTGCACGCCTATCATAACATCCGGTCTG
>FR891328.1:35646-46405 GCA_000435335.1 Clostridium sp. CAG:964
GTCTGAACTCTACCATAAGCGGCAGCAGCTTTCTTGCCAAAGACTGCTGAAATTTTGCGGTAAGGGCAGTCATTTTACTGTCTTTATTGGTAAAGTTATACACTGTTCCGTAAAATTTAGGTACGGTTTTTGCCATAAGCTCATAACCCTCTGAAACAGTTTTGTTGTACAAATGGCCAATACACTCAAGTGCATCTACTACTCTTACAACATCATCGGGACGGTTTGCTTCTATGTATTTTTTCATTGCGGCCGATGTTCTCATATGACCGCCGCCTGTTGACGCAGACAATATTAATATCCTCATAGCCCTTCCCCCTTTTAAGTTTTTAGATTTCCTTTTAATTATAACATATAAAACCAAAACATTGCAACGAAATCGGTCTACATTTTAATTAACAAACTATTAATAAGGCTTATCTGTATTCACCTTACAAATATTATCATATATGTAACATAACACAGATGTATTTGAAACATTTTTGTTATAAATTTGTTGATGATTTTTTCGTACAGCTGTGTTATAATTGCTAGAGAGTACGGTTATAGTTTATGATATGTTATTATGGTGAAATGACACTTTCTATAAAGGAGTATATTAAATGGCAGAAAATAATAATACCAACAACAAGCAACAGTCTGTACCGGAGGGTACCGCAGTCGATACAGATAAAACAGCTGCCAAAGAAGCAACTGCAGCCGGTGAAGCTGCGGAAAATGCAAACAAAAAAGCTAACAAGCCTGCCGGCAACAGCACAGCACCGGCAAACAGCGGCGGTCAATCGAGCATAAAAAAGCCCGACAGCACTGTTAAGGACAGCCTGCAGTCGCAAAAGGTAATTGACGATATAACAAACATACTTAACGAGGTTCGCAGACAGACAGGCTCTGTTGATATATCTTCATCAGCATCTGCACCTGCCGCTGCTGCGCCTGTTAATGACAAAAGCAGCGAGGAGGAGCTGATAGACATATCCTCTGTAGAGGCTGCTGTACCTGTTGCAGCTACACAGACCTTTCCTGCACAGGAAGTAAAGTCGGCCCAACAGCCAAAAAAGGAGGCTCAGGGCACAAATAAAAGGTCTGCCGAAGCCAAAGCTCAGTCAGACAAAAACAAGGCTCAAGCAGACAAAAGCAAAACAAAGGCAGAAAAGAAGAGCAGCCACCTGTTTGCAAAAATTTTTGCGGGCTTTATAGTCGCCGCCGTTCTTACCGGTGTATCTGCCTACGGCATAGCCAAAATAAACCCTGAGGTTGTTCCTGCTTCAACAACAGTAAAAGTACCGGGAGGCATTGTAAAGGCTGTTGAAAGTCAGTCTGTATTTTTAAAAGGAATTAAAATTGCAGGTATAGATGTAGGCGGCAAAGCTCCGGAGGAGGTTAAGTCTCTTTTAGCCTTAAGAGGCACCTCCTTAATTCCCGACATCTCACTTACCGTTTCATACGATGGTGCAGACTACTCATATAAAAAGCAGGATTTCGATTTTACATATGACCTAAATCAGGTTGTAGATACAGCCTTTAAATTCAGTAAATCGGTTTCGGACGCCGGCTCAAGCGATATTCTTTCGACTGCACCGGGTGACGGCAGTGCAAATGTTGATACAGACAACAAAACTGTTGACTTTAACATAAAATATCAGGTTACACAGTCATCTGTACAAAAGGTTATTAAAAGGGTGGCAAAAAAGGTTGATATACCTTGTGTAGAGCCGCATGTTTCCAAATTTGATACAAAGCAGTCTAAAAACTCAAAGCGATATACCTTTAAAGAGGGCTCAAAGGGCAAGTCGATAGATCAAGACCAGCTTATTACAGATGCAATCAAGCAGTTTAACCAAGGTGAAAGAAATGTTAAATTAACTGCCACCAGCTACGAAAGCAAGCCAACCCTTAAAATGGCCGATGTTAAAAAGGCAACAAAGCTAATTGGCAAATTCAGCACTATTACAACCAACACATACAATGCAAACTGCAATATGGAAACTGCCTTAAACGCTATAAACGGAACTATTCTGGAGCCGGGTGCTACACTGTCCTTTAACGACTGTACAGGAAACAGTAATTTGACCGAAAACGGATATATGGTAGCAGGCGTAATACAGGGCGGTTCAATGGCAAGCGGCGTTGGCGGCGGTATATGCCAGGCCGCAACAACTCTGTACAATGCGGCTATTATGGCAAATATGGAAATTGTTGAAAGAGAACCGCACCTGTGGTGCTCGTACTATGTTTACGGCGGACTTGACGCTACCATTGACTGGGGTAATATTGACCTAAAGGTTAAGAACAATTCTAAATATCAAATGTTCTTCCGCTGTTGGATGGACGGCTCTGAGCTGAATGTTGAGATATACGGATGGCAGTCGCCCGACTTTGATGAGGTTCGTACCGAGACAGAGCTTGACTGGAGCTCCAGCGATTCATACGGCTATCTTGCCTACAGAGTATTCTATAAAAAAGGCAAAGAGGTTAAGCGTGAAGAGCTGCCTTACTCACAGTACAGCCTGTCAAACGGCGGCGGCATAAGAGGTGCTGACCCGGGAAATGTTTCTACAAAGCTAAAGCAGCCTGAATAAAAATTTGAAAATTACCCGCAGTCTATGCGGGTAATTTTTGTTTTTTCACAATTTTTTATAAGCTATATCGACTAAATATATAACAGTCAGATTAAATTTTATAAATTTTATCTATTTTTACTTAAAATACATTGTTTAAATTACATTTATATGTTATTATATATATGTTTTAGATGTAATTACTAAAAAAGGTGGTGAGTGCAGTGCCAAATTTATTTGTAAAAGCATCTGTTGGTACAGATATTGGAGTTAGCCGAAATAACAATGAAGATAATTACAATCTGAACGGTCAATATGCCGTATATGAAGCTGACGACCAAACGTCAACAGCCTTTCAGCCTCCTGTTACCCAAGGAGTTTTTGCGGTATTTGACGGTATGGGAGGTCAAAGCCGTGGTGAATTTGCGTCGTTGTGTGCTGCACAAGCCCTTAACAAATATAAGGATTCCATTTTAAGCGGCGGAGTCGGTAAGGTAAACGAATACATAGCTGACACAAACAGACAAATATGCAGCGAAATGGAGAAAAGCAACGAGCATATAGGCTCTACATGTGCGATACTTACAATAAGCGACGGTATTGCACAGGCGTATAATTTAGGCGACAGCAGTATATATCACCTTTCAAAAAATAAAATTACCAAAATGACTCGTGACCACACTGTGGCGGAGCAGCTGTACAGAATGCACGCATTAACAGCGGAGGAGGCACAGCGTGATGTTCGTAAGCACAGACTTACAAAGCATTTGGGAATGTTTGAAGCTGAAAATATTTTGCCATATATAAGCGGAAATGTAAGAATATCAAACGGGGATATGTTTTTGCTTTGCACAGACGGTATAACAAACGCTTTAAGCGAAAAGGACATTAAAAAAATTGTTTATATGTTTGACGGCAGGTGCAAGAAAACCGTAAACGCTTTAATTGAGAAGGCTATTGAAAGCGGCAGCGACGACAACATTACCGCCATGCTTTTAAGGGTAGTAAACAGTACCAACAGCAGCACCGGAAAAAGAAAAAAAATATTTAAGTTTGGCAAACACCCCCGCCTGTATCCTTTTTTACTGGGGGTTGGGGTATCCTTAGCAATATTTATAATAATTATTTCTATAATACTTGCAGTTTTCACCTAATAAAAAATTGATTATTTTAAAAACAAGAAGTTTTATTTTGTCATAAAACCGCTATGCAAAAAGGCTCGTCACCGTAAAACAGGTAACGAGCCTTTTTGATTTGGTTGTTAAAAAATATATAATCTAAGGCTTAACAGCAACAAGCCTTTTTTATCTGCCTGCCCTCGATTTTTTGTTAATTAAGCATCCTTATTAACTTTGGCAAAGCCTTTTCAAAATCTACACCATACCAGTGGTAGTCCTTATTTTTCAAGGTTTCTCTAATACATTCCACCGTAAAGTCAACGGCAATTTGCAGTGCGTTCTCCTTTGAAAAGCCCTCCTGCATTAATGCGCCTGTAAAGGCAGAGGCAAAAACATCGCCTGTACCGTGGAAGCTGTATGGCAGCCTTTGAGAATAATATTCAAAAAAGCTGTCGCTTTCTCTGTTATAGGACATTACGCCTAAGGTTTGGCTGTCAAAGCTGACGCCTGTAATTGCACAGTAGCCGCAGCCCTGCCTGCTAAGCCTTACCAGAACATCTTTAATAAAATCCTTGGTGTAATTATCTCCCACATAAGGAATATTCAGCATATAGCAAGCCTCTGTAAGATTAGGCAGAATTACATCGGCACAGCCGCACAGCTTTGCCATTTCGTCAGCAAAATCCTGTGTAAAGCCCTTGTAAAGGTTTCCGTAATCTGCCATAGCCGGATCAACAACAACAATATTTTTGTCGGTTTTAAACTCCTTAAACACCTGTGACATTATTTTTATTTGCCGTACAGAACCCAAATAGCCTGTGTATATAGCGTCAAAGTCTATTTGCTGTTTTTTTAGCATAGCAACAATAGGCTCAATTTCGTCGGTAAGGTCGTGAAAGGTAAAGTCTGAAAACGCTGTGTGACAGGAAAGCACCGCTGTAGGTATAACAGACGCCTCTACGCCCATTGCTGAAATAACAGGCAGTGCCACTGTAAGAGAGCACTTTCCCACACAGGAAATATCCTGAATTGTAACAATTCGTTTCATTGCCGATACCTCTTAATCAAAAAACGCCTTAATAACCTTTAGTGTTTCGTCTGCTGCCAAAAACTTAAACTTTTCAAAATCCATATAGTCATTGTCATCTATAGTGTCTGATATTGCCCTTAGAACGGCAAAGGGAACACGGTTGCGGTAGCATACCTGACCGATAGAAGCACCCTCCATTTCACAGCAGTATGCGTTAAAATACTCGCCGATTTCCTTGCGGGCTGCCTTACCGGAAACAAACTGCTCGCCTGATGCAACAGTGCCATAGTAAACATTTACATTTTTTAAGTCTTTTTTGCACTCTGCAATTATTTTATCGGTTAATTCCTTATCCGCCGGAATTTCCGTAATAATTTCATTGCTGAATTGTATAGTACCTCGTGGGTACATTTCTTTATTCTCTTCGCCAATATCTACCAAGCATCTATTGTCATGGTTTACCACACGGCTCGAAACAACAATGTCGCCTATTTTAAGCCTTGCACTTAATGCACCGGCAACGCCGCTGTTAATAATAGCTGACGGCTTGTACTGCATAATCATAGCCTGCGCACACATAGCGGCGTTAACCTTGCCTACACCGCACTGTGCCAAAACGCAGTCCTTACCGTTTATACTGCCCTTATAAAAGGCTATTTGGCTTATTTCTGTTTCCTCAATATTGTCCATTAATTTTTTAACGCCTTCAATTTCAATATCCAGCGCACCTATAATCCCCAGCATAACAATCTCCTTGCTTTTTACATCTGCTAACCAAGATTTCCTGTTTCATACATTATAACAGAAAGAGCCGTAAGCGGTGCAGTTTCTGCCCTTAGTACACGCCTGCCCAATGTAGCGGCACTGCCGCCCTTTTCTACTACGGAATCCACCTCTGCCTGCTCAAAACCACCCTCGGAGCCAATAAATATATTAACATTTTGGGCTGTTTTGTCAATAACATTTCCTATATGCTCACCGCCGCACTCATAAAAAATTATATTACAGCAGCTGCCATCTAGGCTTGCTACGGCCTGTTTAAAGGTTTGTGCCTGTTTAACCTGCGGTATAACTCCTCTGCGTGACTGCTGTGCGGCCTGCAGTGCAATTTTTTGCCAGCGTTCCACTTTTTTTCTCAAGGTCTTTTCGTCCGGTCTTGAAATACACCGTGCCGAAATAACCGGCACTATGCTTGTTACCCCCAGCTCTACTGCCTTTTGCACAATAAAATCCATTTTGTCACCCTTTGGCAAGGCCTGATAAAGGGTTACTGCCACATCAGGCTCGTTTTGGCACTTAAACCTGCTATTAACCTTAACAGTGATATTTCCCGGCACTATGCCCTCTATAGTTGTACTGTACTGCATACCGCAGCTGTCTACAAGGGTTATTTCCTCGCCTACCTTCATACGCAGGGACTTTTCAATATGCTTTGCGTTTTCTCCTGTTATGGTGTAAGTATCCTCGTTGAACGGCTCTGTAAAAAACCATGCCATATTATCACCCCACAATAATATATCAGAATTGTATATTTTTTGCAAACCCAACCTTAGGTATAATATACACCCACAAATCGGTATTATGGTTTTTCTTATTTCAGCTTAGCCAAGGCCGCTGCATTGCTTTCTAAACGCAGCAATTCTTTTTTTCGCTTTATTCCGCCGCCGTAGCCTGTTAAGCTGCCCTTTGAGCCAACTACCCTGTGGCACGGTACTATAATTGATATGGGGTTATGCCCTACTGCATTGCCTACAGCCTGTGCAGACATTTTTTCTATTCCCCGCCTTTTTGCTATAGCCTTTGCTATATCTCCGTAGGATATGGTTTCTCCGTAAGGAATATCTAAAAGCATTTTCCACACTGTCATTCTAAAATCGGTACCCTTTAGCAGCAAAGGCGGCGTAAAATCCGGAATTTTATTATTAAAATAAATATCCAGCCAACGCACCGCCTGTTCTGCAGCGGCTGTGGCTTGATTTATGTATTTTCCAGAAAGGGCTTTGCTAAAAAATCTTGAATTTTCAAACCATATGCCTGTTACCGAGGCTTCATCGGAAGCAATGGTGATACTTCCTAATGGAGATTTATATTCCTGTATGTAATCCATCACTGCACATCCTTAACCGGAAATTAATTATTTATAGCCTAACTGAATTATAACATTAAACCGCAAAAACAACCACACCCTACTGCAAGAATGTGGTTGTTTTTTGTTATGTGTTATTAGTATTCGTAAAAATTACCGGTTTACATCGAGAATTGCACCTGTGTTGCCTGATGTAACCATTGCGGCATATCTGGCCAAATAACCCGTTTTTATTCTTGGCTCCTTCGGCTGCCACTCTTTTCTTCTTTCTGCAAGCTCCTCGTCTGAAAGCTTAACATTAATTTTGTTTGCCATAATGTCTATAGAGATTATGTCGCCCTCCTTAATTAATGCAATAGGGCCGCCTACTGCTGCTTCAGGAGATACATGACCGATAGCTGCGCCTCTGGTAGCGCCCGAAAAACGACCGTCTGTAATAAGTGCAACTGTGCTTCCTAAGCCTCTGCCCATAATAGCCGAGGTAGGGTTAAGCATTTCTCTCATGCCAGGGCCTCCCTTTGGTCCCTCATAACGAATTACAACAACATCTCCATCGTGAATTTGGTCGCCCATTATAGCCTTCATAGCGTCCTCTTCGCAGTCAAATACTCTGGCAGGACCTTCGTGCACAAGCATTTCAGGAGCAACTGCACTTCTTTTTACAACACATGAATCAGGAGCAATGTTGCCTCTTAGAACTGCTATGCCGCCTGTTTTGCTGTAAGGGTTATCAACCGGTCTGATAACCTCAGGATTCTTATTTTTGCAAAGAGCAATATTTTCGCCTACAGTTTTGCCTGTGACTGTCATGCAGTCTGTATGTAAAAGACCAAGCTTATTAACCTCGTTCATAACAGCGTAAACGCCGCCTGCCTCGTTAAGGTCTTCCATATGGTGAGGGCCTGCCGGAGCAAGATGACATAGGTTAGGTACTTTATCGCTGATTTTATTTGCAATATCCAGATTGATTTCTATGCCTGCCTCGTGTGCAATAGCCGGCAGGTGTAGCATGCTGTTTGTACTGCAGCCAAGAGCCATATCAATAGTAAGGGCATTTTCAAAGGCCTCCTGAGTCATAATATCACGAGGCTTAATGTCCCTCTTCAGCAGCTCCATAATCTGCATGCCTGCCTTTTTTGCAAGGCGTATTCTCTCTGAATATACAGCCGGAATAGTACCGTTGCCACGCAAACCCATACCAAGAACCTCTGTAAGGCAGTTCATTGAGTTTGCTGTGTACATACCTGAACACGAGCCGCATGTTGGACAGGTTTTTTCTTCGTATTCTGTCAGCTCTTCCTCAGAAATTTTGCCTGCTGCATAAGCACCAACAGCTTCAGAGGCAGCCGAAAAGCTAACCTTGCAGCCGTTTACCGTACCTGCAAGCATAGGGCCGCCGCTTACGAATATTGTAGGAATATTCATTCTGGCAGCTGCCATTAACAAGCCCGGAACATTCTTGTCGCAGTTTGGAATCATAACCAATGCGTCAAAGCCGTGAGCCATTGTCATACACTCTGTAGAATCGGCTATTAGGTCACGGGTTACAAGCGAATACTTCATTCCTTGATGTCCCATAGCAATTCCGTCACATACTGCTATAGCCGGAAAAACAGCCGGAGTACCGCCTGCCATAGCTACGCCAAGCTTTACAGCCTCTGTAATCTTGTCAATATTCATATGTCCCGGAACAATTTCATTAAATGAACTTACAATACCTATGAGCGGTCTTTTCTGCTCCTCTGCCGTAAATCCAAGAGCATTAAAAAGCGTTCTGTGTGGTGCATTCTGTGCACCGTTTTTTATTGCGTCACTTCTCATTTCATACAATCCTTTCTTACAATCTTATTTCTGATATATTTTGCAAGGAATATATTTTAAAAAGAATATACTCTACCCTACGGGATTTATTATCATTATAAAATTAATAATTGTTACTGTCAAGAAGTATTGCCGCATAAGTAAAGAATGTTTTTCGGCCCATTTTGTCAATGACCCTCTATATAATTCTTAGACTCTTCTCAATCGGAAGGCTGCCCATTGTCTGTATGCTTTTCCTTTCCTTCCTGTGTAAAGCATACAACAGCGACTACCACAAGTAGCAATACCGCTGCCGCAACACCTGCAATAATCCATATCGTTAACGAATTGCTGTCGTTTTCATTTTCAACCGGTATGCCGTCTGCGGTTGCAGCGTCCTGTTTCATTGCGTCTATACCGTCTACGGGATTTACTACTTCTCCGTCATATTTGCCCTTTTCGATTTGTTCATTTATTGAATAGTCAGATGAAGTCATATCCTTTAAATCTGTATCGCACATTTCGGTTACAGCTAGCTTTATTTCATTGCTTGAAGCCTTTTCTTTTATCTTAAAGGATGCTGAAATAAGCAGCTTTTCTTCCTTAAAATCAAAGCCCTTTGCAACATCAATAGCTGCAAACTTTATTGACCCTGCCTTTTCGGAATTGGCAATGGTTTGTCCCAAATTCGGTACATTAATGCTGCTTTTGTCCAATTCCAAGGAATCACTGTCATAATTAATTTCAGCATTTATGCCGGAGCAGTTTTTGTCTGCCTTTAGCTTTACAGTAAATGTAACCGTATCTCCTTCGTTAAATTCCTTTGAATTAACGGTAACAGTATTTGCGGCAAAAACCATAATCACACTCATAGGAATCATTAAGGCTGCTGCAAAGCAATTTATTATTCTACTGACTATACGACTGCTTTTTCTCACTATAGAATTCCTCCATACTGATTATATAAATAATTTTTTCTGTGTACTGGTTTACTCTCTGTTTTTGATACTCACGCAAATTGAGCAAGCAACAAAATTAAATATCGATATGCTTACATTAGCACTAAAAAAATAAAAACCTTTTTTGCCACACATCGGCAAAAGCTTAGCTTTACATATACGGACGCTTATCCCCAATGCCTGCAAAGCCCTGCTAACACAAATAGCCTGCAATAAGCTTTTTCGCCTGCTCA
The DNA here is from genome assembly GCA_000435335.1 of Clostridium sp. CAG:964. Classification (GTDB taxonomy): domain Bacteria; phylum Bacillota; class Clostridia; order Oscillospirales; family Acutalibacteraceae; genus CAG-964. Next base: position 45,431 of record FR891328.1, read on the forward strand.
AGCGCCAATAACAATATCATAAAAATAAACGAAATAGCAAGCACCACAAAGTGCAGTGCTTGCTAAAACCAATTAAATTTACCACTTAATTAAGATATCATATTCTTTATATCATATTCTTCAACGCTGAAATATCTCTCATAGTAAATCTACCGTCACCGTTTATATCGGCTGCCTTAAGCTGCTCTACCGTAATCTTGTCCACATCTGCATACCACGCACAAATTAATGTGTAGTCTGCATATGTCAAACTGCCGTTACCGTCCAAGTCACCAAGAAGCACCTTAGGCTCTACACGAACACAAGCCTCAAATGACGCACCGTTTTTCGGCTGTTTATAATCGTCAACATATGTTTCGGTGTTGCTATTACTAGCATCACAAAGCTCTCTCATTCTGTACGAAAGTGTAGTTGTACAATCCTCTTTAGCGATAAACTGCAAGCAAATCAGCTTCTGAACCGTTCCTGTGTTGTAGTTTAAGCCCTGCGACAAATCATCAACATTCTTGATATTCAAATACGTTGCCCTACCAAGATAATTTGTTGAGGATTTGAATATATCACCAGGGAATACGCTTGGCCTTACATTGCTGTCGCCCAATGCGTAATCCACCTGTGCAGTACCCGATGCATAGCCGTTATTCTCGGCAAATTCCTTGTTTATTTCAAGCTTGTCTTTATCATAGAACATATCTACTGTCCAGCCTGAAATATCAATGCCTGTTGAAGGCAAGATCAATTCTACCCAATAATCGATCTTGTCGCCCTTCTTAACGGTTACCTCTGTTGTAGCTGTAGTTGGTATCTGTGTCGGCTGCTCTGTAGGAGCCTCTGTCGGGGCCACTGTAGGAGCCTCTGTTGGGGCCACTGTAGGTGCCTCTGTTGGAGCCACTGTAGGTGCCTCTGTTGGCTGTTCGCTGGAAATAACCTTATAGCCCTGTCCGAACTTAGCACCGTTTGCAGCCTGGTACTTGC
>FR891328.1:46452-71085 GCA_000435335.1 Clostridium sp. CAG:964
ATATCAGAATTGCACATTTCTCTTAGTCTGTAGCTTAGGTTAACTGTGCCTGTCTCCTTAGCTGTATACTGTACACATATCAGCTTCTGAGTAGAGCCGTTGTTTAGTCCCATTGAAGACTGTACAACACTTACAAATGAATTTCTTCCCTTTGTATTCTTAGTATCAAGCATACTTCCGCCAGGAAGCTCTGCGGATACTGTAGTGTTTCCTATTGCATAGTCAATAGCTGCTGTGCCGCATGCGTAACCTGCTGTTGCAAATGAAGAATCATATTCAAGCTCATTGCCGTCATATAGGAAGTCAACTACCCAGCCTGCTACATCCTTGCCGCTCTTCGGAATATTTACCTCTGCCCAATAAGCAACCTTGTCGCCCTTCTTAACAGAAATTTCCTTAGACGCTGTTGTTGGAGCTGTCACCCACATATCCTCTGTAGGTGCCACTGTAGGTGCCACTGTAGGAGCCTCTGTTGGAGCCTCGGTGTTTACAACAGCACTGTTGTCGCTTGAAACCTTTGTTGTTACAGGTTGTCCTGTCTGTGAGTTATACTGGTTCTCGGCATCAAGGGCTATAGCCTCTTTCATTTTGTAGGAAATAGTAGCCGTTCCCGACTTCTTAGCAACAAATGAAACAGTAATTAGGTTCTTCTGTGTTGTGAAATCGTAGGTCGCAGTAGGTGTAGCCACACCGATTGTAGAAATCAATCCGGCCTCTTCGGTCCTTGACTGTGTCATTCCTGAGAAATTCGGGAATGATACCGAATCTACTGTAAGTAGTGATGAATCGTAGTTAATGTCTGTTCTAAAGCCGTAAAGCTTTTCAGCAAACTTAAAGTCAACCTTGTAAGTTACTGTGTCGCCGGCCTTAAATGTAACCTTTGTTGAACCTGTTGCTGAGTCCACTGTGCCACTCTGAACAGCAGCATTCTGTGAAATTGACAAGCCGCTTACTGGCTTAGCATTTACAACAAGGTCATTATCGTTATCGTCTAACATTTCGTCGATAGTGTAGCTAATATTGTATGTACCTGCCTTTTTAGCTGTAAAGCGTACTGTCTGAATTGCAGTACTGTTTTTTGCTGTATAGCAATCTGCAGGAGCAAGTACAGCAGCACGGATTTTGCCTGCAGTTTCAGTATTAACCGCCTCTATACCCTTGCTTGAGCCAAGAGTATCTACACCGTCTTTACTGTATGTGGTATCAAGTGCAAGAGCAGAAGCATCATAGTTTGTTGTTATTTTATAAGCACCAATCTTCTTTGATGTTTTTGCATCTACAGTAAATGTAACTGTATCTCCTGCCTTTACAGTAACAGACTTTTCACCGGTTACCTGTGCTTCAAGTGCTACCGGTGCAACAGATGCCTTTGCCGGTGTTGATTTGCCACGAGATGCTTTTGAGCTGTCTCCGCCGGAAACATCTCCATTCATAGTTACGGCATTATCCTTACCGAAACCTGTGCCATTTGTGGAGTCGTTATCGGCTAATGAAGATGAGCTTGCACTGCTCGAAGCTGTTGAACCGACCTTTGCTGAGCCGGCACTTTGCTGGTTTGTGCCTGTAACTGCTGTTGCAGGAACAACGCACATTGACGCAACCATTAAAGCTGCAAGAACTGAGCTTACAACTTTACGCTGGTGTTTTGCCATTAAAATTCCTCCTTTTTCTTCTCTATGTAAGCATATCTATGCACTTTTCATTATAAAGAACTTCAATAAAAAATACAATGGTTTTTAGCATAGTAAAATCAAAATCGTATATTATAACAAAAAACGGTAGGAATTTTTATACAGGATAACCTCTAAATTTATGTCTTAACAAAGAAAAAAGACACGCAGCTGTTAGATTTGTAGGCAATATCAAAAAGCTGTCCGCATTTATACAGCGGCTATATACATTTTTGCAACATTTGTATACTAAAAGCAAAACAGCTGAGGCGGCAGGCTCAAAAAGCCTGCCGCCTCAGCAACCATTACATATTGAAGCATTAAAAATTATTTACAAATTATTCCTCATAGCCCTTTGGGTTGTTAGACTGCCATCTCCAAGAATCCTTGCACATATTTTCCAAGGTTTCCTCAGCCTGCCAGCCAAGAACATCTCTGGCCTTTGTCGGGTCAGCATAGCACTCTGCTATGTCGCCGTCTCTTCTGGGCTTAATTACATAAGGTATTTTAATATTGTTGGCTTTTTCAAAGGCTTTAACAATATCCAAAACGCTGTAGCCTATGCCTGTACCCAGATTGAATATTTCTGTACCCTTATTTTTTCCGGCATATTCTATCGCCTTTACATGTCCCTTTGCCAAATCAACTACATGTATATAGTCCCTTACGCCTGTACCGTCGTGAGTTGGGTAATCGTTGCCGAACACTCCCAGCTGCGGCAGCTTGCCGATGGCAACCTGCGTGATATACGGCAGCAAATTATTTGGAATGCCTGTAGGGTCTTCGCCTATTCTGCCGCTTGGGTGGGCACCTATTGGGTTAAAGTACCTCAGCAATACTACCGACAGGTTTTTGTCGGCTGCGGCAGCGTCTGTTAAAATTTGTTCTATCATTAGCTTTGTCCAGCCGTATGGGTTAGTACAGCCTGTTTTCATACCCTCTACAAGAGGCACTCTTTCAGGCACTCCGTAAACTGTAGCCGACGAGCTGAACACAAAATTGCTTACATTATATTTCGCCATAGTCTCCAGCAAGGTAAGCGTAGTGTCAAGGTTATTTCTGTAGTACATAAGCGGCTTTGCAACAGACTCGCCTACAGCCTTAAAGCCTGCAAAATGAATTACTGCGTCAAAGCTTTCTTTTGCAAACATATGGTCTACCTTTTCCTTGTCTGCAACATCTATATTATAGAAAGGAATATCCTTTCCTGTAAGCTCCTTTAGTCTTTCAAGCACCGCCGGCTTACTGTTTGAAAGGTCGTCTGCAATAACTGCCTCGTGACCTGCCTTTATAAGCTCAATGCAAGTGTGGCTGCCGATAAATCCGGCACCGCCCGTAAGTAAAATTTTCATTCATATCCCTGCTTTCTTCAAAAAACCAGATTACCTTATACAAATTATAACAAATATTAAATTTCTTTGCAATAACAATAAAAAAATTCACAAAATATATCTGTTTTTGCAAATACAGCCTTAAATTTTCTGCGATATATCTTCACAACACTGTGCCGCACAGCTTAGCAAAAGCAAAATGCTACGGACTATATAGCATCAAATAGTCCATAGCATTTCGTTTCTATATACTCAGCATACTCAGCATATAAAAAACGCACCATATGCCGATTTTATCTCCCGTATGTACCTATCTGTTTTGTATTTTCGCTGTTGAAGCGCATAAAAATACATAATAATATCAGTGACCGACCTGCGGCGTCAGCCTCATTTGCCCGGTTATTCCCGTGTACCGGCTCTATTTTTGTACCTTCCCAACACAAGCAATGCCGAAAGCACAAGCCACGCATACGAAATGCAAAAAGCCATACTATATTTGGAAGTTAAAACAAGCAGCAGCATTATAACGAATTCAATTAATAAAATAACTGTGCTGCATTTCCTGTATTTTTTAACTTCATTCTTGTTAATATATTTATAAACACTATCTACAGGTGATAAAACAAATATAGCAGGCAGCCCCACTGCCGCACACGGGATAATAGCCCAGGTAAAGTCGGTAAAAAAGATTAGCAATAAATTTAATGTTGTAATAATACAACAGGATATTGCCAAGCAAGAAATAAATTTTTTTGCGTGGAAGCCACCGGCATACTGTCTCAACACTGCAAATGCTCCAAAAAACACTATTGTTTCCACCACATTTCCGAACAATATACCGATTAAGAGGAATACGCAAAAAGAAAAAAACATTTCTTCAATCAGCTGTAATCCAAAGCAATATACCTTCCGCTCGTTTTCCTTTATGATGTCGGCTTCCACCATATACGCAACAATTTTATCTCTTAACATTCTTAAACATCTCAATTTCCTTTGGTGCTACAGGCTGATGTGCCAAAATACTTGATGTTGTATTTGCACTGTTGATGATTACCTTTTCTACTGTACTTTTTGTGATTTTGCATAGGTTTGTTTTTAGTGATGCCTTTAGTGATTTCATATCTCTCACCTCCTTCAATTAAATTTTACATCTTATAAATCAAAATAACAATAGCGTTTGTCAAAACGATGAATGAATTGTAAAAACGATGATTTTTTGGCAAAAAGCGTACAAATGTTCGATGTAGCAAGAGGGTTTATTTACACAAAAAAGCCTTTTCGGATAGTTTTGTTCTACACCGAAAAGGCCGATTTTTTTAATTTTTTAAATTTTAATGTTGACAAATAAAAAATTTCCGATTATTTTTCTTTCAAAAGCACGGCAAGCTGTATTTTCTGTGTAAGGTTTGTCATTCTTAAGCATATCGCAGCCAAAATTGCAACAAATACGCCAAGAACAATCAAAGCACTTACAGGACTTACCTCTGCAGTCAAAGTAAACAAGCCTCCCTTTACCATTGAGGCAAGAATAGGGTTAAGTATAAGCTGTGCACACACTGCCGACAATGCCAGTGCTATTACATACGCTATTAACAGCAGCAGCAGATATTCCAAAAAGATAATAACAAATATATGCCCGGTTTTGTAGCCAAGTGCCCTGTACAGAGCAAGCTCGTTTGTTCTGTTTTTAATACAGCCCGAAATAAATATTGAGAGGCCCATTATTGTCATTACCAAAAACACCGCCAAAACAATAACCATAATAACAAGCGACAGGTTAAAGGTACTTAGGTCTATTCTAAAGCTGTTTTCGTAGGCAACGCCTCCGTATTTTTCACATTCATCAATAAGCTGTTGTTTATTTGTACCCTTTGCCAAAGCAAGGCTGTATGTTATGCTCTCGTTTTCGTCATCATTGCTTTTTTCGGAATATTTTAAAAGCTGATCACAGCTTGTATATATGCACTGTGTATCAAGGGCAGGGTCGGTAACATCGTAGGTGCCGGCTACCCTTAGCTTGTATTGACTGCCGTTTTCATCAACAAAGCTCAGCTCCTTGCCCACAAAGCTTTTACAGTCCACATCTATACGCATTTGGGTTTGCGGGTCTTTGTCGTGGTATATTTCCGGCATAAGCACAGCGTCCTTGTCGGTGCTTTTCAGCTGACTGCCCTTTGTAACCACAGGCTCATAGTCCATATGTAAATATGACAGGTTAACAGTTGAATTAAGAGTGTTGTCGGCAGAGGTCAGCGTTATGTCATATGGCGAAACGCTTATGCCCTCCACGCCGTCCATAGCCTCCAGCTTATCCTTTGCACCCTTGTTATTTATGCTTACATCTACCAGCAGTTCCCTATTGTAAGGGTGGTTGTTTACCTTTTGGTCCATATCTGTCCATAGTCTGACAACTACAGATGAGGTAAGCAATATACATATAACGCAGATAGCGTTAAAAATTATAAACACTATGTTTCTTGCCTTTTGCTGAGTAACGGACGCCTTTATAAGCATTAAAAAATTAACTGTTTTCACTGCTTTTCATCCCCCAATACGCCGTCCTTCATATAGTAAACTCTGTCTGCATACTCCAAAACGCTTTCGTTATGCGACACCACCATAATCCCCTTGCCCTGCTGTGCAAGCTCCTTTAGCAATGTAAATATAACTACCTCGTTTTCGCTGTCGAGGTTTCCTGTAGGCTCGTCTGCCAAAATAAAGTCGGGGTCATTTGCCAAGGCTCTGGCTACAGCCACACGCTGCTGCTCTCCGCCCGAAAGCTGTCTAGGGTAGTGCTCTGCACGCTCTGACAGTCCTACCACATCTATTAGCTCCTTTGCCTTTTTTTCCATTTCTGCCTTGTTTTTATACTCCGGGTTAATCAGCATTGGCAGCATTACATTTTCGTATGCCTTTAGCTGCGGGTTAAGGTGAAACGCCTGAAAAACAAAGCCCAGACTTTTTTGGCGTACATCTGCAACGGCATTTTTAGGCAGCTTTGAAACATCCCTTGAATTAATAAATATACTGCCGCTTGTAGGCAGGTCAAGCAGGCCTATCATTTGCAGCAGGGTACTTTTGCCCGAGCCGGAGTGTCCCATTACTACAATAAATTCCCCTTGGTTAATAGTAATACTTACCTCTTTTAACGCTGTTACCTTTTGGTTGTAAATCTTTACAAGGTCTTTTGCCACTATTGAGTTCATAAAATATCCTCCTTATTTTTATGCTTTTGCTAATTTTCAAAATTTATTATATAGATTAAACGCTTTAAGCGTTCATAGCCTCCTGAGGTTGTATTTTTGCTATGTTGTACACCATTATAAGCAGGCAAACAAGCGGTATAACCAGTATAACCCCAAAGGCTATGGCAAGCAGTATTAAAAAGCTTAGCCACGGCATTACATACATTTGCTGTGCTGTGTCGCCCGACGAATTAACAAGGTTTATTATCAGAACCGCTGCCGCCGACAACGCACCGCCTATCAGCAGTGCCTTAACAGCCAGTATAATATTTTCAAGGTACATACTGTAGAAAATTTGACTTGTTTTGTAGCCTACGGCTTTCATAAGTCCTATTTCCGCCTTTCGCTCGGCTATGTTGTTATGCACGCTTAAAAATATATTTATAATTGTAAGTAAAAGTATAGCCACCGTTAAAAATGTACCTACACCGCCAAATACAGCTGTAAAGGTAAGCATACCGTAAGCAAAAGTATAGCCGCCGTTAAAAACGTACCTACACCGCCAAAAATTCCTGTAAACGCAAGCATTGATTCGTCAATATAGCCTGCCTGCACACCGGCATTAAAGCCCATACCCTGCAATTCGCTCATTACCTCTGCAATATTGTCTATGCTGTCGGCTGTAACAACATAATCTCTTGCGTATGTAGTATAGCCGCCGTTAAAAATGTACCTACACCGCCAAAAATACCCGTAAACGCAAGCATAGATTCGTCAATATAGCCTACCTGCACACCGGCATTAAAGCCCATACTTTTAAGCTGGCTCATTACCTCTGCAATGTTGTCTATGCTGTCGGCTGTAACAACATAATCTCTTGCGTATTCATCGTTTATATAGTCATCAAGGTCATCCTTCATACCGTTTTTTACGGCATTGTCAAGTGCCATTTTATCTATTTTTTCGGCTGTTGCTTTCGATACTAATATACTATCACCGCCATCCAGTGAAGTTGCCTTGGAGTAGTAATAAATACCCACCACCTTTAGCTTATAGGTTATTTTCGGCAAGCTGGTCCATTCGCCCAGATAGCCCTTTTCGTATCCTCGTTTTTCACCCTTTGTAAATTGATGTATAAGATATTCCAAATCTACGGTAATTGTTTTGCCGATAAGACTTTCTGTGCTTATTTTTTCACGGGCTACGGTATTTCCTAAATCTTCGTCTATATCCTCATAAGTAAAGGTATGGGGTAATATACAGCTCATTTCAGGTGCTTTGTCCAGCCCGGTTCCTTTTATTACCTTGTTTATGTAATCACTGTCATAAAATTGTTCTCCTAAGCCTGCAGTAAGCTTATCTAAATTGGTTTCGCTTGTTGTGTTGCTTACATCCTTATTATTTTCATCTGTAATTTTAGTTATGGTTATCATTTCCGGCACAGTAGGAAGCGCCGCCCTTTCACAAGAAACAACATGCTTTGTTGTGTTGCTTATATCCTTATCATTTTCATCTGTAATTTTTGTTATTGTTACCAATTCAGGCACAGTAGGAAGCGCCGCCCTTTCACAAGAAACAACATGCTCAAGCGAAAGAACATCACCTATTGTTTTATCTGTTATTCCTTGTTTTGTTACCTCTTTTTCATCATTAGAATAGCAGGATTCCGGCATTATGTATCCTTGCCTGCATATTTTCTTATTTTTGTACTCATCACAGGTAGTATTTACAATGCTTAAAAAACCTACCAGCAGCGTAACTGCCACTACTGACAGTATCATCATAACCATTACAGTGTTTTTTCTTTTTGACCCTTTCAGGTTTGCCCTAGCTAAAAATAAATTGTTGCTTATTCTCATAAAAAAATACCTCCACTTCCTATAATTACAACAACTGCGTTTATAGGAGTAAAGGTATTTTAAAAAACAATCCGCCAAAAATCGGTTTGCAAATAAGTCTTAAATTGTATAACCCAACAGCAATTTGTTCTGTTTACCGTAATTAGCCCTAAAAAACACAACTGTAATTCTAAAAAATTGTAAACTTTTAACTTCGCTTGTATTTTAACACCTTAAGCAGGCAAAGTCAACAATGCTAATAAAATATTTTTCACCTGCTATAGCTGTAAAAATGATACACCATCTCATATTTGCAATATAATTAAACCACACTTGCCTATTGACAATATACACATTGTGCAATATAATAAGGCTGTAAGATTTCATAGGGACATCACAGGCATTTTGCCAACGATGTTAAGAGGTTTATTATGGCACAGCTTAAATCAAAGAATTTTACATTTTTTGGTTACTTCAGCAGTTATTCTGTTGGAGCTTATTTTGCTTGTGTAAAATCTTAACAGTAAGTTACCTTATGAAGCCTAATTGATTTTATATTTTTGGTTTTAAACGGAGCTTACTGCAAGCTCCGTTATTTTTATTTTCGGAGGTTTTAAAATATGATTATTGTATTACAAAAGGGAACAACACCACAGCAGGCCGAGGAATTTGGCAAACAGCTGGAAAAAAACTACAATATAAAGGTAAATCTTTGGGAGGGCGTGCAAAGCTCTGTACTGGGCTTGATAGGCGACACCACTTCTATAGATATTGACGCTATTAATGCACAGTCGCTTGTAGCTAATGTTCAGCGTGTGCAGGAGCCTTATAAAAAGGCAAACCGCAAGTTCCACCCGGACAACACTGTTATCACCCTTGACAACGGCACAAAAATAGGCGACGGCAGCTTGGCTATTATGGCAGGCCCTTGCTCTATAGAGGGTGAGGAGCAGATTTGCGGTATAGCAGAGTCTGTAAAAAACAGCGGTGCTGTTATTTTGCGTGGCGGTGCGTTTAAGCCTCGTACCTCGCCGTACTCTTTCCAGGGTTTAAAGGGCGAGGGCCTAAAATATATGGAAGAGGCAAAGAAAAGAACAGGCCTGCCTATAGTTACTGAAATTATGGCGGCAGAGCATTTGCCTTTGTTTGAAAATGTAGATATTATTCAGGTAGGCGCAAGAAATATGCAGAACTTTGAGCTTTTAAAGGAGCTGGGCAAAATTGACAAGCCTATACTTTTAAAGCGTGGTCTTGCCTGCACTATCGAGGAGCTTTTGATGAGTGCCGAGTACATTATGGCAGGCGGCAACGAAAGGGTAATGTTCTGCGAAAGGGGTATTCGTACCTACGAAACCTACACCCGCAACACTCTTGACATTTCTGCTATACCGGCACTTAAAAAGCTTTCGCATTTGCCTGTTATTATTGACCCAAGCCACGCTGCCGGCAAGGCTTGGATGGTAGAGTCGCTGTCTATGGCGGCTGTTGCGGCAGGAGCCGACGGCTTGATTATTGAGGTGCACAACGACCCTGCACACGCCTTGTCAGACGGTGCACAGTCACTTACACCACAGCAGTTTGACGCTACAGCTAAAAAGCTGTTTGCACTGAAAAACGCTTTAAACAGCATTAACGAATAAAATTAAAACGCATATAAGCGGTGTTTATTAAGGTAGTACAGGCTGTTGCCTGCTGCTTAGTTGGTTAGGAAGTTTGTTTATGAATATAGTTATATCCGGCCTAGGCATAATCGGCGGTTCGTATGCTAAAGCCATAAAAAAATACACAGACCACACGGTTATAGGAATTAACCGCAGTGAAAAGCCGTTAAAAATGGCACTGGAGTGCGGTGCTATTGACAAAATAGGCACTAAAGAGGATTTAAAAACGGCCGATATGCTTATACTGGGTACCTTCCCTATGGCAGCTGTAGAATTTATAGAAAAAAACGGCGATTACATTAACAAAAACTGCATTGTTACCGACACCTGCGGAATAAAGGGTAAAATATGCCCCGAAATGGTTAGGCTGTCCGAAAAATACGGCTTTACCTTTGTAGGTACCCACCCTATGGCCGGCAAGGAAACAAACGGCTTTGAGTCAGCCGACGCAGACCTGTTTGTGAATGCCTCTTGCATAATAGTACCCTGCAAGGCCGACAACACCGCAGTAACCTTTGTAAGCGATTTTGTGCGTGCCATAGGCTTTACGCAAACCCCTGTGGTAACTCCACAGGTACACGACAGAATGATAGCCTTTACCTCGCAGGTGCCTCATGTTATGGCTTGTGCCTATGTATTAAGCCCTGTATGCAAAAATCACAAGGGCTTTTCGGCAGGCAGCTACCGTGATGTATCGAGAGTGGCTAAGATAAACGCAAAGCTGTGGACGGAACTATTTTTGGAAAACAAAGAGCCTCTTACAGCGGAGCTTGACACACTTATTGACAATTTAACACAAATACGCAACAGCATTGCAAATAACGACGACCAAGGGCTGTGTAAGCAGCTGCAAATGAGCAGACAGGTTAAGGAGGAGCTAAAGGAATGAAAACACTGCATATTGCAACGGGAAAACCCTACGATATTATAATAGAGCGTGGTATTATTGACCAATGTGGTACATATGTACGGGAGGTATCAAGGGCAAAAAAGGCGATGATTATTTCCGACAGCAATGTTTTTCCTATTTACGGCGGCAGAGCAGAGGCCTCTTTAAAGCAGGCCGAATTTGAAACCTCGCAGTTTGTCTTTACTGCCGGTGAAGAAAGCAAAAGACTTGAAACCATTGCACAAATGTACACTGCACTTATAGAAAACGGCTTTACAAGAAGTGATATTATTGTAGCCCTAGGCGGCGGAGTTGTAGGCGATATGAGCGGGTTTGCCGCCGCTACATATTTGCGTGGTATAGACTTTGTTCAAATACCTACCTCACTGCTGGCACAGGTGGATTCATCTGTAGGCGGCAAAACAGGCGTAGATATTCCACAGGGTAAAAATTTGGTAGGTGCTTTTTGGCAGCCAAGCACAGTGCTTATAGACCCGGACACCTTAAACACCCTTACACCGCATTTTTTTGCAGACGGTATGGGCGAGGTTGTTAAGTATGGCTGTATAAAGAGCGAAAAGCTTTTTGAAACACTTGAAAAGGAAAACGCACCCGACATTATAGACGACATTATTTACCAATGTGTAGAAATAAAGCGTGATGTAGTGCAAAGGGACGAGCGTGACCACGGTGAACGGGCATTGCTTAACTTTGGTCATACATTAGGTCACGCTATCGAAAAGGAGCATAGCTTTAAGGGTGTATCACACGGTGAGGCTGTAGCCATTGGTATGGTTATGGTAACAAGGGCAAGTGAAAAGGCCGGCATTACCCCTGCAGGTACAGCCGACAGAATTGCACAGCTTTGCAAGAAGTACAACCTGCCAACCTGTGACACAACACCTATAGAGAGAATTGTGAAAAGCTCTTTCTCCGACAAAAAGAGCAGTGGCGACAGCATTGGCTTAGTTGTGCTGGATAAAATAGGCGAAAGCAAGGTCTACCCTGTTAAAAAGACCGATATGCTTGGCTTTGTAACAGGCAAATAATATAAAGATACACAACAAGGAGATGAAAAAATATGAGTAAGGTTAGAGTATTTCCCTCTGTTTTTAACGGAGAGGTAACACTTCCGCCCTCTAAAAGTGATGTTCACCGTGCTATACTTTGTGCGTCACTTGCAAGGGGCAAAAGTGTAATATCCCCTGTGGATATGTCCCAGGATATTTTAGCAACCATCGACTGTGCCAAGGCATTGGGAGCAGATATTACCGTTGATGGCAGCACCGTATATGTAGACGGTACAAATTTATTTGGCAGCAAAGCCGCAGAGCTTAACTGTAGGGAATCCGGCTCTACCCTGCGTTTTTTCATTCCGGTAGCAGCTGCCGGCGGCGTGGCGGCTACCTTTACAGGCAAGGGCAGACTGCCTCAGCGTCCCATAGGCATTTATCTTGACTGCCTGCCGAAATTCGGTGTAAAATGTACTACAGAAGGCGGCTTGCCGCTTGATATAAGCGGCAGACTGCAGTCGGGTTGCTTTGAGGTGCCGGGCAATGTAAGCTCGCAGTTTATTACAGGGCTTTTGCTTGCCCTGCCCCTTACAGGCAAGGATTGTACTATAGCCGTAACATCACCGCTGCAGTCCGTTGGATATATTAATATGACAATACGCACTATGGGCGTGTTTGGCGTAAAGGTAGAAGCAACAGAAAACGGCTACTTTATTAAGGGCGGTCAAAGCTACAAGCCATGCCGCTACACCTGTGAGGGCGACTGGTCACAGGCGGCCTTCTTTATGGCGGCCGGTGCATTGGGCGGACGCCTTACATTAAAGGGCCTGCGTACCGACTCAATACAAGGGGATATGCAGTGCCTGGAAATTTTTAAGGAGTTTGGTGCTGATATCACAGTAACTCCAAACGGTATTACCGTTACAGGCGGAGAGTTAAAGGGCATTAGCATAGACGCCGCACAAATTCCCGACCTGGTGCCTATTTTGGCAGTTACTGCCGCATTTGCAAAGGGCAGTACAAATATTTACGGGGCGGAAAGGCTTAGAATAAAAGAAAGCGACCGTCTAAACGCAATATCTACCTGTCTGAATAAGGTAGGTGCAAGGGTAACGGAAAAGCCTGACGGATTGATTATTGAGGGCGTTAAAAGTGCCGCAGGCGGAAGTGTAGAGGGCTATAACGACCACAGAATTGTTATGTCTATGGCAATATGTGCTGAAAAATCCACAGCACCAATAGAAATAAGCGACAAAGAAAGTATAAATAAGTCTTACCCAAGCTTTTTTGAGGATTATAAAAAAGTGAAGGGCAAGGTCGAGGAAATATAAACAGTAATATATAAAGTAGGAGGCTGTGCCAATGTCATCTTGTTGGGGCAACAAAGTAAAAATATCAATATTCGGTGAAAGCCACGGTAAGGGTATAGGCGTGGTTGTAGACAATTTGCCTGCCGGTGAAAAAATAGATATGGAGCAGGTGCTTATGCATATGGGCAGGCGTGCTCCCGGTAAGGACAAAACCGCTACACCAAGGCTTGAAAAGGATTTGCCGCAAATACTAAGCGGTATGCTTAACGACACCACCACAGGCACGCCTATGTGTGCCGTTATAGAAAACACCAACACCCGTTCAGGGGACTATGGCAATTTATTAACAGCTCCAAGGCCGGGGCACGGCGACTATCCGGGCTTTATACGCTACAACGGGTTTAACGATATTCGTGGCGGCGGTCATTTTTCCGGCAGACTTACTGCCCCTATTGTATTTGCAGGCTCTGTATGCCGACAAATTTTAGAGAAAAAGGGCATAAAAATTGCTTCTCATATTCAGTCTGTAGGCAAGGTGTGCGACAGCAGGTTTAATCCTTTAAAGATTGACGAAGGTCTTATTGACAGCCTTAACAAGCAGAGCTTCCCTGTAATTGACCCTAGCTCAGAGCCAAAAATGAGAGAATATATAGAAAATGCCAGAATGTCACAGGACAGCACAGGCGGCGTAATAGAGTGTGCTGCCACAGGAGTGCCGGCAGGCATAGGAAGCCCTATGTTTGGCGGGGTAGAAAACCTTATATCCTCCATTATGTTTGGCATACCGGCGGTAAAGGGCATAGAGTTCGGTGCAGGCTTTGCCATAACAGAAATGTTAGGAAGCCAAGCAAACGACCAGTACGTATATGACGAAAACGGCAGGGTAGTAACTCTAAGCAACAACAACGGCGGTATTACAGGCGGCATTACAAACGGTATGCCTATTTTGTTTAGAATAGCCGTAAAGCCTACACCGTCTATCTCAAAGCCACAGCAAACCGTAGACCTGACAAAGCACGAAAACACAGAGCTTGTTATTCACGGCAGACACGACCCCTGCATAGTACCACGGGCAACAGTTGTGGCGGAATCCGCACTGGCTATTGCACTTATTAATTTACTGTAAGGGGGCCGGAAAATGGACTTAAAGGAAATCAGAACAGAAATTGACAGCATTGACAAGGAGCTTATAAAGCTGTTTACAAAGCGTATGGAATGCAGTAAGCAGGTAGCTCTCTACAAAAAAGAAAACAACACTCCTGTTTTAAATGTAAAGCGTGAGCAGGAAATTCTGGATAAAGTGGAAAAGGAGGGCGGAGAGTACGGCTATGCCGCACAGCTGCTTTTTTCCAACATTATGGAGCTTAGCCGAGGACTACAGCACGACATTATAGGCTCAGGCAAAAAAATACGCAGTCTTATTGAAAACTCAAAGGGTGACTTAGACAAAACCCGGGGTGTAAAAATTGCCCTACAGGGTGTAAAGGGTGCAAACTCGCACGAAGCGGCTACACAGCTGTTTCCTGACGGCACACCTGTTTTTTACAAAAGCTTTTCGCAGGTGTTTGAGGCAGTAAACAACGGTGAAGCAAAATATGGCGTACTGCCTGTAGAAAACTCCTCTGCCGGCTCTGTAGCCGATGTTTATGACCTTATTTTAAAATACCGTTTTTACATAGTAAAGGCGCTTAACCTGCCTATTCAGCACTGCCTGTGTGCAATAAAACAGAGCCAGCTGTCAGATATAGAGCAGGTATGGTCACACCCACAGGCATTGGCCCAGTGTACCGACTTTACAACGGCACACAATTTTACCACTGTACCGTCGCCAAACACAGCCATTGCCGCACAGGACATAGCCAAAGAAAAGCGTTTAAACTGTGCAGCAATATGCACTAAAAAGGCTGCTCGGGAATACGGGCTAAAGGTGCTTGTCGAAGGCTGCCAAAACAACAAGGACAACAGCACACGCTTTATAGTAATATCAAAGGAGCTTATTATTCCTGAAGACGCCGACAAAATAAGCCTTTGCTTTTCACTGCCGCACATTACAGGCTCACTGTACAATGTGCTTGGACGCTTTAGCTCCAACGGAATGAACCTTACAAAGCTTGAGTCACGCCCACGGGACGGCAGAGCCTTTGAGTATCTGTTTTACCTTGATTTTCAGGGTAGCGTGCATAACAGCCCAAAGGTTGTAAACCTGCTGTGTGCCCTGTCGGAGGAAATGCCGGAGTTTTCATTCTTGGGCAACTACAAGGAGCAGTAATTCTTCGTAAATAACAATCCATAAACAACTTTCATATACACACAAAGCCCCCAAGGGATTAACTCTCCCTTAGGGGCTTTTTCCACATTTTAACATTGTGTTTATCTTTTTCTTCCTATGTATCTGCATACCTTTTTCTTATAACGCAGATATTCATCACCAAAAGCCTCAAGCAAAAATTCCTCTTCAACATTAACAATCTGTAGGTGAAACATAAGCATTGCAAACAGGGAAACTTCAAACAATACCAAATTAAAAAACATTAGTAAAATTCCTAAATACATAAGGTCGAAGCCTAAAAACGCAGGGTTTCGGCTGATTTTGTATATTCCCTTTGTTACAAGCTCGGTTTTATCTGTTTTGGATACTCCGGCTCTCCAGCTGTCTCTCATTGTTAGTACCGATATTATAAACACAGCCACACCAACAACGGCTACCAACACACCAACAATCCTTACAGGCACAGCGAAAAACGAGGTATTTAAAATAATGCTGACTATCTCCACAGCAGGAACCAAGTATGTAAAAACTTTCATTGTTATCTCTACAAGCTTTACAAAACCAACCTTTTCCTTACCTATTTGATCGGTTTTTATACCCTTTTTATGCTGACTTATCATTTTAATAAAGTAGCACCCGTAAAAAACAAGCATAATGGCAATACCGGCTACCTGAAACCACATTATAATTACCTCCTGTTTATCTGTAACTAATTCCTATGTATATTAACCAATTTGGGCAAGCAGTTCTTTTATTTGGCTAAGGTTTTCAGCAAAATATATTCCCTGCTGTCTGTTTTCTGTAGACAGGCCCATTTCTATCATATGATTAAGCAAAGTTTTCAGTCCGTTGTAATATCCGTTAAGATTATACAAAATACATGGTGCATTTATGCGCTTCAAGGATACCATCGACATTACCTCTGTTATTTCCTCCAGGGTACCTGTACCACCGGGGAAAGCAATAAAGGCGTCCCCAAATTCAATCATCTTTTTCTTACGCTGGGGAATATCCTTAGTTATAATAATGTTTGTAAGGGCTTCATACTGTAGGTTTTTCTCAATAAAAAATTCAGGCTCAACACCGGTAACCTTGCCGCCGACACTAAGAACACTTTTTGCTATCTCTCCCATAAGCCCCGATTTTGAACCGCCGTAAACAAGGGAATTTCCGCTTTCCCCTATCCAAGTGCCAAGCTCTCTTACAGCGTCACCCAACAACGGGTCATTCCCCTGAAAAGCTCCAAGATATACTGTAATATTCATAATTTCATCCCCTTTTTAACTTTTATGCCCCTATTCTTCATTTTTATTAAATTACTTAATAGAGTAGGTGGCACATATACTGCCAAATCTTCACAATCCAACTTTCGATATAACTATAGAATTTTATATTAAATTAAGCTGCGTTTTTTGAATATAAAACTTTTACAACTCTGCTACTTAATAAAAACAGCGGCGGCTTCCTCTAATTTTCTAAAGTATTTAATTTTATTTTTATGGAACATTGTACCAATTGCTGTTTCATTTACAATAACCTTATAGCCCTCTTTTACAGCACCTAATGCAGTCAATGCAACACAGCCCCCGCCGTCTACTCCTACAACCTCTACACACTCTACCTCTTGCTCTTTCAGAAATGAAACAAGCTCAGCATTTGAAAATGCGTTGCCTCGACATTTTGTAAAAACATTGTCAGATACAATATTTAAGTTTTTAACTAACTCCACTTCTTCTGTTCCCTCGTATGCTTGAAAAGGTGCGAATTTATTTAATAAATTTCTCTTCATTACATTTTTTATGTAGATTACTATGCTGTCTTGGTTAGATTCAATAGCATTATTTACCTTTTCTATTAACGAATGATTATTGTATTTAAAATAATCTGAATGTTTCTCTCCTACGCAAACATTTTGCATATCTACTACCAATAATGCTTTTTTCATACTCATATACCTCTAAATCTCAATTAATTTAACATACTACAAACAAATTCCCTGTGATTTTTATAAAATTTATAAATACACTACTTAATTTAACATTATATCTATTTTAAAAATATGGGTCAAGGGGCTTAAAAAAATATATAAACAATTACTTTATCAGAAAAATATGTAGAATTATAACTAAATATATTGTGTGCTTTTAAACACACTGTGTGCCCTGTCGGAGGAAATGCCGGAGTTTTCATTCTTGGGCAACTACAAGGAGCAGTAATTCTTCACTAAGCAGAATAAATAAACAGCTTTTATTTTATTTATAGAGCCACCTAAAACGGCCGAAGAGCAGACATATTACTGCCTGCTTTTCGGCCGAACTATATTTCTGCAAATTTTCCGGAAAAACCTTCTTTTGGCGGGCGGATATTAAATATTACCCCTGCTATGCCGGCATATTTCTTTATCATATGTGATTTATTATCACCAATAGAAATAAATGTACAAAATTTAGCAAGGTATAAAAAGCTGTCTGACAGCTAACCATATTAAAAAGGATGTGTTAATATGGAGCATATTGTTGCTTTTTTTGATACCAAGCCATATGACAAGGAATGGTTTAATAAGCTGCCCCACCCCGGCATACGGTTTAAATATTTTGAAAACAAGCTGAACAGCGAAACAGCAAAGCTTGCCCTAGGCTGCGACGGTGTAGTGGCCTTTGTAAACGACGCCATAGACTGCAACACCATAAAAAAGCTTTGCGATATGAATGTAGAGGTAATAGCCATGCGTTGTGCCGGCTACAACAACATAGACTTTAAGGCCGCCTATGAAAAAATAACAGTAATGCGTGTGCCGGGTTATTCCCCGAATGCCGTTGCCGAATATACAATGGCACTGCTGCTTACACTTAACAGAAAAACTCACAAAGCATATAACCGAACCAGAGATTATAACTTCTCTCTTGTACACCTTACAGGCTTTGACCTAAAGGGAAAAACAATAGGCGTAATAGGCACAGGCAAAATCGGAAGGGAATTTATTGATATTTGCCGGGGCTTTAAAATGAATATACTGGCATACGACCCCTACCCTGTGCAAAACAGCGGCATAGCCTACGCCGACCTTGAAACAATTTTTAAGGAAAGTCATATAATATCACTGCACTGCCCCCTTACAAAAGAGAGCTACCACCTTATAAACAAAGATTCCATTAAGCAAATGAAGGACGGAGTTATTATTTTAAACACCTCAAGAGGTGCTATTATAGAAAGTCAGGCACTTTTGCAAGGACTAAAGGATAAAAAAATAGGCGGTGCCGCACTGGATGTTTACGAGGAGGAAACTGCCTTTTTCTATGAGGACTATTCCGAGGATATAATTAACGACGATGTTTTGTCCCTTTTGGTTTCTATGCCCAATGTTATTGTTACCTCTCATCAGGCTTTTTTAACAAACGAGGCACTGCGTAACATTGCACAAGCCACCATTGACAATTTACAGGCATATTTTAACGACAGACCTCTTACCAACGAAATATGCTACAGGTGCGGCTCTGACGATGTTACCGGCATCTGCCCAAGGCACAAACGCTGTACAAAATTAGCCTAGCGGCAGAGTTATTACAATATTTTTTCAGCAAAAAGCAGAGAGCCTAAAAAGAAAGCTCTCTGCTTAACAATTTTATTACCGCTATTCTATTACTGCTATTTATCGTTTTTTACTTGTATATTTTGGGAATCGGCTTTAGTGCTGTCAGCCGGCTCCGACTTTTCTTTAAAAGCAAAAAATCTTTGACCAATATAGTTACAGGCAACAAACAGGCAGCTGCCTATTATCATAGAAGCATTTGAAGCAAAGGCTTCTACACTCCAGCCAAACATTGTAATGCTGTTTGCCGTGCAAATGTAATTTGTAAGCGGAATGGCGATTCCGTAGGCAATTAAATAGCACACAGCTATATTCAGGGCAAAGCGGACAACAGGCTTCCAGCCCTTTTCTTTATTTTTAAAGGTAAAGTACTTATTAAGGAAATAGCTCATAATGCTGGCAAGAAAATAAGAAATACCGGAGGCCAGCCAAGTGCCTGTTGCACCCATTAAGCTAAGAGGCGTACAGTTAAACAGTACAAACTGCAAGCCTGTACCAACTATAGTATTTATAATACCAACAAGTATAAATTTCCAAAACTTAATGTCAAAAAACTTTTTTAAAAAATTACCCATAATTTCCTCTCTATTATTCAAAATAGCTTAAGTCATATTCCACCTTTTCAGGCTCCTGCTCTGTCTGTGTGACGGTGGAGTCTGTATTTTCTGCTATATTGTCAGGGGCTGCTTTTTCCTCTGTATTTTTTTCAACGCTGCTTTCAGACGGCATGTCCGATTTTTCGGCAGTGGCTGTCTTTTCTGCTTGCTTGTGCTGTGAATTTTTGTTTTCATCTGCGTTGTTTTTTACTTCTTTTACATTGCTTTTTTCAGCAGGTGCAGACTGTGCCGCACTGTAGTTTGTATCCTTTACAATAAATATAGGACGGTGCTTGCTTTCCAGATAGATACGGCTTATGTATTCGCCTAAAATACCGATAGAAAGCTCGATAATTCCGCCTAAGAACAAAACTGCACAAAGAGTGGTAACATAACCCGGTACTGCCACACCAAAAATTAAGGTTTGAATAAGCGTAACAATTATATATATAAATGCAATCAGAGAAATAACAGAGCCTGCCGCCGCAAGCCACCTTAGCGGTGCCACCGTAAAGGACGCAAAACCGTCTATGGCATACTTAAACAATCCCCAGAAGCTCCATTTGGTTGTACCTATGGCACGCTCAACATTTTCGTAAGGAATCCACTTTGTATCGTAGCCTACCCAGCAGAAAAGACCCTTTGAAAATCTTTGAACCTCGCTCAAGGATACTACCGAGTCAACCATTTGTCTGGTCATCATTCTGTAGTCAACTGCACCGTACGGCATTTGAACATCGGAAATTTTGTTGCTTATTTTATAGAAGCTTTGTGAAAACAGGCTGCGTATTTTAGACTCGCCCTCTCTTGTAGTTCTGCGGGCGGCACAGCAGTCGTAGCCTTCCTCCATAGCCTTGCACATATCTATAAGCATTTTAGGCGGGTGCTGTAAGTCTGCGTCCATTACAACAACATAGTCGGCTGTGGAATATTTCAAGCCGGCATACATTGCAGATTCCTTTCCGAAATTTCTTGAGAAGGATATATATTTTACATTACTGTATTGCTTTGCCAAATTTTTCATAACGGTATAGGTTCCGTCCTTACTGCCGTCATTAACAAGTATAAACGAAAAGCTATAGCCCTCTATAGTCTCAGTAACCTTAGTGGTTTCCCTTATAAAAACCGCCAAACCCTCTTCTTCATTGTAGCAGGGTACAACCAATTCAACTGTTTTCATCGCTGTCAACCTCTTTTCATAATGTCTTTTTAATTATAACAAACTTTCTTAAATAAATAAAGCATAATATATTTTTTATTTATTAATTTCTGTACAAACTCTTAAATAAAACCTAAATTTATCCAACTTAGGCATAAAAATTAAAACCGCAACATAAAACAGGGTATATTAATTGAAAATTTTACATAGGTATGATAAAATTACAGCATATTTTTAGCTTTTTTGGAGGAAGTGAGCATATGGACCTTAACGCAATTTTAAAAGCCGTAAGTGACTTTTTGTGGGGCTGGCCTATGATTATTTTACTGCTTGGCACGCACCTGTTTACGACAATACGAACAGGCTTTATTCAGAAAAAAATTCTTACGGGAATTAAGCTTTCCGTAAAAAAGGATCCCGCTACCCACGGCGATATAAGCCAGTTTCAGGCTTTAACAACCGCCCTTGCCTCTACTATAGGTACAGGCAACATTGTAGGCATAGGTACGGCTATAGCACTGGGCGGCACAGGTGCTGTTTTATGGTGCTGGCTGACAGGCATACTGGGTATTGCCACAAAATACGCAGAGTCGCTTATAGGCGTAAAATACCGTGTAAAGGCCAAGGACGGCTCTATGGTAGGCGGTGCTATGTATGCCCTTGAAAGGGGCTTGAACCTAAAGTGGCTTGCCGTAATATTTGCACTTTTTACGGCCTTCGCTTCCTTTGGAATAGGCAACGGCGTACAGGTAAACGCTATTGCGAGCATATTTAATCAGGCATTTACACCCGACGGCGGCTATCGGATTAACATATTCGGTCAAAGCTTTGACATTGTAGGCGTTATATGCGGCGTTGTTATTGCCATACTGGTAGGCGTTGTACTGTATGGCGGAGTTAAGTCCATATCAAAGGTTTGCGAAAAGCTGGTTCCTTTTATGGCTGTTTTGTATGTGCTGGGCTGTATTTACATACTTATTTACAACCACCAATATATTGTGCCTGCTATAGTAGACATTGTTCAGTCTGCTTTTTCAGTACAATCCGCTGTAGGCGGTGCTGTAGGCGGCGGTATGATGCTGGCGTGCCGCTACGGTATAGCAAGAGGCTTGTTTTCTAACGAATCCGGTATGGGCTCTGCCCCTATAGTTGCGGCTGCCGCACAAACAAGAAACCCTGTAAGGCAGGCTCTTATCTCCTCTACAGGCACCTTTTGGGACACTGTTGTTGTATGCCTTATGACAGGTCTTGTACTTGTAAGCAGTATACAGGCAAACCCTGAAATAAGCATTTCCGGCAACGGCGGCGATCTTACCTTTAAGGCCTTCAGCCAAATTCCGTATGTGGGTGTAGCAATTATTGTTGTAGGCATTGTATTGTTTGCTTTTTCAACAATTCTCGGCTGGGCATACTACGGCGAACGCTGTGTAGTATATTTAGTAGGAACAAAAGCACTAAAGTTTTACAGGCTGCTGTTTGTTCTGTTTGTACTTGCATCACCGCTAATCAGTCTTGACGCCGTTTGGACATTGGCGGACATACTGAACGCACTAATGGCAATACCAAACATTATAGCCATATGGCTGTTGAATAAGGTTATAGCCGACGACACAAGACATTATTTAGGACACCTTGACGAAATAGACAGATCACCTATACCTACCATAGACAAAAGCTATAAGGGTATTTAAACCGATATATTAAGGGTATCTCCTTTTCAAAACGCTCGCCTAATTTGGCGTTTTTGAAGGCGGTACCCTTGCTTTTATATATGCTCCCGCAAAATCCTTATACTTTATACAAAAATATATAAATTGTTTTAAAAATACACCTTGATATTGTTATTGTTTTATACTATAATTGATAATGGTGTATTTTCGGGCGGATTACTTAATAATTTTGAAAGGAAAAATAGCTTTATGTCTAAAAAAAATAACGCAAAAAAGAAGGGCAAGGCAGGCAAGGCAGCTGCTGTATTTGTTGCATTGGTTTTAATAGCCGGTTCTGCGTGCGTTGTTAGCTATCTTGTAAGGAGAGGACAAAACGCAATAAGCAACTATACTACAGTGCCTACGGCGGCTACAGAAGTGGCTGACTCTCACTCTGTAACAAAGCAGGATATGCCAAAGCTGTCATGCGACGACAACAGCAACGGCTATATAGACGGTGCCGTATATATATGGCAAAATAAGGGCTTTGAAACCTTTAAGGGAAATGTTGCAGACGCTAAGGCATATGCAAAAAGCATAAGCAATTACAAAACCGCACTGGGCAAGGTTAAGGTTTATAATGCTGTGGTACCTACAAGCACCGAAATAGCCCTGCCGGAGCGACTAAGCAAAACATTTTCTAATAATCAAAGAGAAAATATTTCCACAATTATAAAAAGTCTGTCAATGGATGTAACACCCGTAGATGTTTACAACACTTTGGGACAAAAGCGAAACGAAAATATTTACTACGGTACAGACAAATACTGGACGCAGCTGGGAGCATACTATGCATATACAGACCTCGCCAAGGCTTTGGGCAAGGAGCCGGCAGAGCTAAAAAGCCTAAAGTCGGTTACCCCCGGCAACACCTTCCTTGGCTCTCATGTTAAGGCTACAGTTTCTAAGGAAACAACAGCCGGAAACCCTATGCTTATATCAAATCCGGACAAGGTAACCTACTACAGCTTACCAAAGGGCGTTACGGCAACAGCACTTAAAAAGGGCGATGACAGTCCGGCTGAAATTGACTATTACAATACAGAAACAGAGGACGGCAGCTCACCTAACGATATTTACAACACCTATGACTGTGCCTATACGGTATTAAAAAACAAGGATATAAAGCAAGGCAAAATAGCCCTTGTGTCAGATAAATTCGGCTATGGTATAGCACCGTTTTTAGCTAATAATTATAACGAGGTACATATTATTGATGTTGACTGCTTTGAGAGAAATATCAAAAATTATCTTGAAGAAAATAAAATTACAGAGGTTGTTTATTTAAACGGAATAATGTCGGCAAACACAGCCGCAAAAACAGCCAAAACGGACGCAATGTTCTAAATTGACAAGGGCTATGTCATAAAGCAGCAGAAAGGGCGGTGATTACTGTGTTGGGAGAATTTATTGATGTTGCTATACTGGGCAAAATATCTAAAAAAGGTGTATACACCGGCTATATAGTCAAGTGTGAAAACAAAAAGTACAAGCGTAACAGTATTGTTGTGTTTTCCAGAACGCCACTGTCCGAAACAGTGCACTGCACGGTAATTGCTACCACACAGCTAAATAACAACATAAAATTTATTGCTGCACCAAGCGGTCAAATATACTATCAGCCCGAAATAAAAGAGCTTTTGCGTGAGGTAAGGAATGTTCGCTACAACAAGCTAACCTGCTTATACGAAAAGTCCTGCGGTGCTATTGTATTCCATAGGTTTTCTGACGGTATCAAGGTTTTGCTGGTAAAAAACCACAACGGAAGATACTGGAGCTTCCCTAAAGGTCATATGGAAAAAAACGAAAACGAGCACCAAACAGCAGCAAGAGAAATAAAAGAGGAAACCGGACTGACCGTTCGTTTCTATGACAATTACCGACAAATAAGCGACTATATACCATTTGGCAGAATAAAAAAGAGAGTTGTCTTTTTTCTGGCAGAGGCACGCACAGCAGATGTAAAAATTCAAAAATCGGAGATTGACCTATATATATGGGTTACATTTGAAGAAGCCCAGCGTATGTGCAAATACGAAAACGACCTGCGTGTACTGAAAAAAGCAGAAAATATGATTAAATATCACGACAGGCGAAAAAGAGAAAAAAGAAGAAATGTTATAAAATAACTATTTTTTTCACTTTGACAGTAATATTAACAAGCACCGAATACAAAGTAAAAAAGCAGCCCCTGCCTCCACAAGGACGTAATCCCTTGGAGGCAGGGGCTAATATTTTAATAATTGAGCAGATTACGCTTATTATATGTATTTTATGTAAATAACAAGCTGCCCAATTATGAATAAGGTCTTAACCACCTCTGCTTAGAGTATATGAAGTTTTGGCTTTATCTTGTAGTTTGCGAATATCCGTATAAATAGAAAAAGCCCTTTGAGAAAAGGATTTCTCCTCTC
>FR891329.1:0-34053 GCA_000435335.1 Clostridium sp. CAG:964
CAGAACAGCTACCCCGTGGGATACTATGAGATTTATGGGTACGGAGTGTTATGCCCTTAAGGACATAAGACACCTTATGTATAGGAAAGTATTATGAGAAGTTGTGAGGGAAATCCCTTGGGATACAAGGGTTTCCCTCACATTTTCTTTACATAAAAAGCGCTCATATTGACCTCCAAGCAGTATGATTATTATGGAGGTGGTCAACATGATCGACACAAAAAATATAAATCTGAGCGAGCTGTCCACGGCAACAAGAGAAAATCTGGAATCTCTGGGTTATGGACCGGGAACCATTCAAATGGTAAACAGAATCTGGCAAGACTTATCACAGTTTCTTGGCGGTAGGGGTGAAACCCCATTCCAGCCTGTATATGGCTTGGAATATCTCCACGAGCGAATCGGCTACCCGGAATGCTTGTACAGAAAACTTACACCCAATGAGCGTGATTATATTCGGGCAGTTCGGATGCTTACCTCATTTCAAGAAACTGGCACAATTCCGGAAGCACTAACCCGCAACCGGGACAATTGGTCTGAACCAGTCAAAGAAATCCGGGATGTCTACATCCGGCACTGTGAGGAAACCTTCAAAACTCATGCAACCCAGCGCAGCAGAATTTCTGCAGCAGATCGCTTCATGCGGATCGTTATCGTGAATAAGAGAATTGCCTGGGAAGATGTTTCTGCGAAGATTATTTCTGAATATGCAATGGGCTTAGCAGAGTACGCAAAGGCAACAGTAGAAGTGCATCTGCGGGGACTTAGATATTTCCTGCACTTCCTGTATGAAACAGGATACATAAAACAGGATTTTTCTGCTGCTGTTCCCAAGCTGTGTTGTGGTACGGGTGAACGAATTCCCCATATGCTGTCTACTGAGCAGGTAAATATGCTTCTGGATTCTATTGACCGTGGAAATCCTATTGGCAAACGCAATTATGCGATTATTATGATGGCCGCCTGCCTTGGCATGAGAGACAGCGACATTACAAATCTGAGATTTGAAAATATTGATTGGGAGAAAAGTACGATCTCTTTCTTTCAGAAGAAAACGAACAAATTCTTAGTTCTGCCGCTGCTTCCTGTAGTTGGCGAAGCAATTATAGATTATCTTCGGAATGGCCGTCCGAAAACTGACAGCAAATATGTTTTTGTAAAGCATCGTCCGCCATTTGAACAGGCAACGTCATTTTATATGATAATGAAAACCGTACTGGAAAACTCTGGAATAAAGTTAAAAGCCAATTCGTCGAAAGGATTGCACATTTTACGACACAGTCTGGCGAGTGAGCTTATCCGACAGGGTGAATCGTACAATACTGTATCTACGATTTTGGGTCATGCCAGCATTGGATCGACAAATGCATATACCCATATTGATGTAGATGGTCTTTTCAAATGCGCTTTGGAATTGACGGAGGTAACGGCTCATGACCGCTGATCTGAATTTCAACAGTCAATTTGCTGACAATCTGCGTGACTTTATTCTTGAAAAAAGAGGAGTAGGCTGTAAATACAAAGTCGAGGCTGCTACACTACGACAATTCGATGAGTATGTGTGCAGTTCTGGATATGAGGGCATGGCAATATCCAAAGAATTATTTGAAGAATGGACGAACCGTCGATACTACGAAAGAGAAAAAACCTGCGAAAACCGGGCTAATATTCTCACGCAGTTCTGCAAGTATATCGTCCGCATCGGTGGTCAGGCATATATTCCACTTCCATCCCAGCGGCTTCGCCGGGATGTATCGTACCGTCCGTACATTTTTACGAATGAGGAGCTGTTCCGTTTTCTGGAATGCACAAAAAATATGCCCGGAAGTATGCAGCGAAAAACAGTCTTTTATATGCTGTTCTCTCTACTGATCTGCACAGGCTTGCGGCTTGGTGAAGCTCTGCGCCTAAAATGGCTGGATATTGATTGGAACAGTAAGCCAATGATGGTATCTGTCATTGGGGCAAAATTTGATAAAGACCGTGAGATTCCGCTGTCAGACGGTATAGCCAAACAGCTATCTGAATACCGGGAGGAAATGTCCGTACTCTTTCTAGCCTGTGAGTATTTGTTTCCATCCCGCAATTATGCACCTTACTCAGAGAACCAGGTATATATTACATTCCGCAGGATTCTCTGGAGTGCGGGTATCTCCCATGGCGGAACAGGAAAAGGTCCTCGGATTCATGATTTCAGGCATTCGTTCGCAGTTAAATCACTTCGCAAGATGATTTATAACAACGATGACATTATGGCGGTTATGCCGCTACTTAGCCAATATCTTGGTCACAAGAATATATATGCGACGCAAAACTATTTGCAGTTTACGGCAGATATGTTTCCGTATGTAACGGAAACCGTACAGAATGTATTAGGGGATGTTGTCCCAGGAATGGAGGTATACGATGAAGAAACCTACTGATTTTACACGATTGATGACTTCCTATCTCAGCTCATATCTGCCATTGCAGAGAAATGTTTCCCAAAACACCATTACATCATATTGCGATACGTTCCGTTTGCTTCTTACTTTTCTAAGGGACGAGAAAGCGATGAATATTGAAAGACTTCGGATACGGGATTTTTCTCCGGGGTTAATTCGGGAATATCTGTCATGGCTTGAACACGACAGGGGCTGTGGCATATCTACCAGAAACCAGCGGTTAGCCGCATTGAGATCCTTTTTCAAATATGTTTCCGTAGAGGCCCCGGAGAACATGCTGCTCTGCCAGAAGATTGTAAATATTCCGTATGCCAAGAAAGAACAAGCGGCTGTGTGTTATCTGACAACAGAGGAAATGGCAAAATTACTGAGACAGCCGGACCAGTCCTCCAGTATTGGCAGGCGTGATTTGTGCTTTCTTAGTTTGTTGTATGATACCGGCGCAAGAGTTTCCGAGATACTGTCTCTGAAAGTTCGTGATGTGCATTTAAGCACTCCAGCAAAAGTAATTCTTTATGGCAAGGGGAGGAAACTGCGAGAGGTTCCGATATTGCCCAATACGGCACTCCATTTACAGCAATACCTGACAGAAAACAAGATGTCATTGCCGGAAACGTTGGACAGGACACTATTTGTCAACAGGCAAGGAAATCCGCTTACCCGTGCAGGAGCGACATATATTTTGGACAAGTATGTGCAGATGGCTGAACTGGACACCCATGTTTCGCCCCATATTTTAAGGCACACAAAAGCCATGCACCTGCTTGAAGCCGGAATTAACATCTTTTACATAAAGGATCTGCTTGGGCATGAGGATATTTCCACTACGGAGGTCTATGCCAAGGCGAGTATTGAAACCCAGCGCCGTGCTTTGGAAAAGCATTCTTTGGTTATGCCCCCGGCAACTCCGTCTTGGGTAACAAATACCGATACCCTGGAATGGCTGAAAGCTCTTGGTAAGTGATTTTTATGTAAAGATGAAGCAGGGCAGCCCCTTGAAAACCAAGTGGTTTTGCCCTGCTTCTTTGCATAATATCTTTCTTTACATAAGGCACCCCTGCTTATTAACAGCCTCAAAAAAGAAGAAGCCCAGCCGCCTGCGCGGCTGGGTACATAGAAATCAGGCGAAATAACAAAATAAGAGTAGGCTCCACTTGACAGTAAAACAAAAATATGCTATTCTAACTTTTGTTTGATAATCCGATTATCTTAAATAAAATGTTTATCTAAGAAAGGAGGAAATATTTTGAGTTATTGCTCCGACTTGACAAAAGAGCGGATTATGGAATGTGCGAAAGCAGAATTCCTTAAAAAAGGCTTTCAGGCAGCGCAACTTAAAGATATTGTTACCGCTGCAAAGGTTACAACAGGTGCAGTATATCGTCATTTCAAGGATAAAGAAGCGCTATTTTTGGCTTTGATTGAAGATGTCTACCATTATACATTAGATTTTATGGATAATGCAGAGCCTTACGATAAAGTTGGAATTAGAGAAGCCATTGAGAGGGATTCTGTTGAAGCGTCATATATGCAGGCCATGACATACATTAACTATATGTACGATCATTTAGAGGAATTTCAGCTCTTGTTGAAATGCAGCAAAGGCTCTCGCGTCGAAAATTTTATAGAAGAAATTACAAACCAATATGCGAAGCAGAATTCCGAATTTGTAAAAGCGGCATATGAAGCGGGATATACAAAATACCTGCCAAGCGATATAGAAATACATATTTTGACACATGGCTATATTACTGCACTATGCGAGTGTATTTTGCACGATGTTCCTTATGAAAAAGCGGAGGATTACGTAAAAAACATCATAAAATTCCAGCATTATGGATGGTATGGTGTATTAGGACTTCCGTTCAAATAAGTGGCTTTGGCCATTTATTTTTTACCAAATGGTTAGTTTTTGCTAACTTATTTAAGGAGGATTCTTTCATGGAGAAGAAAAAGAAATCCGGAGCAATTCATCAACTGCTGGATTATGCCGGAAATAATAAAAAGCAACTATATCTTTCAACCTTTCTTGCAACGCTGGGAGAATTGTTTGGGATGGCTCCCTTTATTGCAGTGTCATTATTAGTTGCAGAATTATTTAACAAAACAGCGACCATTCAAAATGTATGTATCTTGTTTGCGGTTGCTTTGGGTGGACAGATATTAAAGCTATGGCTTACATACCAGTCCTCTTTCATGTCGCATAAGGCGACATATAAAATATTGAAAAATATCCGTAGTATGATTGCAGATAAGATGCTTCGGGTGCCCATGGGCGTTATGCTGGATACACCGACCGGCAATTTCAAAAATTTGATGGCGGATACGGTTTCAAAGTTAGAGGATTCGATGGCTCATTTCATGCCTGAGATAACCTCTAATATAGTGGCTCCCCTGTGCTGTATACTACTGGTATTTATTCTTGACTGGCGCATGGGATTAGCGGCATTGATAACAATTCCTCTCGGACTTTTGGGATACATTGGAATGATGAAAGACTATGTGAACAAAAGTACTACTTACATGAAATCGCAAAACGCGATGAACAGTACGCTGGTTGAGTATGTAAACGGGATAGAGGTTATTAAGGCTTTTAATCAAGGAAGCGCCTCTTATAGTAAATTTACAGGTGCAATCAACTTCTTTCACGACAGCACTCTGGCCTGGTGGAAGCAAAGTTGGCTTTGGTCAGCCGTGATTCAAGCTGTAATGCCTACAACATTGCTGGGAACGCTGCCGATTGGAGCATGGCTTTATATGACTGGAACATTACCTCTGTCAGATTTTATCACTTGCATTATCCTTCCCATTGGATTTATTGCTCCGCTTATGCGAGTTGGGAAGTATTCTGAACAATTTAATATGGTGAAAGCTTGCCTCGACCAAATACGAGAGTTTATTGAGAAACCGGAATTGAGCCGTCCAGAAAAAAATGCTGTACTGGATGAAACAGCCTATCGCTTTGAAAATGTTTCTTTTGCTTATAATGAAACAGAAGTTCTGAAAAATGTGTCCTTTGAAATCAAACCCTGCACGGTTTCAGCGATTGTCGGCCCTTCTGGTTCCGGCAAATCAACGATTGCAAAACTCATGGCTGGTTTTTGGGATGCTACAAAGGGAGAGGTCATTTTCGGTGGAAAAAATATCAAAGAGATTCCTTTTGCCCAGTTGATGGGTGAGGTCAGTTATGTGGCTCAGGACAATTTTTTGTTTGATGAAAGTATCCGTGAAAACATTCGTCTCGGAAAGCCAGATGCGACAGACGATGAGGTGGTAGCTGCTGCGAAAGCTGCCTGCTGTCATGACTTTATCGTAAATCTGGAAAACGGATATGATACAAATGCCGGAGACGCTGGAGAAAAACTTTCTGGCGGAGAGCGTCAGAGAATTACTATTGCAAGAGCGATTCTTAAAAATGCAAGAGTGATTATTCTTGATGAAGCTACAGCCTATGCTGACCCAGAGAATGAATATCTCATTCAAAGTGCTATCAGCAAGCTTGTAAAAGGAAAAACGCTTATTGTAGTGGCTCATCGTCTTGCAACGATCCAGAATGCAGATCAAATCCTCGTGGTGGAAAATGGAAAGATTGTCGGCTGCGGCAGACAGAAAGAGCTTCTGTCAAAATGCCCGCTTTATCAAAGGTTATGGAGAGATTATGTGAGTTCAGCAGATCAAGTGGAAGGAGGATTTTAATATGTTTTCAATTATAAAAAGGATTTTACGGTTATCCGGAAAATATCGTTCCCGTGTAATTGTCGGGTTGATCTTCAATGCTCTAAAATCCTGCTGCGCTGCCTTTGTATTTTTTGCGGTGCTATTGGTAATGTTGAATATCGAACACTTGACAGGAACTGTCATTTTACAGGCATTTGGAATTATTGTACTTAGTGTTTTAGGCCGTTTTTTATTTCAGTATCTAAGCGATGTGTTTATGAGTGCGTCTGGATATGAGATTTTTCGGGAAAAGCGTCTTGAGATTGGAAATCAGCTAAAACGGGCACCGATGGGGTATTTTACAGAAAACAATCTCGGCACCGTACAAACGGTATTGACAACAACAATTTCCGATCTGGAAGGAAATTGTATGCTTGCATTGACTTTTTTGGTGGGGGGCTTTGTTCAGGCACTTGCCATGACGTTAATGTTGGGTATATTTTGCTGGCAGATTGGCCTTTTAGCCTTAACGGGAATTTTAGCAGGAATTCTTGTGTTGGGCCAGATAAAAAAACGAGCCGGAGCACATACAGAAGATATGCAAAATGCCCAGGAATTGCTGGTGGGGAGCGCGTTAGAATATATAAAAGGTATTTCTGTTCTGCGCATATTTGGGAAAGGCAAAGAAGGGAAAGGAAAGGTGGATCAAGCCTTTGAAAACAAGTGTCGCAGCGATATAGCGGTTACAGTCTCTACTGCTGGAATTATGAAGATATATGAAGCCGTATTTAAGATTACAAGCTGTCTATTATTTTTGTTTTCAGCCCTACTCTATTTATGGGGAGTTATTACCTTACCCTATTGCCTTTTGTTTATCATCTGTGCATTTTTAATGTTTATGGAACTGGAACTGATGAATGATGGAGCTTTTTTGAGTAAAATGCTTGCTACGCAGTTAGATCGGCTGGATCTTATCTCAGATATACCAGTTTTAGATGTTGGCGGAAAGGACATTGCTCTGAAATCATATGAGATTGAACTAAAAGATGTTACTTTTGCTTATGACAGCCGTTCCATTTTGGATGGAATTAACTTAAAAATTCCCCAAAACTCTACCTGTGCTATCGTTGGGCCGTCAGGTTCTGGAAAAACAACTTTGTGTAATATCATTGCAAGGTTTTGGGATGTAAAGTCCGGCAGTGTTAAAATTGGAGGGCATGACGTAAGAGAATTTACCTGCGACAGTCTTTTGTCATATGTAAGCATGGTATTTCAAAAAGTGTACCTGTTCAATGATACGATTGAAAACAACATCAAATTTGGCAAACCTAATGCGTCTCATGCAGAAGTAGTGGCGGCAGCCAAAAGAGCTTGTTGCCATGATTTTATTGAGGCACTCCCTCAAGGATACGAAACGATGATAGGAGAAGCAGGTTCAACCCTGTCCGGAGGTGAAAAACAGAGAATCTCAATAGCAAGGGCAATATTGAAAGACGCACCCATCATTATTTTGGATGAAGCGACATCCAGCGTAGACCCGGAAAATGAGAAAGCCCTTTTGGACGCAATTTTTGAACTAACCAAAAACAAAACATTGATTTCCATTGCTCACAGGCTATCCACCGTTCGGACAGCAGATCAAATTGTTGTCATTGACCAGGGGCATATTGTTCAGCACGGAACTCATGAGGAATTGGCAAAAAAAGAAGGGGTTTATCGTACTTTTCTGGAATGCCGGGAAAAATCCATCAGTTGGAAGTTATGAGGTGTGCCGCCATGAAAAAACAAATTCCAATTATATCCTTTGAGCATACCTCTTTTCAATATGAAGGACAGATACAGGAAAATCTAAGGGATGTAAACCTTACTATAAAATCGGGAGAATTTCTTGTTATTACCGGGCAAAGTGGATGTGGAAAGACCACGTTAACCAGGTGTATCAATAATTTGATTCCACGCTTTTTTGAAGGTGTATTATCCGGTGAAGTTATTGTGTCAGGGCGATCCATTAAGGAATCAGACGCTGGTGAGGCTGGAAAGGAGATTGCCTCAATCTTTCAAGACCCACGCAGTCAGTTTTTTACTACTAACAGCTCCAGCGAGGTTGCGTTCGCCTGTGAAAATTATGGAATCCCTCATGAAGAAATCGTCAAACGTGTTGACAGAGCCTTTCAATCATTGGATATGGAAAATCTAAAAGACAGAGATATTTTTACTCTGTCCAGTGGAGAAAGGCAAAAAATCGCATTTCTTGCAGCGACTACGCTTAATCCTCAAATTTATGTACTGGACGAACCATCGGCTAATTTAGACATTCATGCAATTTTACAGATGAGGAAAATCCTTTCTGCCTTGAAAGCCGCAGGACACACAATCATTGTCTCCGAACACAGGCTATTCTATCTATACGGGCTTGCAGATCGATTTTTAATTATGAAAGAGGGACGAATCTGCGAAGAATTAACAGGTGAGGAGATGGCAAAGCTATCTGCTTCTCAAATGCGCAGCAGGAGGCTTCGTCCGTTAAATCTCAATACGATACAAATAGAAAAGATAGAGCCGATTGGGCATTCAGAAGTATTTCTCCAAATTAAAAACATGAGTTTTTCACATAAGGCTATGCCGGAGCTTCTTCACAGCATTTCAATAGAAGCTCATAAGGGAGAAACGATTGCTCTGGTTGGAGAAAACGGCTGCGGAAAAACAACATTTGGAAAAATCCTGTCCGGCTTGATTCGTTGTCGACAAGGGGGGTTCTTTATTGATGGAAAGAATGTGAAGCAGCGAAAATTGTCCGATTATGTGTACTTTGTTATGCAGGAAGCAGATCACCAGCTTTATACAGACAGTGTGACAGAGGAGTTGAGGTTAGGAAACAAAAAGATTCCGGGCATAGATGAAAAAGTGTCTCGAATTTTGAAAATGCTTCATTTGGAAAATTTCAAAGACTGTCATCCGTATGCTCTGTCAGGTGGTCAAAAGCAGAGGTTGACAATAGGGGCCGCAATGCTTTCAGAAAAACCAATCATCGTTTTGGATGAGCCTACAAGTGGATTAGATTGGAACAATATGTATGCCGTTGCCA
Organism: Clostridium sp. CAG:964; assembly: GCA_000435335.1. Lineage (GTDB taxonomy): Bacteria > Bacillota > Clostridia > Oscillospirales > Acutalibacteraceae > CAG-964. Next base: position 9,187 of record FR891329.1, read on the forward strand.
ATGCTGTTAACTTTCTGCGCAAGTCTGGGAAAGTGGTTTTTATTATTACACATGATCTGGAGTTTATCAGTCTGACCGCCTCGCGCACTTTGCTTTTGAAGGAAGGGATTATCAAAGATGATTTACAAATGACAGGGAAAAGTACATTCAAAATTGTAAAGGATTTCATGATGAAAGGTGGTGAATAAATGAGAACACATCATGGCTTATATTACGATTCGCGTATAAAACTACTTTTGATTTTGTTGACGTCGGCGCTGGCATTTGCTTTAGGTGGTGGTCTGACAGGACTATTGCTTTTTGGTGTTGTTTGCCTATTTTCCTTCCTGAGTGGGCTTTGGAAAACAAGTATTAAATTTTTAACGGCTTATATAGCCTTACTTATGCTGGCACAAATCCTTCCAATCCATTTATCTTCTGTGATAACTTTCTTCTTATTAAGGATTTTAACCATTGCACTCGCTTTGAACATCTTATTTCAGACTACGGAAATAGCGGAATTGATAGCCTCGCTTCAAGTGAGCCATATCCCCCAGGCCATTGTGATTCCAATAGCTATTATTTTGCGGTTTCTCCCATCTCTAAAACAGGATGCGATTTATATAAAGCAGGGAATGAAAACGAGGGGTGTGGGATTATCTTTCTGGCGAGTGTTAAGTCATCCAGCGCAGACATACGAAGGCTTTTTAATTCCTATACTTATGCGACTTTTGATGACAGCAACTGAATTATCTGCATCGGCAGAAACGCGAGGGATCAGCTATCCCTGTAAAAAAACTCACTATATATTAGTTGATTTCCGCTTGAGAGACGGCCTTTTATTGATAGGTATGCTTGCTCTTTTTGCGGTTGTCATATGGACATCGTTCCAGCCAATATCATTATTTTAAGGAGGATTTATTCCATGCAAAATGAAAACAAAAAAGGCTTTCAAGTAAGAGACTTGATCGTCACAGCTCTTTTATCTGTATGTGCGCTTGTCATTTATATTCTTTGTGCGTTTTTGTCCTTTTCTCCCTATACTATGTTAGTAGTAAGCCCATTGTGGGCATTACTGGCAGCTATTACATACTTCCTTGTGGCAGCTAAGACGAAAAAACCGTGGGCATTATTCATTTTTTGTGCAGTAACAGGGATTTATGGTTTTTATCCACCTATGATAATTTGCTGTATTATTGCCGGGATTATTTCTGCGCTGATTGCCTGGAAAACAGGTTGTACGAATGGAAAGACACTTACAATCAGTTATATTATTTACATGGTTTTAGCAGCATTCAGTGGTACATATATTCCTTTCCTGTTTTTCTCAAAACAAACGCTTGAACAGTACGCAGGAATGTTTGGCGAAAGCTATTTGGGGATTTTGCAGACGTTGGTATCGCCTATAACGGCTATTATAATGCTTATTGTTGTTGGCCTTTGCGCTTTTATCGGTGCGATTATTGCTAAGAAATTACTCAAAAAACATTTCCAGAAAGCTGGCATGGTGTAAATAACTTTATTTGTTCAGAAAAAAGGAGGTGTGCTATATGCCCTTAACATCTTCTATGGAGGACTATTTGGAGGCTGTGCTGGTGCTTCAGCAGCAAAAGGGCTATGCCCGCTGTGTAGATGTAGCGGAGTTTTTGAATGTAAAAAAGCCTTCCGTGAGCCGAGCGGTCAAGGAACTGTCTAAAAAGAAATGCCTACTAAAAAAGGACGATGGCACACTCTCCCTCACAGAGCAAGGCTGGCAGATCGCCCAGCAAATCTATGAAAAGCACCAGTTTTTTACCAGACAGCTTATTGAGGCCGGTGTTCCCCATGATATTGCAGCACAGGACGCTTGCAGGCTGGAACACGTTATTAGTGAAACAAGTTAAAAGAAGCTGCCTGGACAAATGCCCAGGAGGTGATACCATCGGAGAAATAATCATTATGAAGCTGAACGAGGACGAAAAAAAGATTTTTGAAGATTTCCTTTCATTTTTGCAGCTTCATCCAGAGCTGAAAAAGTGGGAGCTTACCTCGGAACCGGTGCTATCTCTCTCCGATCTTGAGATTGATCCCAGCCAAAGGCTGGTGCGCTGTAATCAGAAAGAAGTGGCCTTAACAACAAAAGAATATAATCTCCTTTGTCTGCTGGCAGTTAATAATGGGCGGGTATTAAGCTATTCCCAAATCTATGAAAAGGTGTGGGGCGAAGCTCTAACTGTCAATGAACGAGGCACCGTAGGCTACCATGTCCGAAACCTACGCAGAAAACTCTATTCCGCCGATCCGCACCATCCCTTTATCATCGAGAGTATTCGTGAAATCGGGTATCGCTTTCAAACAACTTCATAATATCCACAAAGCGCAGTCTTGATAGAGGCTGCGCTTTTCCTTTCCATAAAGCGAGGTCATTCGGGACGGTTTTTCAAATCTCATATCTTGTCGCTTGTGTTTGACAAATCACACACGGGACGTGTCTAAACTTGCGATGAAACTATGCAAATCCTCTTTGAAGCCTCGCTGTTTCCTCTTTTTTATACATTATACTACCCCTATCAACATTTCAATTTGGGGAAAGGTGGTGGTGCTTGTCAGCTTATCCCCATAAGGGGATAGCATGGAGCCAGAAAGAGAAAAGCCGGGCGGCTTCCCGCCCACAACCGAACAAAAACCATATTTCGTACATACCGCAGTCCTTACGGGGATTGCGGTATTTTTTTGTTCGACAGACTTTTTTCTTTTCTCCGGGTCTTACCCATCATCAGGCAAAAACCAACAGCCGAGCGCACGCGCCTTTTGGTGTGTGCGCTTTTACTTTGTCGGTAAATGCGGTTTTCTGGTATTTCCCGGTGGGACAAGCCTTCCATGTTGCAGAGGGCCGCCGTCCGTCTGGACTTCTTCTCGAAATTCAGACGAAACGGAGGTACACAGCGTGGACGCTGGCAAAAAAAGAATATGGGTTCGCGGCCAACTTATCGAGGTCACGGATGAAGTGTATGCCGCCTATATGAAGGGCGACCGGAAAATGCGTTACTTTGAGAAAGATTTGAAGTGTGAACGTCTTATTTATGGCAGCAACGGTGAAATCAAACAGGTTATTCCCAGCCGGGAAGATTCCCTGGACAGGCTCATGGAAGAAAACGCCCGTCAGTTTGCAGCTAATGCAGAAAGCGTGGAGGATGTGGTGTTCCGAAAACTTACGTTGGACAAGCTACATACCGCGCTTTTGCAACTCCCTAAAGAGGAACGGGCGTTGATCTATGCCCTGTTCTTTGACGGGAAAACGGAAAGCGAAGTGGCAAAGCACCTGGGCGTTTCCCGGCAGGCCATACAGAAGCGGAAAAACAGGATACTCAAAAAATTAAAAAAATTTTTTGAGTAAACAGGGTTGTCAAACCTCTCACTCAGCGGCAAATAGAGTGAGAGGTTCTTTTTTGGCCTCTCCAGGAACCTTGAAAACCGAATACCCAATCATCAAGCACATTCCCGCTGCTTTGGCGAAAGCCAAAGCCCAGGCGGCGGCTGCGCGGTGATCTGCCGGAAGAAAACAACGAGACTCCACCGAAAAAGAGAAGTAGGTCTTTGGTTTGTACTTCCTGGCAGGGAGCGAGAAACAGCAGGCTGCCAGTACCGGATGGCTCCCGGTACGGCCACGACCAGCAGCGGGGACAATGATACTCCCGTCCAGCCTAACGTCCGAGCGTTGAAGCGGCTCTTGCCGTGATCCGTCGCAGGCAATGGGGGCGGTTGCGTGAGAACCACGCGAGGGGTGAGATTCCCCGTGGAGCTGGCAAGCCGCCAGCCGTTTGATGACTTCCCGCAGCAAACCGGGGTGTCGAGGACAAATTGGTTTGCTTTGAAATATGGGCCGTACAGCAGGACAGGCCAATGAAAACAGGAGAATTGTTTTATCTCTCCCCGGCCTTCATTCTGTTTTGCTGCACGGCCTCTACATAGGCGGCCTTTGCCGCCTAATTTTTAAAAGGGAGGTCAAATACCATGAACAAAACATACTTGCGCGGCGATATGTACTATGCCGATCTGGGCCGGGGTATCGGTTCTGAACAGGAAGGCTATCGCCCTGTTGTCATCATTCAAAACAACACGGGGAATAAATACAGCCCCACCGTCATTGTAGCTGCTATCTCCAGCAAGGTGGACGCAAAGGCCAAGCTCCCCACCCACTACCTGTTAAAAGCAGAAAGCGGCCTGGAGCTGCCCTCTCTTGTTCTTTTAGAGCAGCTTCGCACCATTGATAAAAAGCGGCTGGAGACGTACATCGGCAGGCTGGAGGAAAAACACATCCGCAGGATCGACCATGCCCTGGCCGTCAGTGTGGGGCTGATCGAGGAGGTTCCCGAAAACTTAATCATGTGCCTTTGCCCGGCCTGTGCCAATAACTTTTATGGCACAGGCTCTTATTATTTGAGGAGAGTAAACCCCGCGCAGCAGAAACGGGACATCTGCACCTATTGCAGCCAGCGCCCCGGCTTTGACTATGAAGTTGTCAAAAGAGCAGAGAGAAGGTGAGTATTGAATATGGAAAAACTGATTACCCGTAAAGAGGCGGCAAAAATATTAGGAATCAGTTTGACCACTCTGGATGAAGCCAGAAATAGCGGTTTGATTTCCTATATTCAGTATGTGCCTAATGGCTGCGTCTATTTTACCCATACCAGCCTTCAGGAGTATATCGCAAAAAGTACGCACAGAGCGAAGCCAATAGAGAAAAGAGCAACATATCGCAATGTGCGAAGATAAAAATCGCACCTTTGATGAAATAGGCGCGTTCTGATAAAACAAGAGTACGGCGCTGAAAATTATTTTTGGAGGTGGTGGAATGGCTTTAAGAAAAAAGCGAATCCCCAGATATGGTACAGTTCAAGTGAACGGTCATAAGTATTATAGAACCGATGTTGAGGACGCAGAGGGTAAGCGTGTAATCCTTTACGGCAAAACTCGTGAAGAACTATACGATAAGGAAATGGCGGCATTGGAGAAGGTTGACAACATCACATTCCGTCAAAAATCCCCTACTGTCGCAGAGTATTGTGAAAAGTGGTTGCTTATGCAGTCTGTCCATATTCGTAATACGACATTGACAGATTACACATCCAAGGTACGGCGACATATTATTAAGGAGCTGGGCCAAAAGAGGATGGCAGAAGTAACATTGGACGACATCCAGGTTGCGCTTGTTCCGGTTTCAAAGAAATCCGTATCTGTGTATAAGTCGGTTATCATCCTGTATAAGTCCATTTTTCGCGCAGCACAGGAAAGTCATGTCATTGATACGAACCCAACAATATATCTCAATGCCAAAGGCGGCGGGATTCCTCAAGAGGACAAACAGGCGTTGACAGATGAACAAGCAGAACGGCTTTTAGACGCTATTCAGGGATTACCGCCCTATGTGTTTGTTATGATTGGTTTGTATGCCGGTTTGAGGCGTGAAGAAATTCTTGCGCTGCAATGGGATTCGGTATATTTAGACACAGAGGCTCCCTATTTGACGGTTCGGAGAGCGTGGCATACAGAGCATAACCGGCCAATTATTCTCACAGAGTTAAAGACAAAAGCTGCGGAAAGGAATATCCCCCTTCCAGATCGTTTGGCGGATTGTTTGAGAGAGGCAAAGAAAAAATCGACATCAGAATATGTGATCGCCAATCGGGATGGGGAGCCGCTTTCCTATACGCAGTTTAAGAGATTGTGGCAGTATATCGTTACCAGAACAGCAAAGCCTCGAGTATATTATAGGTATGAGAACGGAAAACGTGTGAAGCATACCGTCAATCCGGTTCTCGGAGAAAAAGCAGCACATAACGGGAAAGTGATTTACAGCCTCGATTTTGATGTTACACCGCACCAACTACGTCACACTTATATCACCAATTTGATTCATTCATCAGTAGACCCTAAAACAGTTCAATATTTGGCAGGGCATGAGAGCAGCAAGATTACCATGGACATATATGCAAAAGTTAAATATAACAAGCCGGATGAACTGGCAGGAGTTTTAACGGACGCATTTGCTCAATGGGACGAAGCCGAATATGGAACAGCACAGTAAAAAATGAAAACATTGCGAAGGCGAGGGGGAACCCTCGCCTTTTGCTATTACATAAATCGCACCTTTGAAAGAGCCATGGATTTTCAGTATAAAGATAGTATCAGCGCTGAACTACATAATAATAGGAAAGGAACTGAAAGCATGGCTAAGAAAAAAGTGAGTATTCCTCAGTATGGAACTGTTATGAGGAGAGGAATCCAGTATTATAGGACGCGGATTACAGACGCAGACGGTAAGAGAGTAGACTTATACGCTGAAACGAGCGAGGAGCTTTATGAAAAAGAGTTGGAAGCTCGACGCCAAGTAGAGGAGGCAGTTTTCCGCAGAAAACATCCGACAGTTGCTGAGTATTGTGAGAAGTGGCTGCTCATGCAGTCAGCCAAGGTATCTTCAAGCACTTTGAAAGGCTATACCCAGAATATGAACAACTATATTGTGAAACCTCTGGGAGATATGTATTTGTCAGAAGTGACAGCAGACGATATTCGGTTGGCACTCATACCATTATCCCAAAAATCAGCAGGGTTATACAGCACGGTCAATATGCTTTTGAAGTGTGTGTTTTATTCGGCGGAGCGTAACCAACTCCTTGACTATAACCCTTGTGTGGGAATATCGGCAAAGGGAGGTAAACCGGGGAAAAAGAAAAATGCTTTGACAGATGAACAGGTGAAGCTGCTTCTGGAAACCGTCCGAGAGCTGCCACCGTATGTATTTATTATGATCGGTCTTTATTCTGGCCTGCGGCGGGAAGAAATTCTTGCGTTGCAGTGGGATTGCGTGTTTCTGGATGTACCTACGCCATATATTTCTGTAAGGAGAGCATGGCGCACGGAACACAACAGGCCGGTGATTTCGACAACATTGAAAACGAAGGCGGCACAGAGGGACATTCCTATTCCAAAGTGTCTGGCAGATTGTCTGAGGCAAGTAAAAGCAACATCCATATCCGAATATGTGATTGCAGACAGCAAAGGGCAACCGCTGGCCGATTCGCAGTTTAAGAGGCTATGGCAGTATGTAGTTGTTCGGTCTACAAAGGAGCGCACCTATTACAAATATGTAAATGGGCAAAGCATTAAATGCAAGGTTACGCCGATTCCTGGCGGTCATCAGAAGAACAATCCTAAACTTGTGTATAGTCTGGATTTTGACGTTACACCACATCAGCTACGGCATACCTACATTACCAATCTTTTGTATGCTGGCGTTGATCCAAAGACAGTTCAGTATCTTGCGGGGCATGAAAACAGCAAGACAACTATGGACATCTATGCGCAGGTGAAGTATAATAAGCCCGAACACCTTTTGAGCGTTGTAAATGCCGCATTTTCCGCGCCCGTGGGTGCTTAGAGTGCCCCCATTTTTATGATTAAAGGGTGGGGCAATTTTAGTGGAATACCCTGAAAAACCTTGAAAAATCAAGGGAAATCGCCATTCAGAGGATTTGAAGTACGGTCTTAAGGCTGCACGTAGAGCACCTCAGTTCTCAAAGAGATAATTTTTTTCATAGTTCTGCTTGTATACAGTTTTATTTACACAAGCTTGAAAAGAAGATTAAAGCCTTTCACGGACAATTCCGTGAGAGGCTTTTTGTATGTCTAAAATCAAGTGATTATGAGAACCGACGGCTGAATTGCGTTAAAAAGAAAGACAAAGTCTGCGGTAATGGCTGAGGATTAAATTTGCAGGACTGCATTTGTCGGAGGCAGTTTAGGTATTGTATATGTTTGTGATTAATTGCTGTATTGGCATTAGTAGTAAAACCTCTGCTATTTAGCTTGGCAATTATGATAATAATTTTTATCAAATAACAATGTTTATAGATACTATACCGTGGAGTTATCTTGACAAATTATTTGTAATTATGTATACTTATATTAGAAAATAGTGCAATTAAATACTATGGGAGAGTTTAGGAGGGAGAATATGGGCAAGTTGAACAAATTAACCTCGATTTTATTGTCGGCAATTATGATTATAGGTATATTCGGCGTTGTACCGTTTGCCGCAAGTGCGGCAGTAAGCGGCAGCTATGAATACAGTGTAAAAAGTGACAGCACTGCTAAAATAACAAGATATATTGACAATGGAAGCAAAACAGTTACCATACCAAGCACTATTGGCGGTTATGTGTCTACCGAGATAGGACAGCGGGCTTTTGAAAACCGTAGCAGCTTTAATGCCGTTACTATACCAAGCAGTATTACAAGTATTGGTGAATTTGCATTTAGAGGCTGCACAGGCCTGGCAAGTGTGTCTATACCGAACACCGTTGAAAAAATAGGCAATTGTGCGTTTGGATACACTTACGGAAGCGGTCATTATGTAAAAATCGATGGCTTTACCATATATGGCACAAAAGGAACTGCGGCGGAAAGGTATGCATACAGCAACGGTCTTAATTTTGTTGAGCGTGCAGCTGCCCCTGCAGAGGTAAGGCTCAGCCGAAGCAGTCTTGCACTGAGCGTAGGTGAAGCCTATACTCTTAAAAGCACCGTTTTACCAAATGACGCAAAAAATAAAACCTGTAAATGGTATACAAGCAGAAGCAGCGTAGCCGCAGTAAGCAGCACAGGCAGGGTAACGGCAAGGGCTGTAGGTACGGCTGTAATAACAGCAAAAACAGTGAACGGAAAAAAAGCCACCTGTAAGGTAACAGTAAGTCCGGTACCAACAGGTGTTAAAATCAGCCCGACAGCACTAACCTTGGGCAAGGGTGAAAGCTATACTCTTAAAGGTACAGTTTTGCCTAATGACGCAAAAAATAAAACCTGTAAATGGTATACAAGCAGAAGCAGCGTAGCCGCAGTAAGCAGCACAGGCAGCACCGGCACCGCAAGTGTAAGAATAACCCTGTATAACGGCAGAACAGCCACCTGTAAGGTAACGGTTAAGGCGATGCCAACAAGTGTAAAAATCAGTCCGACGGCTTTGACTCTGGGCAAGGGCGAAAGCTATACAATAAAAGAAAATACCAACAGCGGCAGCTATGCAAATGCTGCAAACCTAAAGTGGACAAGCACAAACACAAGGGTGGTAACTGTAAAAAAGGGCAGTGGCAACAAGGCTGCGCTAAAGGCAGTAGGCACCGGCACCGCAAGTGTAAGAGTAACCCTGTATAACGGCAGAACAGCCACTTGTAGGGTAACGATAAAGAAGGCTCCCGCAAGCGTAAAAATTAGTCCGAGTTCGCTTACTCTGAATGTTGGCGAAAGCTATACAATAAAAGAAAATACCAACAGCGGCAGCTATGCAAATGCTGCAAACCTAAAGTGGACAAGCACAAACACAAGGGTTGTAACTGTAAAAAAGGGCAGTGGCAACAGGGCTGTGCTAAAGGCAGTGAGCGAGGGTACAGCAAATGTAAAGTTAACCCTGTATAACGGCAAAACAGCTATCTGTAAGGTATCTGTTGTTGACTGCAGCGATGTTTACTCTGCAAAAACAGATAAAGATTATTATTCATTAAGCCATAAGGTTTACGAGATAGTTAACCAAGAGAGAATAAAAGCAGGTGTGAAACCGCTGAGATTCAATGATAAGGTGTATAAGGCTGCTATGATAAGAGCCAAGGAATGCCATAAGTACTTTTCTCATATCAGACCTAACGGAAAGGACTGCTTTACAGCACTTAGTGAGGCGGGGGTAAAACAAAACTACGCCGGTGAGAATATAGCTGTTGGCTTCAGCTCCCCTAAGTCTGTTATGGAGGTATGGATGCAGTCAAGTGGACACAGGAGTAATATTTTAAACCCTGTATTTACTGATTTTGGCTGTGGCGTCTGCAATACAGGCGAGTGGACTCAGTTTTTTTGCAAGGTAGTATAAAGTATTAAAACCAATAGCTCTTGAAAAGACATAAATGCTTTTTAAAATTCCTGTAGTATTTTTTATTTAAACAAATACCCTCTTTGCCGGAAAACCGGTAAGGAGGGTATTTTATTGAAGCTATTTCAGTGAGACGTGTATATTTGTTTTGATTATAGTTCGTTTGAAATATGGCATAGAGAGCCTTGGCAAATAATGAATAGAAATACAGACAGCAAGAAGGGACGCTTACATAAGCGCCCCTAAAAATACTGTTGTAATTAAGAAAGGATGTTAAGCCTTATTAAGTATATTTACTGTATAGAGCAGTCTAAATACTCGTCAAGCTCCTTGTCCTGCTTTTTTCTTTTCTTTTCTCTAATTACCAAAAAAGCTGTTATAGTTGTGGCTATGGCCGTAACAGCAGCTATAGCTGCAATTATTATAGCAATTTTGCTGTGACAGTTATCGTTTCTTTTTAGCATTAGAATTACCTCCCTGCCAATTAATTTATACACCTGTTCGTTACTATTATAATACCCAAAACCGAGGCAAATGTCAACCGAATTTTTATTTAATTCTTTTTAACAAGGTTTAAACGAAAAATGCCTTGCTATATTTTTAAAAATATTTATATGTGCAATTTTATAAGCCCGCCTCTGTTAAAAAACAGTTCGGGAATTATTAATTTTATGTTTATCAGATGTTAATATTTTGTACAAATATACATAGTAATATATAGGCATAGGATAAGTAAAGCAATTTAGAAAATTTCATTTTTATCTCCCTTTTAATATATAAAAAAAGAAGAATGCCCGCCGTGTGCGGGCTTCTTTTTTTTTGCATTTTTTTGTTATGCAAGTTGTGCTATAATAAGGCAAACACGCCGAAATAGGTGTGTTTATTACATAAAATGCAACTTTTGTTGGTTGAAATTTCATTTGTTGCTGTGTATAATTCATTACACAGGGTAATTATGTAGCAAATTTTTTAAATTGGTCATAATTAATTGCACAATGGTTATAATTATAACCAACGGCCGCTAAAGGTTGCCGATTATGCTTGAAATTAACGGCAACTAGTGGTAAAATCATAACCAATAAGAGGATAAGTATTTACTGCGGTTATAGCCGCTGAAATTGCTTTAATTGTGCTTATTAATATTATTATGGATGGAGGTAATTAAATGCAGGATATGTTGTCTAAGATTGTCAATATGGACGAAAAGGTTCGTATTGAGAATAAACAGGCGGAGCAGCGAAAGGCTGATTCTTATAAAAAGATAGCCAAGAAAAAAGACGACATCTATAATGATTACATCAGCCGTGCAAGAGTTAGAATAAAAAAGAACGAGGTTGTTGAGCGTGCTGCCGCCGAAAAGAAGTGGCAGGAGCTTGAAGCTAAGCAAAAGGAATGCCTGGAACGGCTTGAAAAGGCTTACGCTCAAAAGGGAAGTCAATGGATTGACGCTATTGTTGACAACGTTATTAATTCTTGATTTTTATTCATCTCAAACAAGGAGGGATAGGTGTGGCATTATCATATGCGTCAAATGCCATTTTTTCAAAGGCAAGAGCTATGTATGGCAAGCGTTTGAAGGAAAATGACTACGCTAAACTGCTTGGCTGTAATTCTGTACCGGAAATATTGTCGTGCCTAAAGGGCTACGAAAAGTATGCACCAATGCTTAATAAGCTGAGTGAACGAGATGTACATAGAACACAGCTGGAGTCTGCACTTAAGCAGCAGCTGTTTCAGGACTATGAATCTCTTTGCAGGTACGAGGTAACAGTAGGAGAGGATTTTTCCAAATACACCATTATGAGGGCGGAAATTAACCAGATAATGAATTTCCTTACGATGCTCAACAGCGGTAATCCTCATGAGTTTTACAGTACACTGCCGAAATATTTCTTAAGGGTGTCTTCAATTAATTTTGCGGCACTGTCTAACACAAACAATTACGATGAATTTCTAAATGTTTTGGGCAAATCGGCATACGCCAAGCTGCTGGCACCATACAAGCCTAAAAGCGGAGAGCGTATAGACATAATGACAGTCGAAAATGTACTTTTGTTCCATTTGTTTAAAACCGTTTATGAAATAGTTGATAAAACAAAGGGCGCAGAGCACGACGCACTAAAAAAAATATTTGATACAAATATTGATTTGCGTAATTTCACAAGAGTGCTGCGCGTAAAGAAGTATTATAAGCTGGAGCCTGACCAAATTAAAAAGCTGTTAATTCCTTTTGGTTCTCTGAAGGCAAGGCAGCTTGAGGCCATGTGCAATGCACAGGATTCTAAAGAGCTTTTTGCCATTATGCAGCAAACTATGGCAGGCAGGTGTATTTCCAGGCTTGAGTACAGCTATACCAGTGAAATACCACGCAGGGCTTTGTACGAGGAAAGCCACAAGCAAATGTATTTTTCGGTAAATCCTTCGGTTGTTTTGGTAGCGTACCATGCACTGGCAGAAACCGAGGTTGATAACATTATTCATATAATAGAGGGCGTGCGTTACGGCGTAGACGCCGAAAAGGTTAAGAGCCTGCTTATATATTAATGTTAATTATTTTACGATACTGTAAATTAAGAAGGGAGGAAGTGAAATGTCCGTTTCTCCTATGAAAGTGATTAGCATTATTGGACTGAAAGACGACCTGGACAGGGCGATAAAAATTCTGGGTGATTCTCAAGCCTTTGAGCCTGAGCCCGTAACAAGCTTTTATTCCAATACCGAAAATTTTGCAGCAATGTCAGAGCAAAATAAGTATTCTGAGCTGCTGTCAGAATTTGATAATTCACTTTCAGCTGCACATATTGAGCCTGAGCTTGCAGATATAAAAAAATTTGAACCTACCGACGAGAAGCTGCTTGAGTATTGCAGCAGCTTTATTCAACAGCTTGACCAACATTCGGTAAAGGTTTCAGACAAAAAGCAGGCAATTGAGCAATGTGTGAAAAGTATTGAACAGACATCACATTTTTTAGGAGTTAAGATTGATATGAAGCGTGTAAGAGCGTGTGAGTATATCAAGCCTAACTTCGGACGAATTCCTTTAGACAGTATGCGAAGACTTAAAGAGGATTATAAGGACAATCCCTATGTAATGTTTTTTGAGTCGGCTGTTGACAAGGAATACTGTTGGGGTGTTTATATGGCACCTGTAGACGAGGCAGAGGAAGTAGACAGAATTTTTTCAAGCCTGTTCTTTGAAAAATACGATGCCTCCGATATTGACGGTACACCTGAGCAGTACATTATAATGCTGAAGCGCAACAAGCAAAAGCTTGAAGCAGAGCTGCGGGAAGCAGAAAAGCAGCGAAGCGAGTTTCTTGAGGCGAATTTCAGCGAAAGTATGAAATATTATACGAAATTAACCGAAAAGGCAATTTATCAAAATGTAAAGTCAAATGTAATGCTTTACAAAGGCAACAAAGACAGCTTCATTATTTGCGGCTGGCTGCCAAGCGATATAATTGATGAGGTTACTAAAAAGCTTGATAAGGTAAAAAGTTTGGAGTATACAACAGATGAGGCTATACACCAGCTGGAAAAATCACCGCCTATTAAGCTGAAATATAATTGGTTTGCAAAGCCGTATAAATTCTATGTGGATATGTACGGTGTTCCAAAATATAACGAAATGGATCCTACAACCTTTGTTGCCATAACATATACCATATTGTTTGGTGCAATGTTTGGCGACTTTGGTCACGGTATAGTGCTTGCAATAGCAGGTGCGCTTATGTATAAGCTAAAGGGCCTAAAGGTTGGCAAGGTGCTTATACCTTGCGGTATATGTTCGTCGCTGTTTGGCATACTGTTTGGTTCGTGTTTCGGCTTTGAACACGCCTTTGACGGAATGTACCAAGCATTGTTTGGCTTAGAAGAAAAGCCTATAGATGTTATGGGCGACAATATCATAGATGTTATTTTAGCGTCTGTAGCAATAGGCATTTTCCTGGTAATGCTTGCAATGTGCCTGAACATTTACTCATCGCTGAAGCAGGGCAACCTGGCAAGTGCTTTGTTTGGCTCTAACGGTGTGGCGGGCTTAGTGCTTTACGGATTTATCTGTGCGGGCATTGTTTGTATGGTTGCCCTTGGCGTAAATCTGTTTAACTTCCTAACCATTCCGCTGCTTATTATTTTACCTCTTGTGCTTATATTCCTTGCAGAGCCGCTGGGAAAAATGGCAGAGGGCAAAAAGGACTGGAAGCCTGAAAAATGGGGCGACTACTGCGTACAAAATGCATTTGAAATGTTTGAGGTTGTTCTTTCTTACCTTTCAAATACAATGTCATTCCTAAGAGTGGGTGCTTTTGTAATGGTACACGCCAGAATGATGATTGTTGTATTTACGCTTATAGATTTGGTAGGCGGCTTGCCTGGCATTGGCGGTATTTTGGTTCTTGTTATCGGCAACCTGTTTGTTATAGGTCTTGAGGGACTGCTTGTATCAATTCAGACATTGCGTTTGGAGTTTTATGAGATGTTCAGCCGCTTCTACAGCGGTGCAGGCAGACCGTATAATCCGGTTGTACTAAAAAGATTAAACACAAAATAACGGACATTAATTAATTTATTATAGCCGAAGGGCTTAGAATAAAAATTAAAAAATTCGGAGGATTATTATTATGGAATTTCTAGTACTATTATTACCTATCATCTTTATTCTTGCATCAGCATTGGTTGTTAAAAAGGCTGTTAGCCGTGGAGCTAAGAGAAAGAAATCAGTATTAATTCAAATGCTTTCATTTGCAGCTGTACTAATTTGCTGTGCAGCATTCCCAATTATGGCAGGCGCCGCTGATACAGCAGCAGCTGCCGACGCAGCATCAAACGGCTTAGGCCTGCTTGCTTGTGCAGCTTCAACAGGTATTGCCTGTGTAGGTGCCGGTATTGCCGTTGCAGGTGCAGCTCCTGCAGCTATCGGTGCAACATCAGAGGATCCTAAGGCATTTGGTAGAGCACTTATCTTCGTTGTACTTGGTGAAGGTGTTGCTATCTATGGTTTGCTTATCTCAATTCTTATCTACACAAAGTGCTAATAAACACATACATAAAAAGACGGTGGGATTATGCGTTTTTATTTAATAAGTGACAATGTGGATACTCAGCTTGGAATGAGACTTGCCGGAATAGAGGGCGTAGTTGTTCACGAAGAGCCTGAGGTCCGCAAGGCACTCAAGCAGGCAATGGATACCGAGGATATTGCGGTGGTGCTTATGACCGAGCGTTTGGTATCCCTTTGCCCGGAGCTTATCTATGATTTAAAGCTGAACCGTTCACATCCTTTAATAGTTGAAATTCCCGACAGACACGGCAACGGTCGTACTAAGGATTCAATTACAAAATATGTACAGGATGCTATCGGTATTAAACTATAATTAGGGAGAGGAGTTACCGTTATGGCTAACGACAAACCTGCTAACAAAAGTGTAGGCGACAACGAAAGCAAGTTCCTTGCTGCCATTGAAAAGTTTGCACAGCAGCAGCGTGACGCTCTGCAAAGCGAAACAAAGGACTTTGAACAAAGAGTTATGCGGCAGGCAGAAGAAGAAGGTCTGCGTGACGCATATAACCTTATTCATAAAGAGCAGGACGCAATGAGAGCTTCAATAGCCGCAGAGCTGGCTAAAAAGGAGGCTCAGGGTAATTTAGAGGTGTTTAAGAAACGCCAGCAGATTACCGAGGAGATTTTCGCCAAGGCTACTGCTAAATTGCAGGAATATACCGGTACGCCGGAATACGAAAAAAAGCTTGTCGGCTATGCACAGGAGTGTGCACAGTATTTTGACAAGGACGATATAGAGCTTTGTATAGCTAAAAAGGATGCCGCTATTGCAAATAAGCTTGCAAAAGCCTTTAAGGGAAAATGTACAATAAAAGAGGCTGCAGATATTACTGTAGGCGGATTTAGAGTATATTGCCCGCAAAAGAAGATAGCGGTTGATAAAACACTGGACACAAAGCTGCAGGAGCAAAGAGATTGGTTCTACACCAACTCCGATTTGCAGGTAAGGTAAAGCAGACTCCATAAGAGAGGAAATGATTTTAATGGAAAATCAGAATGTTGTGTACGGTATAAACGGTCCTGTTGTTACCGTACTTAAAACAAAAGCCTTCTCCATGATGGAGATGGTTTATGTAGGCGAAGAAAAGCTGGTTGGTGAGGTTATCACTATTACAGACGAAATGACTACAATTCAGGTTTATGAAGAAACATCAGGCCTAAAGCCGGGCGATCCTGTAGTAGGTACAGGTGCACCAATGAATGTTCTTTTGGGTCCCGGAATTATTACAAATATTTTTGACGGCATCGAGCGTCCGCTGGGTGCTATTGCAGAAAAAAGCGGTGCCTTTATTTCAAAAGGCGTTGCAGTACCATCACTTGATATGGACAAGGAGTGGGATGTAACCCTAAAGGTTAAGGTTGGCGACAAGCTGACCTCCGGTCAGATATATGCTACCTTGCCGGAAACGCCTGTTATAGAGCACAGACTTCTTGTTCCGCCGAGGGTAAGCGGTACAGTTACAAGCGTAAAGCCAAACGGCAGGTACAAGCTTATGGACTGTATAGTTACCCTAAAGCTTGAAAGCGGCGAGGACTATGAGCTTACACTGTGCCAAAAGTGGCCTATCAGAACAGCAAGACCTGTAAAGGAAAGACTTGCACCAAGTATTCCGCTAATTACAGGACAAAGAGTTATAGACACACTGTTCCCTGTTTCTAAGGGCGGTACAGCTGCTGTACCGGGCGGCTTTGGTACAGGTAAAACTATGACTCAGCACCAGATAGCTAAGTGGTGTGACGCTGACATTATCGTGTATGTAGGCTGTGGTGAGCGTGGCAACGAAATGAGCCAGGTTCTTGACGAATTTTCAGCCTTGATAGACCCTAAAAATAATCGTCCTATGACTGACAGAACAGTGCTTATTGCAAATACATCAAATATGCCTGTTGCAGCTCGTGAGGCGTCTATTTATACCGGTATTACACTTGCAGAATATTACAGAGATATGGGCTACGATGTAGCTATTATGGCTGACTCAACCTCCCGTTGGGCAGAGGCTCTAAGAGAAATTTCAGGTCGTTTGGAGGAAATGCCTGCCGAGGAAGGTTACCCGGCTTATTTGCCTTCAAGACTTGCTGAGTTCTACGAGCGTGCCGGCCGTGTAACTCCTTTGTGTGACGGCGAAGGCTCTGTAACAATTATCGGTGCGGTTTCTCCACAGGGCGGTGACTTCTCCGAGCCTGTTACACAGAACACAAAGAGATTTATCCGCTGCTTCTGGGCACTTGATAAGTCCTTGGCTTACTCAAGACACTATCCGGCTATTAACTGGATAGGAAGCTACAGTGAGTATTTTACAGACCTTGACGATTGGTTCGTTAAAAATTACGGCGAGGAATTTATTAAGTGCCGTAACAGTATAAGTACAATCCTGCAGGAAGAAAGCTCGCTTATGGAAATTGTTAAGCTTATTGGTGCAGATGTTTTGCCTGACGACCAAAAGCTGACAATAGAAATTGCAAAGGTTATCAGAGTAGGCTATTTGCAGCAGAATGCTTTCCACCCGGACGATACATATGTAACCATAGAGAAGCAGCTGCTTATGATGAAGACAATTCTTCATCTGTATGATCGTGCAAAGCACCTTGTAAGTGCTAATATTCCTATTAGCCGTGTGCTTGAGGCAGGTCTGTTTGACAAGCTGTTGAAAATGAAGTACGACATTCCAAACAATAAGCTTGAAATGTTTGACGAGTACATAAAGGAAATTGATGAAAAGATTGCAGAGATTACTGCAGTCCAGTCATAAATTCATTGAAAGAAGGTAAACACCAATGATTATAGATTATGTGGGCGTTAAAGAAATAAACGGTTCCCTTATAGTTATAGACGGAGTAAAGGACGCTTTCTTCGATGAGGTTGTGGACATTCGTTTAGATGACGGCACTGTTCGTAAGGGCAGAATCGTTACTATGGAGGGTGAGCGTATTGTAGTACAGGTTTTTGAGGGTACTCGCTCAATCTCTTTAACAAATACAAGAACAAGACTGACAGGTCACCCTATGGAAATGCCTATGTCACCTGAAATTGTTGGTCGTGTTTTCAACGGCTCAGGTGAGCCGATAGACGGCTTGGGTGATGTTTTCCCTGAGAAAATGTGCGACATTAACGGTTCTCCTATTAATCCGGTATCTCGTATATATCCTCAAAACTATATTAACACAGGTATCTCTACAATAGACACACTAATGACGCTTATTCGTGGACAGAAGCTGCCTATATTCTCCGGCTCAGGTATGAGCCATAATGAGCTTGCTGTTCAGATTGTTCGTCAGGCAAAAATTGCCGACGGCGACGGCAAGGATTTCGTAATTGTATTTGCCGCAATGGGTGTTAAAAACGATGTAGCCGACTACTTTAAAAAGAGCTTTGAGGAGTCGGGCGTACTGCAGAGGGTTGTAATGTTTCTTAACCTTGCAAACGACCCTATCATAGAGCGTATTCTTACACCAAAGTGTGCGTTGGCTACTGCCGAGTACCTTGCCTTTGAGCAAAACAAGCATGTACTTGTTATTATGACAGATATGACCTCATATGCCGAGGCACTTCGTGAGTTTAGTACATCAAAGGGTGAAATTCCGGGCAGAAAGGGCTTCCCTGGTTACCTGTATTCCGACTTTGCTTCACTATATGAGCGTGCCGGTATGGTAAAGGGCAAAACAGGCTCTGTTACACAGATTCCTATTTTGACAATGCCTAATGATGATATTACTCACCCAATTCCTGACCTTACAGGTTATATTACAGAGGGTCAGATAGTTCTTGACAGAGGTCTTCAGGGACAGGGCATATATCCGCCTGTATCTGTACTGCCGTCACTTTCCCGTTTGATGAAGGACGGCATAGGTAAGGGCTTTACAAGAGAAGACCACCAGGCTCTTGCTAACCAGCTGTTTGCTTCGTATGCAAAGGTTATGGACGCTCGTTCGCTGTCATCGGTAATCGGTGAGGAGGAGCTGTCTGCTATTGACAAGAAGTACATTAAGTTTGGCAAGCTGTTTGAGGATAAGTTTGTAAACCAGGGACCAAAGGCCAACAGAACTATTGAACAAAGCCTAGACCTTGGCTGGGAGCTGCTTTCCCACCTGCCAAAGAATGAGCTTGACCGTGTAGACGATGAAACACTAAATGCTCACTATATTGAAAATATCGAAGAAAAAGAGGCTGCAAAGGCTGAAGGCGAAACAGCCCCTAAGGAATAATTTTGAATATTGTCTTTGAAAGGGTAGGTGAGAGAAAATGGCAAACAATGCTGTTGCTACAAAGGGTAACTTAATAAACACTAAAAAGTCATTGGCTCTTGCTAAGGTTGGTTATGACCTTATGGACAAAAAGAGAAACATTTTAATTCGTGAAATGATGACTCTTATTGACAAGGCTAACGAAATTCAAAATAAAATTGATGACGCATACAGCGAGGCTTACCTTAGCTTGCAAACAGCCAATATTACCATTGGCTTTAACAGTGCCAGAGCAAACTCAATACCTGTGGAAAATTCGCTGCAGCTTTCATACAGAAGCGTAATGGGTGTAGAAATTCCCATTGTTACAATTAATTGTGACGACACAAGGCTGCCTCTTGACTACGGTATGTATACAACAAACAATGTACTTGATAATGCAAGGTTTAAGTTTGTTCAGGTTAAAAAGCTGACTGCCGACCTGGCCGAAATTGAGAATAGTGTTTATAGACTGGCTGTTGCTATTAAAACTACACAAAGGCGTGCAAACGCACTTAAAAATATTATGATTCCTCGGTTTGAAGAGAATGTTAAGTTTATAACCGACGCTCTGGACGAAATGGAAAGAGAAGAATTCTCGAGAATGAAGGTTATAAAGACACAAAAGCAGAACAAGGAAAAGCGTAAAAAAAGAATAGAAGCAATGGCTGAATAGCTATCAAAAACAAACTCCCTGTGCAGTGCTTTGCATAGGGGGTTTTTCGTCCTGCTTTGTATACACAGGGTATTTAAGCATAAAGCTGTATATTGTTAAATTTGACATATAACTAAGGTTGTAATAGATTCGGTTATATGTTATAATACTCCCTGCGATAGCAGGAGTATTTTTGCCACCGGGTAAAATCTATGCACCTAAGGCGTTCCGTTAGGTCTTTGAAGGAGCGTACAGGTGCTTTTTTATTATGTGAAATTATTGTTGGAGGTTTGCAAATTGAACAGCTTGCTAAAGGATTTTTTTAAGTATACAGGATTGAACATAGCGGGAATGATAGGCTTATCCTGCTATATTTTGGCTGATACATTTTTTGTAGCACAGGCGCTGGGTACAGACGGGCTTGCGGCGCTTAACTTTGCCATAGCAATTTATACGCTTATGAACGGTACAGGGCTTATGCTTGGCATAGGTGGTGCAACGGTTTTTACCATAAAAAAAGAAACCGGCAAAAACGGCAATATTCCGTTTATGCACAGTCTTTACGGTGGTGCGGCTGCAGCTTTTGTGTTTGTAATAGCCGGTTTGTTTTTTTCAACGCCTTTGTCTGTTTTAATGGGAGCAGAGGGT
The DNA here is from genome assembly GCA_000435335.1 of Clostridium sp. CAG:964. Lineage (GTDB taxonomy): Bacteria > Bacillota > Clostridia > Oscillospirales > Acutalibacteraceae > CAG-964. Next base: position 29,650 of record FR891329.1, read on the forward strand.
AACGCTTTGCCTATGTGCAGTATTTACTTAAAGGTGCTTATGCTGTTTTCGCCGTTTTTTATACTTAACAGTATCCTTACCGCTTTTGTACGAAACGACAACAGTCCAAGGCTTTCTATGACGGCGATGCTTATAAGCAGCTTTTCAAATATAGTGCTTGATTATGTTTTTATGTTTCCGTTTAATATGGGTATGTTCGGTGCTGTGTTCGCCACATGTATGTCGCCTGTAATAAGCATTGCTGTTCTTTCAAGGCATTTTATAAAAAAGAAAAACACATTTTTTATAGAAAAGGTTAAGCTTAAATTTTCGGAATTAAAAAATGTTCTTATTTACGGCTTTTCAACCTTTGTAGGAGAGCTTGCGTCGTCTATAGCACTTTTGGTTTTTAACCTTGTGCTTATGAACATTGGAGGCAGTACAGCTGTAGCTGCATATGGTATTATTGCAAATATAGTGCTGGTGGTTATTTCTATATATAACGGTCTTGCCCAAGGAACACAGCCATTGGCAAGCGGTTACTACGGCAAGGGCGGTTATACTCATCTTGAAAAGCTTCTGCGTTATGGCTTAGTGTCAGCTCTGGTAATATCAGGGGCAATATATGCAGTGCTTTTTGTATTTGCAGAACCAATAGTACAGGTTTTTAGCGGACAAGACCAATACCTAAAAGAAATATCCGTTATCGGCGTAAAAATATACTTTATAGGTACATTTTTTAACGGTATTAATGTGTTTTTAGCGTCGTTTTTAAGTGCAACATCAAAGTACGGTCAAGGTATGGCTATATCTATACTTCGCAGCAGTGTGGTATTAATACCGGCTGTAATACTGCTAAGCGTAGCCTTTGGCATAAACGGCGTGTGGATGTCCTTTGTGGCTACAGAGCTTATAGTATGTGTTTTGTCTTTAATATTTACCGTAAGGCTGTTGAAGGAGTTTAAAAGTAAGGCGGTGTAAAAGCCGCCTGTTTGCTTGCTGTAAACTTACCGGAGTATACAGCAAGCTTTTTTATGGTATGGATATAAAATAATCCCCAACTACAATTTTTCCATATTGGTGTGCCTTAAAAGTTGGGTTTCAATACTTACTTTTAAGGACACCCTATTGCAGTAGGGGATATTAAAAATTTTTAAATGTGTATTTTAATAAGTAAGGCTAAATGGAGCACCCAATGTATTGCGGTGCTTCATTTAGTCATTTGCAGGCTCTTTTAAGTGTTGATTTATTATTTTCTCAAAGGCTTGTATAAAATTTGAGGTATCCTGTTTACTGCGTTTTGACGGCCCTTTTAGGTGGTGCTTGGCAGAGCTGTTTCGTACCTTTTTTGTAACATATCTTGAGTATAAAAGTCCTTCAATATTGTCATTTGTAAATATTAAACCGTTTTGGTTTAAACAATAGCATTTTTTACTTAGTGCCATTGCCGCCACACCATAGTCCTGAGTAATAACAATATCATAGGGCTTGCATTTATTTACAAGTGCAAAATCCACGGCGTCAGCCCCGGCACCAATAGTTATAACCTGTCCGTAGTCAGAGGTGATTATATGGTTTGTGTCGCACATAATTATAAGCTCTAGCTTGTAGCGTTTGCACAGGCTTACAGTTTCCTTTACTACCGGGCAACCGTCCGCATCTATAAAAACTGTCATATTGTTTTCCTGCTTTCTTTATACACAATAGAGGTTAGTATCCCACAGCGGAATATACGGGTGGTGCCTAAGGTAAAGGTGGTATTCCGGATTAATTGCATTTACAATAAGCATCAATTCAAATAAATCCTCAAAGGTGTGGTAGGCTGCAATATTCATTTTTGGCTTGTATTTAGATATAGTCTTTCTGCCGCCTGCCAAGGCCTGCTTTTCTGCCCCCTCTACATCTATTTTAATATATGTAGGGGTAATTTCATTACACAGTGTGTCAATACAGGTGGCTTCTACAGGCGTGCCGCTGCTGCCTATTGTGGAGTTTCTGCCGCCCCTGTTATTAAAACAAAGGGTAGTATCGTTTTTCCAAATGGTTTTTTGGTAGGCTGTAACATTAGGCTTGTCATTAATGTACAGACATAGCTTTTTATATGTTTTAGGGTCAGGCTCAAGAGCAACCGCTCGGTTAAATCCTCCTGCCCTTTCAATAAGCTCCTGCAGGGTGTCGCCTCTGTATGCACCCAAGTCAATGTAATTTTCCGTCGGCGACAGCTTCAGCACATTGTCAAAAATTTCGTCCTTAGTGTCGGTGCAATTCCATAAGTATTTTAATCTGCCTGTGTAGTAGAATTTTACAGCATTTTCAAATACTGCTCTTGAACGGCTGTCGCTTAAAAGAGCATACGCTGCTTCAATTTTTTCAGTGTTGGAGTGCAGAAAAGCATCGTCAAAAATATTGCTGCCAAATACAGGCACATTAGGCACCACAACCTCATACAAGCGTTCTAACTCCCTTATATGACCGATAACATCGGGTACCTGCGTACCAAAGGCAATGGCAATAATAAAATCGTTAAGGGCTTCTTTGAAACAGCTTAGCTTTTGCACAGTAAAGCCGTTGTAGCTTTGTCCCCGTACAAAGCTGTCGCTTGCCATTACGCCGCTGCATTTTATGCCATAGTGGTTAAACAGCTTTAAAACCTTGTCTGCACCGTTGCCCATTCCATAAATTATAATAGGCTTGTCTGTATTTTTTAAGTATTTCCATATATTATCTTCAGCAAAGTAATTCATTTTGTTCACCCTAATGTATATAATACTATATATTGCATACACCGTCAAATGGCTGTAGATGTAGGACATATGCACAATTATTGCATAAATATTATTAAAATTTGTACTATTTATAAATTTATTGTAACTGTCATATTTTCACCCGCAAAATCAAAAAATACACTTGATATTTTTTAGGATTTAATGTATTATTTACTTTGTAAAGTTAATATTTTGTGTTAAATTGTTTAATTTGGAGGATTGACAAAAATGAAGAAAACAGCAATATTAGTTGCTATTATGCTTGTGGTAATTTCTGTTACCTTTGCAGGCTGCGGTAATGACCAAAAGTCCGATGCTACGGAGCCTTCTGCAACCCCGATAGCTACAGTTGCGCCAACAGCAGCACCAACAAGTGCAACAAAGCCTACACAGCAGGCAACAAAGCCTACACAGGCAGCTACATTCCAGGTGAATATCGCTACAAACCCGTCAGCTACTTCACCTACACAGAAAGCTACAGACGCTAACGGCAACCCTGTTGCAGCTTCGGAGGCACCTACAGCTTCACCAAACGCTTCTCCTGCATTAGGTCAGCCGGACTCTAACGGTAATTACACAGTTACGGGTACAGTTACAGGTCACGGCGGCTCCACAGTTGTAATTATGGTTGGTGATGGCAGTGAGTATGAGTTTAACTATTCCGGTACAGGCTTAACCTACAATGACATTGCCGAGGGACAAACAGTTACTATAGTATCAGACGGTGATCCAAGCGGTGCAGGCGTACCAAATGCCATTTCGGTTTCATAATTTTTAGACGGAATTGGCGGCTTTACAGCAAGATAATTTGTTTCGGAACATATTAAGAAAGAAGGCATACAGCTGAATTTTAGCTGTATGCCTTCTTTTGTATTCAGGCTGCCCTGACCTTTGACCTTTTTCAAAAAACCCGCCAAACGGATAAATATTTAAAATAATAGTGTAATGTTAAATAACCCAGTCCCAGTACTCGCTGTTTTTAAGCTGGCTTGGGCTTGGGCTGTACTCCAACTGAGGATTCTTAACGCTTACCTTCATTCCGGCTGATACCGAGCTTACAATAAATGCGTTGCCTCCTATGGTTGCACCGTCGCCAATAACTGTTTCTCCTCCCAGTACGGAGGTGCCTGAGTATATGGTAACATTGTTGCCTATAGTCGGGTGTCGCTTTACGCCCTTTAGCTGCTGCCCTTTCCTTGTAGACAGGCCTCCCAGGGTAACACCCTGATATATTTTAACATTGTCGCCTATTATGGTGGTTTCGCCTATTACCACTCCTGTGCCATGGTCAATAAAGAAATGCTTGCCTATAGTAGCACCGGGGTGTATGTCAATGCCTGTGACGCTGTGGGCATATTCGGAAATAATTCTCGGTATCATAGGTACATTCATAATAAAAAGCTCATGTGCAATTCTGTAGACTGTAATTGCAAACATACCCGGGTAACAAAAAATTATTTCGTCAGTACTGTATGCGGCAGGATCCCCGTTGTATGCGGCTTGAATGTCAGTTGCCAAATAGTCACGAATAGTAGGTATTTTTTGGATAAAATTATTTACAACCCTGTCTGCCGTCGCCAGAATTTCCGAACGCTCACATTCCGCACAGCTTTCATTGTTGCCAAGGGCCTTGGCAACCTGTTTTTTTAGGTTATACTGT
>FR891329.1:34105-127526 GCA_000435335.1 Clostridium sp. CAG:964
CGCCCAAAAGGTATCTAATATATTCCGAACGGACCTTGTTTTTATCAAAAAAGCCCGGAAACAGCAGTCGGCGAAGCTCCTCGACAATTTTAATAAGTGTGTCCTTATTTACAATGTTGTCCTCATCAATTCTGCAAATCAGCTCGTGCTTTTTGTAGCTTTCTAAAATGGTATTAACTGTATTTTCAGTGTTGCTGCTCATATTGACCATCCTTTCATAACAGGTATGATATATTAAATATTGGCCTGCTTTATAGTATTTAACACATAAAAGCATTGTTAAAATAACCACCGTACTTAATATTATAAACTATCTTTAGCTTTCGTCAATATTTCCTTCCGGTTTTTAGTTATAGCTGTATTCACCTTGACAAAGGGGGACTGATTGTGTATTATAAAATATATTAAATGCATAGGAATTAACGCAGTCTACGGCTTAGCTATGGTGGCTGCTTATGTTATTTTCTATGCTTTTCTGCAAGAAAATTTTTAAGGCTTTAGTGTAGGCACAGTTTATTTGTGCGACGTTGTTCTTTGCTGCAAATGGTTTAAGACACAAAAGGAGATTGGTTAGAACTATGAATATGTATGAGCTACAGCAGGAGATTATTCGCTTAAAAAAAGAAAAAGATATTTGCATTTTGGCACATAGCTATCAGGCAAGAGAGATTGTAGAGGTTGCCGATTTTACAGGCGATTCCTTTCAGCTAAGCGTTATGGCAGAAAAAGCACCAAACAAAAACGTTATTATGTGCGGAGTTCGCTTTATGGCTGAAACAGTAAAGCTGCTTTCACCCGAGAAGACTGTATATCTTGCAAATCCTATAGCAGGCTGTCCTATGGCAGAGCAAATGGATAAGGAGCTTATAGAGGGTGTAAAGGAGAAATACCCTGATTATACAGTTGTAGCTTATATAAACACTACAACAGACCTAAAAACAGTCTGTGATGTTTGCGTAACCTCATCATCGGCTGTTAAAATTGTTAAGAAGCTGCCGCAGAAGAATATACTGTTTATACCTGACTGCAATTTGGGAGATTATGTTTCAAAGCAGGTTCCGGAAAAGAATTTTAAGCTGCTTAGCGGCGGCTGTCCTATTCACGCCAGAGTATCTGCACGAGATGCAAAAAAGGCAAGAGAAATGTACCCAAATGCAGAAATTTTAGTTCACCCTGAGTGTACGCCGGATGTTGTTGCACTTGCTGATTTTGTGGGCTCTACATCTGCAATTATGAATTATGCAAAGCAGTCAGATAAAAAGGAATTTGTTATCGGAACAGAAATAAGCATAGCAGAGCATTTGTCATATGAATGTCCTGACAAGCGTTTTTACGCTTTGTCAAAAAATCTTATCTGCCCAAATATGAAGTCTACCACGCTTGTAGATGTATACAACACCGTTGCGGGTACAGGTGGAGAAGAAATTGTACTTGACGAAGACACTATGGTTAAGGCAAGAAAATGTATTGATAAAATGATAGAGCTTGGATAATCTTATAAACAAAAGGGTTTGGTATTGTGCCGAGCCCTTTTTATGTAGGCTTTGTGTTAATAGTTGGGGTAAAACCGAAAAAAGAAAATTGATTTAAGCAAGCGGCTGATAAGTTATTGCCGCTTGCTTTTATTTTTAGCTTAAAAGTATATATACTATGCAGGTTTTCTTTGTTGCAAAGGGCGTGTTTAGTAAAATGTTAAGAAAGTTTTGTACATATTTGCGAAAATATGTTGAAAAAGTGCAATATGTATGATACAATACAAACATATTGCAAAACGATTGCTTGAAATGTCGCTGCCACAGCGACCAAAATTGCATTTTTATAATGTAGTATATATACAGAAAGCAGGAGCTTAGCTTTATCGGCAGGCGTTAATATAAAACGCACAGCAGGTGCAGACGAATTGACAAGGCTGTTATGCATATTTTGCCTTGTGCTGCAGTATAAAAAATAATGCCCTATAAATAACAGCGGTTTGCAAATTGCCGGTTGGTTTTGCAAGTGTAACCGACAGCTGAAATAAAGGGCTTTTGGACGGAGGTATAATAATGAAGCTTAGAATTATAGAAAAAGCATGGGGTATTAACCGAATGACGGGTGAAAGAAGTGCCCGTGTTACCGACAACAGAGCTTTTGCTCCGTCAGTCGGTGCTGTTCTTGATTTCCCTAAAGGCGGAAGGCACTTTACTATTGACGCTGCCGATGAAAACAGTATTACGGTAACATTACATTGTAAAAATACTGCTTTTAATAAAACATGGGTGATTCAAAAAGGCAAAAACAAGCTTTATATTCCACGCTCAATGGATGGCGGCTATTGCTATAGGTTAATTTATGAGGATGAAACGGTGTTGTGTCATTATGCTGTTTCAATGACCGTCGAAAAATCCGATGGAAAGCACGACCTTGCACAGAGTAAGTTTTTCGGAGCTCCTACGGTTCCAAGTGCGTGGAAGGATAGATTTCACGATGACATTATATTCCTTGCACAAATAAGACTTGCAGACATAGCGGAGCTTGATTATGACAATCGCCTGCCCCATACAGGCTACCTGTATTTCTTTCTTGATGCTGAAATGTATCCATCTGACCAACTGTATGTATGGGTTGAATATTACCCCGATGAGCCGGATACTGTTATTGATAATTTTAATGTCGAATCGCCTGTTTCAGACGGGCTTAATGATGACTGGCTTATAACCTTCCACTACGCAGAGCCTTCTGCAGACGGCACTAAGCTGCTTGGCGTTCCGTCCGGTGTAATAAATGAAAACGGAGGTAACTCAACACTGCTTTTGCAGTACGATCCGTTGGATTTTGACGGCGTGCCGTTTCTTAATAATTTAGACGGATATGCATATGTGTTCTATGATGAACATAAGTCCGGCTATGACGCATTCAGCTATGTGGTGGAAAGGTCATAAACAGTAAAATTTATAAGCTAAAATATAACGATATTGTGTTAAAGGAGTGAGTAGTTATGCTTACATGTCCGTTTTGCGGGTCGCACCGCATAGAAACAATCGGGGGAGATTACGGCAACCCTTTTGACCGTCGTGAAGAAAAGGAAATTTGTATGGAATGTGGGCGGACAATACCACAGCAGTCGGTAGATGTCAACCCTTTTGACCGTCGCAAAGAAAAGAAAATTTGTATGGATTATGGGCGGACAATACCACAGCAGTTGATAGATGTCAACCTATATGTTCAGCCTGTTATAAAGGTTGTGGCAAAAGCGGAGGGAGGCGGATTAACAAAAACCGCCGAAACCACTGTTCCGTTTAAAGACGGTACTTATTCTCTCGGAAAGGATTACCCGTTCTGCCGTTTATCAGACGCTGCAAAAAACACCTGTTTTCTGGACAGCGTTACGATTAACGATGACAAAATAACCATTGCCGGAGAAGCCTTAAGGGCTGCAGAGCTGCCGAAAACGGTGGTGAAAAGGCTGACTGCTTACGGATACGACAACTGCCCCACAGAGGAAACAATTACTTTGACAATCAGTCTGGAAATTCAGTAGTAAATAACAAATATAGGCGATAGAGCTTTGTTTTATATTAAATAGGAAGTGTTATAAAGAATACACATAAATTTACTAAGGCTCGCATTGCCATAGTGTGATAAAACTAATTGCCGAAAGGAGTGGCTGTAAATGAAAGCGGAGCTTGTGTTGAAAATTTCAATGCTTGACAACATTGAAAAAGCTGAAAAAAATCGTGATGAATGGATTACTGCCTATAAAAAAATTGCCAAGGAATACCCAGAAACAGAGGATATGTCCTTGCTGCTTATTGACCGCATAAACAAGGCGTTTAAAATAATAAAAAGCAGGGAAATGCTTAGACTGTCCGATTCTTTCTGCGGCGATACGGCTTTTATGGATACTGTGGTTGAAGAGGAAGCAAAAGCAGAAGCAGAGCTGGACGGCGATTTTCCTTTGGGCAATGAGTTTGACGCAGAATTTGCCCTGCCGTATTTTCAGATTATAGATTTAGCAAAAATTCAGCTTGGATTAGCAAATCAGGTAAATCCGGGCATATACTGTGAATACGCATACGATGTGCTGGTACGAAAAGGCTTTTTATGTGAGCTTGACGGTCGTTGGCGAGATGCTCAGCATTGTTATCGCGGAGTACCAACAAGCAGCTCTGTTCAGAACAGAGAGGACTATTGCTGCCACAAGGCTGAAGAGGCGGGCGAGAGACTGTATAAAAAGGGAATGGAGCTTATTAAGGAGTTAAACTGGGGCGAAGCCTGGTACCCTCTTTATAAAGCGGCAGAGCTTGAGCATACCGAGGCTATGGCGGAAATCGGCTATATGACTGCGTACGGCTTAGGGTGTGGCAGAAGTGTAAATGAGGGGCTTGCTTACCTTCGCCGTGCCGCAGAAAAAGGAAGCAATTATGCCTGCCGTATTATTTGGGAAATGCACGACAACGGCTTTTATGATGTAAAGGCGGCAGAAGCGAAAAAATGGTGCGAAGCAGCAGCCAAGCAAGGCGATAAAAAAGCCGAGGCTCGTATGGAGGAAGGCTTTGACCTACGCCCCGTTACCGAAATTTTACAGGAGCAGATTGATAAAGGCAGTATTGACGCACTTTGGTATATGGCAATGGAGCTTTCCTCAGCCGAAAACGAAGAAAAAGCAGTTGAATATATTGAAATGGCGGCAGAAAAGGAGCAGCTTGACGCACTGCTGTTTTATGCAGAGCTTTATGGGAATCCGTCAAATAATGATTTTTACAATGAAGAAAAGGCAGATGAATATTACCGCAGGGCGGCAGAAAAAGGCAGTGAAAAAGCTATTCTGGCTTTGGGTGACAGATCGCTTAAGGACACCTCTGTTCCTTTCTGGAAGCAGGCAACGAATTTAGAAGGTATAACAGAAAAGCTGCGTGAGCAGCACATAGCACAGTTTGCATGGTATCTTCTGGCGGCAGAGGGTGGCTGCATTGGGGCTATGCCGCATATTGTAACTGCCTATTACTATGGCTATCCGGTCGAAAAAGACCAAGAGCAGGCATTTTTGTGGGCTTGCCGTGGGGCGGACAGCGGCGACAGCTATGCTATGTATCAAGTAGGATATTTTTATGAAAACGCCCTTGGCTGTGATAAGGATATGACAGCCGCACTTATGTTTTATATTCAGGCAGCAGAGGCAGGAGTATCCGACGCAATGAACCGACTGGTTGATATTTACACAAACGGCAGGCCAGGTATACCTGCAAATAAAGAAAAGGCAAACCGCTACCTGTTTATGTCAGGTGTAGGCAGGGATTAATATACCGTTAAATCGGCATTTATTTAAGGAGGATATATTATGAGGACATTGTCAGATAATGAGGTTTTGGCACTTGAAAGCATTTTAGTTGAAGACAACGAAAAAATAGTAGGTATTTTAGTTGAATATGGTACAACGGGTGTGGGAGGATGCAACACCTCCGGCTTTTCTGCGGATACATCTAATAATTTTGCGCTTGAAAATCTTGCCGGTACAAAACCATTGCAAATAAAGGGAGTAAAATTATGTGCGGTTGTTAATGATGTTATATATTTTAGAAATGATAACGGAAAGGTTTTTCCGCACAATTATGACCAGACCTTTAAATTAATGGGAAAGGGCATAGCCTATGATACATATGAATGTACTTGTATAAGTGCAATTCTTGTGTAGAAGTAAACACATTATTTTCATATTGGCAGCCGGAGGTGAAAACAGTGTGTGAAAATAAAGCTATTAAATGCCCTAAATGCGGCAGCGGTAATGTTACCTGTATGGACGGTGCAGGTGCGGTTTTAAAATACGGCTACGATGTTATGATAGACATTGCACCCGAAATGTGGCTGTGCAACGATTGCAAAGAGAGCTTTCGGGTAGATTTGGAGACATTTTTTAATACTGACTGTAAGGAGAAATTAAAATGAGCAGAAAAGAAGAATTAATGCTTGAAAAAGAGCAGATAGATGATGAAATCGGCTTTTTGTTTTATACCGATGACATTAAGGACGGACTTATGCGTATTCGTCAGGCACTCGATGAAATCAGCAAAACAGGGCATATTCAGAATACATCCGACCCCTATATTGATACATATATGTGGTCGGAGCAAAAATATAAAAGACTGGTGCGGGTTTTAAAGGACGCCGAAAAGGTGTATGCCGAGCTGTTAAGCTGTTTGTAACGAAGGGGGTGTTTGTATGAGCCTTTTTTACAGCCCTATGAGACTTTTTTACAGCGATTGGTTTTATGAAAAGCTGCCTCTTGACTTCGACCCGAAAAAAGAGCCTAAGGACGAAGCGGAGAAGCTTGCCCTAAGGGCAATTTGCAATGCAACCGCCGACAGAAGAATATCTGTGAAAAGCATAGTGAGCGACCTCACAAAGGCGGCCGAAATGGGTTATACACCGGCATGGTATATGCTGGGCTGGTTATATCAATATCAGCCACCGATTTTTGTTACCGATGATCCTTACTTTGATAGTGAAGGCAATCGCCTTAGAAAGTACAAAAAGGCGGAAGAATACTATAAAACAGCTGTTGAGGCGGGAGAAAAAAACGCCCTTTACGGTTTGGCTACTCTCTGTATTTTTGGAAGCGAAGGGGTAGAGGACTACCACGGCAGAAGTCCTTTGGAGGGGCTTAAATATATGACAGCGGCGGCAAAGGCAGGTGTTGGCAAGGCTATGGTTTCCTTGGGCTGCATATTTTATAATGATATTTATGCAGAGGATGACCAAATTCAATTTCAGCTTGAAGCTATTGCCAACAATCGTATGAGGGATGATAGCGTTCTCAGGTACAGCGACAGCGGTGACCTGGTGTTTGACCCCGATGCACTCCACCTTGTTAATTTTAGTTGCATTTACGATGAAATCCTGGCAAGCTATTGGCTAGAAAGGTTTGATGAGTATGCTGACGGCTTTGAGACGGATTTTGAGAACGAACCGCAGGAGATAACCCAACGGACAGAGCAGGCACTTTTGCGGCTGCGGGAATATGAACGGGAATATCTTGCATACTGGAAGCCGTTTGAAGACCGTGAGCTGCAGGGAATAAAAGCTAGGGAAGAAATAGACAAATATTACAAAAATAAGGAGATGAAGTATAATGAGTAAAGCAATAGGAATCAAGGTTACAAAGGCAGACGGTGATTACGACATAGGTGCAAGCAAATTTTTTGGTGCTCCGGTAATCCCGAAAGAGTGGCAGGGTATTTTTTTAGATACGGAAATGTTCCTTTGCCAAATTAAATGTGATGATATTGCCATGCTTGATGAAGAAAATCGTCTGCCGCATAAAGGGTATTTATATGTTTTTTTAGATGTTAAGGGCTATCCGTTTAAACCACGGGTGCTGTATTATAGCGGTCAGCCAACTGTTGCAGTTGATGACTTTAACAAAAATGTTCCGTTTGCGGAGCATCTTACAAATGAATGGCTTATGAGCTTTAAACCGGCAGCTGAAGACAGCGGCGGCATAAGACTTCTGGGAGTACCTACAGACTGGAATTATGCCGAGCCGGCACCTGATGTTTTTATGCAGTATGATCCCCTTGAGGCTGATATGGGCTTTCAAGACAGCGTTGACGGCTATGTGTACCTGCTGTTTGGCGAAGAATCCGATGACTTAGGCGATATTATTTATAGGGAAGAACGGAGCTAATCTAACAATGAAAGATAAAAAGAGCATTGCAGATGTACTCGGACAGATTGCCGAGGCCTACGGTGAGGATATTTTTCTGGAGCAAAGGCGTGTGTATGCAATTCTTTCTGACCTTGCACCGGGAGATTTCTATGCAAAACAAAGACGCAGAATAAAAATGGCCCTTGAAGCAGGCTCCGTTGAAATACTGCTGAAAGCCAAAAGAGATGAAAACGGAGCAGAGCTTTATATAAATGAATCAATAAAACGCCTTATTAATAATACCGATATGGCGGAGGATATTGCAAAAGAAACAATAGCCTTAATTGCAGAGGCACTTTCCGTAAACCCCGCCGAAGCTTCAAACAAATGCCAAAAAGGTTTAAAATCAAAAGAGAAAAGGCAAAGGACAGAAAGGCAGAACAAGTGGAAAGAAATTACCAAAGCCGGTAAATATGCGGCAATTGGAATACTTTCACTGTGCGGTGTTGCTGCGGTTTTGTCGCTGGCTGTTTTATTTGTGAATTTGGATACAATTGGCAAACAGTGGTTTATAGGCATAGTCAGCGGTGTTGCCCTTACGGCAGGCGTGGTGGGCTTGGCATTTTTAATTGAAAATAAAATTTACAACGAAAAATGCCAAACCATAACAATTTCACTGCCGATTTTGCTTGCCGCAAATATTGTACTGCGTGCCGTGCTTGGCAATGAAGCCTATGGACTGATATTCCATATAATTTCAGCTTGGATTGTGGCAGGGGCAGCTGCAAATATTGTGCTTACCCGTGTTGAATGGGAAGAAAAATGGATATGGCCCAATGCTGTGGTGGCACTGTGCAGCGGCTTTTTGTTCTTTTTGTGGCCGGGTGACTTCTCATGGACGGTGTGGCAGTGGATTATCGGCATTGGCGGCAGTCTTGCATTAAGTGCTTTTGCGGTAATTGTGTCGTGGATACTTGAGGAAATAGGGGCGGAAATATATCAGAGCCTGTCTGTTATATTAATTTTGACTACAACAGCAAATTTTGTTCTGCTTTTTACATTAAAGCAGGACTATTTGATTATAGCTATGTGCTTTATGGCTGTTTTTACCGTCGGTGCAATTATAACTGCATTTATGTCCTTTGGTGAAGACGCACCGGTGCCGGGCTTTATAAATATTGTTATAGCAATTATTAACTGCGGTATTTTTATTATTTTAGTAACCGGCTCTTACCGCCTGCTTGAAGATTATGTTCGGCTGCTACCGGATGAAATGAAAGCAAAGCCAACGCAGAGCTGATATTGAAATATTTCTAAAAATGAAGGGTGTTTGCCGAATTTACATAAAATTCCTGAAAGAGTGGTGAAGTATGAACGACAGTGGTGCAAGGTATTATTATTCCCGCCTTACAGATAATGAAAGGGAAATTTACGAAAGTATTTGCAAAGCACTTCTTAGCTTTGAGCCTGCGTTGACTCTTCGTCATGCCCCAATTGGCAATATGCAGAAAATATTGAAATCTGTTTTATTTGATAATCCGGTGTTTTTTTATCTTAACAGAAAAAGGGTGGCAGTTTTGCAAAATCCCTTTGGACTTACACTTGTGTTTCAATATGATTATTCAAGACCGGATGCAGAGGCTATGTGGCAAACGGCACAAATAAGGCTTGACCGATTTATGGAAAGGTGCATTAAACCAAATATGAATAGCCTTGCAAAGCAAATTGAAGCACACCGTTGGATGCAGCAAAATATTAAAATTGCGAAAGCCCCCTACGGCAGAGAATGTTTTTCTCTTGTAGGAGCTTTGGTTAATGGGTGCTGTGTGTGCGAAGGCTTCGCACACGGATATAAGCTTATTTGTGACCGTATGCATATTGCCTCAATAATAGTTACAGGCACCGCAATAAAAGAGGACGGCACAAGGGAAGCCCACGCATGGAACATCACCCGTATAGACGGAGTTACGGCGCATATTGATGTTACTTGGGATACAATATACGGTGTAGGCTCATATGACTATTTTAATTTAAGTGATGATGAAATAGCCGCAGACCATATCTATGACAGAAGCCTTTACCCAAGGTGTGAGGAAAACAATATAAATTATTTCAAGCTGAATAAATTGGTGGCTTACAATAAGAGTGAACTGTGCAGCATTATTGCAAACAACAGGCAAAGGGAGTTTTTCTCTGTAAAGCTTGAGTTTAAGTGCGATGCCGGCCTGCTTGCAGAATGTGGCTTTCCCTCCGGAAGGCTTCGGTACAATGCCGCAAGAAATATTGTATCCTTTGCAAAATGACTCAGACAAAAGGATGTCGGCTGTGATTTTATACAGATGTATATATTAAGGCAGACTATTCGGAAATATAACAAAGACCGGACATACCGTTTTGGCTGTCCGGTCTTTTTTGGCTGTTTGTGTCTTACACTTTTTGTTGCTTATGCTCTGTATGGTTGGCATATGAGGCCTACAGATGTGCTTTTACTGCAGCTTATGCACATACTGCTCACAAAATTTACTGCTTTGTGTAAGTTAACGGTTTTGGAACTTGCCAAAGCAGTACAGGGTACTACATAGCAGCAGGCTGCTGTTATGTAGCCTGTGCAAGGTGTTGCTGTGTTGCCAGACCAAAGCTAATGTTTATTGCCTTGTTTACCTCGTTCATAGCTCCGGTGTCAAGACATCCCATTTTTTCCTTTAGCCGTTTTTTGTCGAGCGTTCTTATTTGCTCAAGCAGTACAACAGAATCCTTCATTAGTCCGCATTGCTGAGCTCCCAGCTGTATGTGAGTAGGCAGCTTTGCCTTTGACTGTTGACTTGTAATAGCTGCGGCTATTACTGTTGGGCTGAATTTATTTCCTACATCATTCTGTACTATAAGCACAGGTCTTATTCCGCCCTGCTCCGAGCCGACTACAGGGCTTAAATCGGCATAAAAAATGTCACCTCGTTTAATGTTCACAATTTTCACACTCCGTAAATTTATTGTAATTAATTACAATAGTATTTTTGCCTTGAATTTGTATGTTTATACTTTGGGACATTAACATAATATTTGATTTTCATTGTTTTGACACAAGTGCGGCAAATAACTGTTTATAGCACATAAACGGCTTTGTAATATTGCATATAGCTAAAATATACATAGCCAAGCATAAAATTTTTTCGATTATTCATAGAAAAATTACTGTTTAAAGGACAAAATAAAATAATTATTTGCAATTTCATTTATGTGTGTTATAATTTATAAGGATATATTTATTTTTTTGGAGGTACTATGAGCGGTACAATAGTTTCTGTTATTGTTCCATATCTTGAGAGCAATAACAAGTTAATAGATACTCTGTCTTCAATATGTAAGCAAAGAAATTTTGACTCCACTAAAGTCGAAGTGCTGATAATAGACACCACCGAAAGCACAAACAGCAGGGCGTCTATCGGCAACCTGTCAATATGCAAGGTTATTAGTACAAAGGCGATAGACAGCTTTGCCGACGCCTGTAACCTAGCTATGGAAAATGCGGTCGGTCAGTATATAACCGTGTGTCATTGCGGTGACAGGTTTAGCGATAATTTTTTTCAAAAGGCTGTTGATGCATTTAACAGGTTTGAAAATGTGCCATATGTTACCGGTAAAAGATTTTGTATTAACCCGATATTTAAGGAGAAAAAGGCATTTAGATTAAATAAAGCGGCTGACAATACAAGGGTTATAAGTCTTGCGGACGATCCTAATATGATTAATCTTGAGGTTACGGGTACCTTGTACAAGGCAGAAATATTTAAGTCCTATAAGTTTAACGGAAAGCTTAAATATGAAAGTGCAGATGATTTTTCACTTAGAATTCAGTTGGATTACCCTGAATATGTATATGCAAGCGACATTGAATATGATTACTTTATGCCGGTCAGCGATGACTTCTTGTATTATATACCGTCAAATTATAAAGATTGGTATAAAGAATCCCTCGAAAGCTTTTTGATGCCGTTAATTTTAGACAGCAGAGAAAAGCAGGGAATTGTTCCGGAGTTTATTCAGTTTTATACAATATTTAATATATCAACAAAGTTTCTTGCAAATATGAACAATCGCAACAAACGCAATATGAGCAACGAGGAGCTGGCTGAGTTTTTTGAAGCAGCCCGCAGGTGCCTGCAGTATGTTGACAACAGCTATGTTCTTAACAGAAACAAGTACAAGTCCCTGGGCTACAGTGAAGAGGCTGCGGAAATGTTCTATATGCTTAAGTATAACTGCGTTTTTAACGAAATGCCCCTTGTTAATGTGGAGGGCAAAAGGGAGGTTTACCTTACCTGTGACAGGGTGTTTGTTTCAAGACTTACCGACCAAAGGGTAGGCATTCATGTAATGGACTACCGTGACGGCAAGCTGGTTATAGACGGTTCGTTCAGGCGTGTGTTCAGCCTGGATGATATAGACCTGTATGTTCAGTTTAACGACCAGCAGTATTCCCTTACAGACACCGACCGTTACTCACTTACAAAATACTTTGGCATAAGTGCTTACAAGAAGTTTACATTCCACCTGGAGCTTCCTCTGGACCCGAACAATAAACGCCAAACAGTTTCATTCTTTGCAAGATACAGATACACAGTTATTCCGTTAAAGCTGTCATTCCTGCACCACTGGTCTAAATTTACCATTAAGCCTGCAAACTCCTACTGGAGGTTTAATAAATATGTGGCGTATGTTGATAATGTAAGAACTATAACCATACAGCATGCCTCGGCTTTTGATACGATTAAAAGGGAATTAAGGTTTTTGCCGGGTGTTTTTGCAGAGAGTAAGCGAAGCTTTATTACAAGAATACAATATTGGCTTACAAGACCGTTCTTTAAAAATAAGAAAATTTGGCTGATGTACGATAAGCTGTACAAGGGCGGCGACAGCTGTGAGTATTTATACAGATATTGTGCTAATAAAAACGACGGCATTTCAAGGTATTATATTATAGATAAAAATACTTCTGACTATAAGCGGCTAAAGGCGGACGGCTTAAAGCCGGTTAAAAACCATTCCTTTAAGCATAAAATGCTTTTCTTGAATACCGATATTGCACTTATTACAAACTCAAATGTATTTCCGTTTAACGGCTACAGTATGGATCGCTCCAGATTTATAAGGGGACTGTGCAACTTCCCGTCAATGTGCTTACAGCATGGCCTGTCGGTGCAAAAGTGTGCCATGGCACAGCAGCGAATTGTGGATAATACCCAGATGTATTTTTTGGCGTCTAAATATGAGTACAAAAATCTTAGCAACCATGCCTACAACTACCAGAACTTTAATATTTTAAAAATGACAGGTATAGGCAGATATGACGGCTTAATTAATCACGATAAAAAGCAGATACTGCTTTCACCTACCTGGCGTATGTACAATGCTATGCCTGTAACCACAAGCGAGGGCGAGCAGCGTGCCTATAATCCTGAATTTAAGCACACAACCTATTATAAGATTTACAATGACCTTATTAATAATCAGAAGCTTATAGAAACGGCCAAGCGAACAGGCTACAAAATCAAGTATGTGCTGCACCCTATATTAAGCTCACAGGTAAATGACTTTACACCTGACCCGTATGTTGAGGTAGTATCGTCGGTAGGCGACTTTAACTACGAAACAGCTTTTCAGGAGTCCAGCCTAATGGTTACGGACTATTCCGGCGTGCAGTTTGACTTTGCTTATATGAAAAAGCCTTTGGTTTACTTCCACCCGTCGCAGCTGCCTGCACACTACGAAGACGGCGGCTTCTTCTATGACACTATGGGCTTTGGTGAAATTTGTACCGAAAGTGATCAGCTTGTGGATTTGCTGTGTGAATATATGGAAAACGGCTGTAAAATGAAGCCGAAGTATGTAGCAAGAGTTGAGGATTTCTACGAGTTTGATGACCACAATAACTGCGAGAGAATTTACAAGGAGATTTTTGAATACCAAAAGCAGGTTAATAAGGATAAGCTAAAGTGATTTTTGCCTTGCAGCAGATGAAAGTTACTTTGTAAAACTAATGCCCCCTTACCGCATATGATATAACCTCTTTACCGTATAAAACAGAAAGGAGAGTGCATATCAATTCGGCAAGGGGATTTTCTGCAAAAAATTAATTCCTTGGCAAGAACTTTACAGGCTGTAGTGGTATATTGCACAAATTAAACAGCAGCGTTTTGTAATATTAACAAAAAAGTTACTTTTAATTGACTTTTTAAGGCGAAAAATATATAATTAATGTGTTATGGCTGTATTTAAGGTAGTATAGGGAGCTTTATCATTCCTAAATATTTTGTACAGTGAAAATTTAAAATTCCTTTATGGAGGTAATACGAGTGAAAAGAGTTGCAAAACCGGTATTTTTCATCCTTGCCATCCTAATACTTGTGTTGAGCTATTTTGCCACATTTGGTTTACATACCCAATACGGCGACATAGATACAACAGTTATCAAGGGTATTGGTGACATTAGATGGGGAATAGACATCAGGGGCGGCGTTGAGGCTACATTTAAGCCTGCCGACGGCGTAGACGCAACTGATGAAGAAATTGAGGCCGCTAAGGCTATTATTGAAACAAGACTTGTTTCAAGCAACATTACAGATTACGAGCTGTATGCTGACCCTTCAAGCAACAGAATTATTGTTAGATTCCCTTGGAAAGAGGATGAAACAGAGTTTGACGCTAAGTCTGCTATTGAAGAAATTTCTGCTACTGCAGAATTAACATTCAGACCCGGCAAAGAGTACACATCTACCGATATTAATGCAGAGGGCGAAACAGTTTACAAAACACCTAAGGGCAATACAGCAACTGTTTTGATGGACGGCAGTAATGTAGAATCTGCTCAGGCAGGTCTTGACGGTACAGAATATGTTGTACAGCTAAAGCTGAAGGACGCTTCTGTGTTCCAGGATATTACTACAAAATACCTTAACCAGATTGTTTCCATTTGGCTGGACGATGAAATGCTTACTGCACCTACAGTATCGGCAAAAGTTACAAACGGAGAGGCTGTTATTAACGGTATGAAAAGTGCAGAAGAGGCACAGGATCTTGCTACAAAGATTAACGCAGGTGCTTTGCCGTTTAAGCTTGAAACAACAAGCTTTGGTAGTGTAAGCCCTACACTTGGTGAGTCTGCACTGGTAGCTATGGCATATGCCGCTGTTGTTGCCCTAATATTTATGGCAATATTCCTGATTGTTATGTACAGACTGCCTGGCTTTATTGCGGTAATTACACTGCTTGGTCAGCTGTCGCTTTCAGTAGTAGCGGTATCGGGCTTCTTTACTGTAATACCAAGTTTCACAATGACGCTGCCTGGTATTGCCGGTATGATACTTTCTATCGGTATGGGTGCCGATGCAAACATTATTACAGCAGAGCGTATTCGTGAGGAGATCAGAGCAGGCAAAACTATTGATGGTGCTGTTATTGCAGGTACAAAGGGTTCGTTCTGGGCTATCTTTGACGGTAACATTACAGTAATTATAGTATCAATAATTTTGATGCTTGTATTTGGTCCTGTAAATATTCTTTCAGGTATTTTCGGACCGTCAACAACAGGTACAATTTACTCATTTGGTTACACACTGTTGGTTGGTGTAATAGCTAACTTTGTAATGGGTGTAGGTGCATCAAGACTTATGATTAAATCTGCATCCGGCATTAAGCTGTTCCGTAAAAAATGGTTGTTTGGAGGTGCAGGTAAATAATGAAAAAGGTACTAAACTTTACAGGAACCTCGAAGATATTCTTCAGCATCTCAATAGCAATTTTTATTATAGGTATTATCTGTAACTGTATTTTCGGCGTTACCCTTGACATTCAGTTTACAGGCGGTACTATTATTCAGTACAACTATACCGGCGATATTGATACAGACGCAATGAAAGACCTAATTCAAAAGGAAACTGCCGACACTGTATCATTTAACATTAGTGAAAATATTACTGTAGGCGACGACGATAACCAGCTGCAAAACGGCTACCTGCTTGCTGTACAGTTCTCAGGTAAAAAGACAATTACACCTGACATAATGAATAACCTTACAACAGAGCTGCAAAGCGCCTACCCTGATAATAACTTTAAAATGGTAGACTCTCAGTCTGTTGAATCGTCAATGGGCTGGAAGTTCTTCCTAAAGTGTATTACAGCTGTAGCAATAGCTTGTGTGCTTATGGTTATTTATGTTGCATTCAGATTTAAAAAGATTGGCGGTTTGTCTGCCGGTGTAATGGCATTGGTAGCATTGTTCCACGATGTTCTGATGATTTACTTTACATTTATAATCTTAAGAATGCCTATAGACAGTAACTTCATTGCCGTAACGCTTATGATTTTAGGTTACTCTCTAAACGATACTATTGTTATTTACGACCGTGTTCGTGAAAACAGAAAGCTAATGGGCGGCAAAAAGATTGAATATGCTGCTCTGTTTAACAAGAGTGCCACACAGGTGCTTCGCAGAACAATATGTACATCGCTTACAACATTAGCTGCTATTGTGTCGGTATTGGTATTTGCTTTGGTATTTAACATTCAGTCCGTTGTATCATTTGCTCTGCCGATGATGATGGGTGTTATTTCCGGCTGTTATTCTTCAGTTTGTATTGCCGGTCCATTGTGGGTAATTTGGCAGAACCACAAGCTTGCAAGTCCAAAGAAAAAGGGCAAGAGCAGAAAGTAATTTTTTAAAACAGAATTTCTGAATAAAAAACAGTTTCGGCTGTGCTTACATTGTTAAGCACAGCCGATTTGCATATTTACGGGAAATGGTCTATAATACAAGCAAGAGTAATCTTACAGGCTCTGCTTAGGTGCGGCAAAAGCCTTGCAGGTGCTTGTGTAAATATATTTTGGAAGGATTAGTGACAATATTGGCAATTTTAACTTGCGATAATGTTTCAATGAGCTATGACGGAAATGTAGTTTTCAGAGATCTTAGCTTTAAAATAAATGCCGGCGACTATTTGTGTATTGTTGGAGAAAACGGCTCCGGCAAAAGCACCCTTATGAAGGGAATTTTGGGACTGCACACGCCGTCCTACGGCAGATTTATATTTGACGAGGGCTTAAGGCAAAAGGAAATAGGCTATTTGCCGCAGCAAACGGGGGCACAAAAGGATTTTCCCGCTTCTGTGTGGGAGGTAGTGCTTTCGGGACGATTAAATAAAAAAAGACTGGCAGGCTTCTACAATAAAGAGGATAAAAGAATAGCTCAGGAAACTTTGGAAAAGCTGGGAATATCACAGCTAAAGAAAAGATGCTACAAGGAGCTTTCAGGAGGTCAGCAGCAGCGTGTACTGCTGGCAAGGGCGTTGTGTGCTACCGGCAAGCTTATTTTGCTTGACGAGCCTGTTGCGGGACTTGACCCTGTAGCTATGGCACATATGTACTCAATTATAAAAGAGCTTAATGAAAAGGATAAAATTACGGTTATAATGGTGTCACACGATATTATAAGCGCTGTGCAGTATGCAACGCATATTTTGCATATGTGCGTAAACGGAGATATGTTTTTCGGTACAAAGGAGGAGTACGAGCACAGCGAGCTTGGCAGCAGATTTTTGTATCATAACTGTCACTGTGACGCCTGTGAAAAGCACAAGCAAAAGCACCTGCATCTTTATGATGAGGTCAGCAAAAACAGCGGTTGGGGAGGAAGTAAATAATGGATGTACTTTCAATGTTCAGCTACAGCTTTATGCTTCGTGCACTTGTAGTAGGCATACCCGTAGCCCTGTGTGCCGCACTTTTAGGTGTAAGCCTTGTATTAAAGCGATATTCAATGATAGGCGACGGACTTTCTCATGTAGGCTTTGGTGCACTTGCTATAGCCTCTGCTTTTAACTGGGCACCTTTGCCGGTAGC
Source organism: Clostridium sp. CAG:964 (assembly GCA_000435335.1). GTDB lineage: Bacteria > Bacillota > Clostridia > Oscillospirales > Acutalibacteraceae > CAG-964. The sequence continues at coordinate 51,624 of FR891329.1, forward strand.
CATTCCTGTAGTGGTTGTTGCCGCATTTTTGCTGTTAAGGCTTAGCGAAAGCAGCAAAATTAAAGGCGATTCAGCTATAGCCTTAATTTCCAGCAGTGCCTTGGCTATCGGCGTTACTGTGGCAACAATGCAAAACGGTATGAACACCGACATAAACAGCTACCTGTTTGGCAGTATTATAGCTACCTCTGACTTCGACGCTGTTTTAAGTGTATGCCTGTCGGCTGTGGTAATATTGCTGTTTGTGGTATTCTACCACAGAATTTTTGCAGTGACCTTTGATGAAAGCTTTTCAAAGGCTACAGGCACAAACGCCGACTTTTACAATGTAATTATAGCTATACTTACGGCACTTACCGTAGTGCTTGGTATGAGAATAATGGGTACACTGCTTATTTCCAGTCTTATTATTTTTCCGTCGCTTACGGCTATGCAGCTTTGTAAAACCTTTAAAAAGGTAATTGTAGTTTCTGCTGTTTTGTCGGTGGTGTGCTTCTTTTTGGGAATTACGGTTTCATATTTGTACGGAACACCAACAGGTGCAAGCATAGTTATTGTTAATATAGCGGCGTTTCTTTGCTTTACCCTAGCTAAAAAAATTAAGGGCTAGCTTTTCCAACTGTTATACAGTCGGTCGGGTTTTGTGTAACGATTTTCAATAAAAGTCACATAAAATTGTATATATTGCAGTAAAATCAAACAACTATTTGTGCAATATTCCTACGGTGTTAAATTTGTTTATTTGTTAATATTATGGTATAATCTACTAGTGTAGGGGGTGTAATAATGGACAAAGCAAAAAGACAGTCCGGTATAGAGCTGCTAAGAATTATAGTTATGCTGCAAATTGTGTTCTTGCATTTGTATCAGTACGGTCATCTTCATGCAGGGGCTTCTTCTGCCGGAACTATAGACGGTACATTTGTAACATTTGTATGGTCTATGTGCAGAGCACCCGTTGATGTATTCGTGATGATAAGCGGTTACTTTATGATAACCTCCCAATTTGACATTAAAAGGACTATTAAACGAGGGGCAAATCTTTATGGGGCTATGTTCTTCTATTCGGTAGTAATCAGCATTATTTTCTTTATTGCAAACCCACAGTTAATTACACCCGGGAATGTTGTAAGTGCAGTAACGCCGTTCTTCTCAAAGACATGGTATTTTTTTGATAATTACTTAATAATTTTGCTGCTGAGTCCTTTTATAAACAAAATGCTTGCTTCGCTTACCAAAAAGCAATATTTGTATTTTATGGGTATTGTTTTTGTTGTAATGAGCCTGTGGGCGACTATTGCAAATATAGACGGTCTTAATAAAATATTCAGTGTAAAAAAGATTATAGATCCATACTACGGAAAAAGCCTGGGTGGTTTTTTGCTTATGTATATAATTGGCGGCTATCTAAGACTGTTTGTGGGAAGAAATCAAGAGAGAAGGTCTGTAAGGTTTACTTATTTGGCTGTATTTTTCGGTCTGTGTGTTGTAGACTTTGGTCTTTACTGCATATTCCCACAGTATAAAAATGTTTTTGGTATGTTTAACAATCCTCTTGTATTGGCAGAGGGAGCAATGCTTATACTGTTCTTCAGAGATTTAACCTTCAGCTCAAGGGCAGTAAACGCCATAGCAGGCACAACCTTAGGCGTATATGCAATTCACGAAAACCCTTATGTGCGTGACTGGCTGTGGGGTATAATAGACTTTAGCAATAAACACCTGTATGATACCTTAGTGTACATTCCGCTGGCTATACTTGCTGTAGTTGGTGTGTTTGCAGGGTGCAGTATAGCAGAGTTTATTCGTCTTAAAATTTTCAGCTTGGCAGAGAAGCTGTTTATTAAATCTAAATAAGGTATATAATGAATCCCTACGGCATAGAGTAGGATATTTTTGGTATTGGTATAAATTGAGGTATTGGCAATAATATCTGTTGCAGGCGGTGCTGCGTCTTTATGACTGTGCAGCCGTATCATTTGTGCAAATAACGGCACAGGCAGATATTTCAGGTGCTTTGCATCTGTATGTTTTTCATATGCACACTTTTGATTGTGACAGCGTATATGATAATAAAACACATCAATGGCTATTAATCCAAGCAATATTCACTGTATGCTGTAGGATTTTTGCTGTTTTCCAGGGGAATATTACATTAAGTAAGGAAAGTGGGGGAGAGATTACCTGTTAATCTCAAATATATGTCAGTTGAAATAATAGATGGAGAGAAACATAAGACACTTCAGGAAAGCTACGAAACTATAGGCACATACTATAACGCAAAGGAAATTTACCCTCTTTATGACGGTAACGACCTGGGTGCTAGTTATACGCCAAAGCAAACTGTGTTTAAGGTGTGGGCACCAAGTGCAAATATGGTTTCGCTTAATTTGTACAAAACCGGCTCTGATGTTGAGCAGGGTGCCGGTAAAATTTTAACAACACAAATGCGTAAAAACGAAGAAAACGGTGTGTGGAGCGTGGCTGTTTCAAGTGACCTTAAGGGCGTTTACTATACCTACACTGTAATGGTAAACGGTGAGGCAAGAGAAACACAGGATGTTTACTCCTTTGCGGTAGGTGTAAACGGAAGCCGTTCTATGGTGGTTGACTTAAAGTCTACCAACCCTGTCGGCTGGGAGGACGACAAGCATATTCTTGTTGAAAAGCCTACAAACGCAGTTATTTGGGAAATTCATGTGCGTGACTTCTCTATTAGCCGTACCTCGGGAGTAAATTCAGAGGGACGAGGCAAATATTTGGCATTTACACAGCGTGGCACAAGAGTAAACAGAACAAAAAACTTTTCTACCTGTGTGGAATATTTGGTTGAGCAGGGCGTCAACTATGTTCACCTTAACCCTGTATTTGATTTTGGCTCTGTAAACGAGGCTATGCACACAACCCAGTATAACTGGGGCTACGATCCTGTTAATTTCAATGTGCCGGAGGGCTCATACGCTACCAATGCGGCAATGGGCGAGGTGCGAATTAACGAATTTAAGCAAATGGTTCAGGCACTGCACGACAGGGGCATTGGCGTTATTATGGATGTGGTTTATAACCATGTATATTCGGCAGGCGACAGCTGTTTTGAAAAAACTGTTCCGGGATATTATTTCAGAATGTATTCGCAGTATCAGTATTTTAACGGAAGCGGCTGTGGCAATGTAACAGCCTCCGATAAGGCAATGTTCAGAAAATATATGATCGATTCTGTAACCTACTGGGCAAACGAGTATCATATTGACGGCTTCCGTTTTGATTTAATGGGCTGTCATGATGTTATTACAATGAATAAAATCCGAGAAGCTCTTGACCAAATTGATTCCAGAATTTTAATGTACGGCGAGCCTTGGATGGCTGACTGGATGGGCAACGGCATAAACGGTGAATATGCCTGTACATCACAAAATTCTTTTAAACTTGATCCTAGGGTAGGAATGTTCAGCGACAAAATAAGAAATGCCCTGAAAGGCAGCTCCGACGATGAATCAATAGGATATATACAGGGTGCAACAAATGTAAATAATCAGATTAAGTCCGGTATGATGGGCGGAGCCTGCGACACCTTTGGCAGATGGTCAAGGGAGCCGGCACAGTGTATAACATATGACTCTGCCCACGATAATTTAACACTGTGGGACAAAATCCTGAAATCCAACGGCAGCAACGATTTTAACGGCCATAACTCTATTTTGCTGGCACAAAACAAGCTGTCGGCTGTTATCGTTCTTACATCACAGGGAGTGCCGTTCTATCTGGCCGGTGAGGAATTTGCCAGAACAAAGTACGGTGACCACAACAGCTATAAATCTGCCGATACTGTAAATAAAATAGATTGGACACGGGTAATGCATTATAATAACCTTGTTCAGTATTATAAGGGCTTAATGGCTTTGCGTTCGGCATATACTCCGTTTAGAGAGGGTAACGATGATTCAATTAAAACTACCTACTTTGTAGAGAATGGCAGTGCTATTGGTTATACTATTCAAAACACTACGGCTAACGCTGAAAATGAATGGGGAATTGCCGCTGTGCTTGTTAATAACAGTGCCAGCCCAAAGGCACTAGATTTGAAGGTAAACGGCGGCAGTGTACCTTCAAGATGGGCGGTGGTAGTAAACAGTGACAGGGCAGGTATTGAAAGGCTGGGCACTATAAGCGGCAGTACAATTAATGTTCCGCCACGAAGTGCGTTGGTGCTTGTTGACGACGCAACCTTTGACAGATTAAAGGTAAAGGAAAGGCACTACAGCACTGTTACCATAAAACATATTGACAAGGACACCGGCGAGGTTGTAAGGTCGGTTGCATCTCATTATATTAAGGGTACAACCTATAGAACCTACCCGTGCAAGGGTATATTGTTTGACTATACGCTGGTAGACTCGGAGGGTGAGTCTTGCGGTATAGTGGGCGATAAGGATATAGAGGTAAAGTACTTCTATCAAAAGGATGCCCGTGAGAACTTTATTTTGGAAAGACGACAAATAACAGACGACGGCACACCTGTAACAGCTCCTGTAATAAAGAAGGTAAAAAAAGGCGACAAGTATGCTGTTAAACCGGAGGCGGTACAGGGCTATGAGCTTGATACCGACAGACTTCCTAAATCTATTGGTACGATTAACGGCGACACTACAATAACCTATATTGACAAGCTTGTGCCGGCTAAGCCTCTCAAGGTGCATTATTTCAATCATAACAACTGGCTTGCACCGCATATTTATATTTATGACGACAGAGGCGGCTCTGCAAGACCGCTGTCAGAGCAATGGCCGGGTGCACTTATGAACTGCGAAAGCGACAACGGCTGGTGGAGCTTTGACGAGGTAGACATAGACGAAGCACAGGTTATGTTCAGCGACGGCATATTCGGTCAGGATCCGGCGGCAAATCACCCCGGCTACGCTGTTGCCGGTGAGGTTTGGATAAAAAACCAAAGAGTTTATTTCGACTCTAAAATTGTTGTCAGCCATGTTGACATAAACGGAAACAAGCTGGTAGATGATGTTGTTATTGAGGGAAAAAACAAATGCAGCGAAGATACCTATGTTGCTATGCCTATAAAAGAGCTTGGCAGGGTGTTAAACAGTATCGGCGAGGTTTCGGGAATGTGGAGCACTACAGTAGAAAATGTTGTGTTTATCTATGAAACAAAGAAAAACAGCCTTCAGTGAGTTTTTGTTAATATAAGCAGGCAAAAACACTTGACAAAAATCTACAGCTGAATATAATTATTATTAACAGTACAAATATTTGAAAAGCTGTGAAGGGAATAAGACACAGTGCTTTAAGCTGCAGAGAGTTGGCGTATGGTGCGAGCCAATGTTTATGCCTGTGTGTATAGCTCATCCCGGAGTTGACTGTCCGAAATGTAGGGCAGTACGCAAGACTGCGTTAGAGGTCAGAGCCTTGTCAGAGGCTTACTAAGGAGCAATTTATTGCTTAAATTTGGGTGGTACCACGGTAACGCTTTGTGTAATATCGTCCCTTTTTCTTTGCTTGTGCAGGGGAAAAGGGGCTTTTTGTGATTAAGGAGGAAATAGGTTATGAATCAGTCTTATAAAAAATATAAACCCTTTAAGCAGATAAACCTAAAAAACAGACAATGGCCTGATAATGTTATAGACAAAGCACCTATATGGTGCAGTGTAGACCTGCGTGACGGAAATCAGGCACTTATTGACCCTATGAATTTGCAGGAAAAGCTGGAGTTCTTTAAGGCCCTGTGCGATATGGGATTTAAAGAAATTGAAATAGGCTTTCCGTCTGCGTCGGAAACAGAGTATGAAATTTGCCGAGAGCTTATTGAGGGCAACTATATTCCCGACGATGTTGCTATACAGGTTTTGGTTCAAGCCAGAGAGCATCTTATAAGAAAAACCTTTGAGGCTATTGAGGGGGCAAAAAATGTAATTGTTCATTTTTACAATTCCACCTCAACGCTGCAGAGAAAGGTTGTGTTTAAAAAGGATAAGGCCGGTATTACGGATATTGCCGTAAAGGGAGCAAGGCTGATAAAGGAGCTTACAGACGCTTACACAGGCGACACCAATATTAGGTTTGAGTATTCACCCGAAAGCTTTAGCGGAACAGAGGTTGATTTTTCTGTAGAAATATGCTCAAGGGTAATGCAGGAGCTGGGTGCTTCAAAGGAAAATCCTGTTATTCTAAATCTGCCAAACACTGTGGAAATGTGTACACCAAATACATACGCAGATCAGGTGGAGTACTTTATAAAGCATTTACCAAACAGAGAGGCAGCTATTATAAGCGTGCATCCGCATAATGACCGTGGCTGCGGCGTTGCGGCTGCAGAGCTTGCACTTTTGGCAGGTGCCGAAAGGGTAGAGGGCACGTTGTTTGGCAACGGCGAGCGTACAGGCAATTTGGATATTGTTACAGTAGGCTTAAATATGTTTACACAGGGTGTTGACCCTAAGCTTGATTTCAGTAATCTTCCAAAATATAAAGAAATTTATGAACGCTGTACAAATATGAAAATACATGAGCGTACACCGTATATCGGCGAGCTTGTATTTACAGCCTTCTCAGGCTCTCATCAGGACGCTATTAACAAGGGAATGGAATATATGAAGGAGTCCGGCTCGGATTACTGGGAAATTCCGTATTTGCCTATAGATCCTGCCGATGTCGGCAGACAGTATGAGCCGATTATCCGTATTAATTCCCAGTCCGGCAAGGGCGGAGCGGCATTTGTTATGGCTAACAACTATGGCTATAAGCTGCCTAAGCAGATGCACCCTGAATTCAGTAAGCTGGTACAGAAAAAATGTGACGAGCTGGGCAGAGAGCTTGTTCCCGGCGAGCTAATGGAGATTTTTGAAGAAAACTATATAAACACCAAAAGGAAGTACGAAATTGTAGGACACCCAACCGTAACTGAAATCGGCGACGATAAAATAAGAGTTACAGGCTTGCTTCGCACAGATGGCGACGAAAAGACTGATGTTAATATTTGCGGCGAGGGCAACGGCCCTATTGACGCTTTCTTTAGAGCCTTGGCAAGCGTAGGCGTATGTGACTACAAGTTTATTAACTACGAGCAGCACGCAATTTCCACAGGCTCAGACTCAAAGGCTGTTTCTTATATTCAGCTTATGACGCCTGACGGAAAGAGCATATTCGGTGTAGGTATTTCAAGCAATATTTACCGCAGCTCACTGTTCGGCGTGCTAAACGCTATAAACCGAGCTGAGCTGGAAAAGGAAAGCAATTAATTTTAAGCTATTAATTTTTTAATACAAAAAGTGTGTTTTATGCACCCATAGAAAAACAGAACGGAAAAAATAAAGGCAGCAGGCAGTTGGCATAACCAACAGTCTGTTGCCTTTTGTATATATGGTTGTGTTTTAAGCTGCGGAGATTGTTTCATCAGTGGAGGCAAACCGTTTGGTACGCCACTTTCCGCTTTTCCAACGGATTAGCATAAGCAGACCACGGAAGCATTCGTCAGCCGCAAAGGCTACCCACAAGCCGTAAATTCCCATATTAAATACCACCGCAAATATATACGAGCCTAATGCACTGATAACCCACATAGAGAATATTGCACAGGCGGTAGGGAATATAACATCTCCCGAACCACGCAGACAGGATATAATTACCAAATTGGTCGTTCTGCCAAGCTCCAAAATAATGTTCATTATTATTATATTCGAGCCAAGCTCTATTACGGTAGGGTCGGCGGTGAAAAGTCCTATTAGCTGACTTCTGAATATTATTCCCACTACAGACAGAGCCATAGTAATTATAAGAGCATTTCTGTAGCCTCTAAAGCCCTGCTTGTACGCTTCGTCCTGCTTGTTGGCACCTACTAAATGGCCTATAAGTATTTGCGACGCCTGACCTATTGAAACTGAAAATATATAGAAAAACATAGTTATATTTTGCACATATGTTTTTGCTACCAGATCTTTGTCGCTTAGGCAGGTCAAGACTATACCTGTAACTACCAGCTGCGACAGGTTGTATAAAAAGGACTCCAAAGCAGACGGAATACCGATTTTCATCATATTTTTAATGTCACCCTTTGGAAAGGGCCTTAACAGCTTAAACATTGACGGCTTTTCAACCTTTTTAAATACAACAACCGTAAGTATTACAGCACCAACTATACGGCTAAAGGTGGTTGCAATAGCTACTCCCAAAACGCCAAGCTTAGGAAAGCCGCACAGCCCCAGTACAAAGAAAATATCAAGCACCGTATTCATAATATTCATAACTACGGTGACATACATAGACACCTGCGTCATACCGTGGTTTCTGATTATAACAGACAGTGCATTCAAATATGCCTGCAAAAACAGAAAACCGCCTACAATAAGCAAATATTGACTTGCAAATTCAAGTATTTTGCCCTCGGCACCTATAAATACCAAAATAGGTCTGTTAAAAAATAACAGCAGGATGCTTACAACCAAGCCGCAAAGCACGCTGAAGGTTATAGACAGTGCCGCAATTCTTGAGGCGTGCTTGTTGTTTTTTGCACCTAAATTTTGAGAAATAAGCACGGCACTTGCACCTGAAATAACGGTAAAAACAATAGTGACAATGGATACAACCTGATTGGCGGTGTTTACGGCAGATGCCGCCAGATCGTCATATTTGCTCAAGACAAAAACATCAATAAAGCCCAGCAGCATAAAAAGTGCTGTTTCAATAAATATTGGCCAAGCCAAGCTGAATAGATTTAGCTTTTTCATATCCGATCCCTCTTAATATAAGAATTACTATAGTTATACTTATGCCGTTTAAACGGCAGCCGATAAATTATAACTGTGTACGCTTAAAAGCCGCAAAGGTATTCAGTATAAATCGCTGAAAACTTTCTGCCGCTTTATAAAGGCGTTTAGTATTAGTTTAAGACTTTTTCAAAAAACATCAAGCACAATTGTACTGAATCCTTGCACAATAGTCCTAAAAACCGCAAAGCTGTTTTACAATTTTTTCTGCCGCCGTAAGCATTTAATTTTGAAGTGTTGTAGCTTTGCAGAAAAAACGCAAAAAAGTTGCAGATAGAATGCAAAAAAGATAGACCCGTTTACATTTGCACAAATTGCATATTTATGCGTAAATAAAAAAGCAGATATCCATACGGCAGGTGATTTAACACCATTAATATGGATATCTGCTTTTTGCTTTTGTGAGTATATTTCACAAATCATTTCCGTAAAAAAGCACCATTTTACCGGTGCTTTTTTCTGTTTCCATGGTCTTCCAAAATTAGGTTTTTTCCAGTCGTTTTTACTTTGTCTGGAGTATATCCAAATAAATCCTCTGTAGAGCAATTGAGTACTTCACAAATTTTATTAATATGCTCAAACTTTATGCTCAGGGCTATCTCGTGGTATAATTCATTAATTGTAGACCTTCTTATACCTGTTTTCCGTGATAGTTCAGATTGAGTCATCCGGCGTTCACCTAATAATCTAGACAGATTAAACTTTACCATGTAATAACGCCCCAACGATAATTATAACAATCATTGGTATAATTTTGCGTTATTTGTGAAATTTTCCCGATTTACGGACATATTAGTAATTTGTAATGATCACCTCTTTGAAGTTTTTACGGTTGTTAGCGTTGGCTGAAAGCAAATTAATACGGTCTACAGAGCGTATTTTATAGTCTTTGTACAAATCACGAATAAAATCACAGTCATTGTAACTAAGAATAAAACGACCTTTAATTGTGCTTAAAACAGCTTTTAAACGATTGTGATCAGATGTTTTAAAAGTTGCAGCTGTATAATATTTTTCTGTATCAACATATGGTGGGTCAAGATAAAATAATGCTTTTTCTCGGTCATAAACTTTAATCAGTTGCTCAAAATCTCTGTTTTCAATTATCGTTTTGCTTAATCTTTCTTTATATCGTGGCAGCTGTTCTATTATTTTATATGTGCCTTTGGGAGCAGTGGCAAATGATGATTTTGTACTTCCAAAGCTTGTTTTTATTAAGTATAGATACCGTGCAGCACGCTGAATATCAGTAAGATTTGCCTGCCCTTCTATTTGTTTTCTATACTCATAGAACAACTCTCTACTCTGCAACCAGTCTATTTCTGCTTGCAGCTCATCGCAATTATTTTTGATTTGGCGATACAGATTAATTAAGTTACAATCAATATCATTAAAAACCTCAATTTTGTGTGGAGGTTTAGCAAAAAACACCCAGCCTGCTCCGCCGAAAACTTCAATGTATCTTTCAACATCTTTAGGGATTAGTGGTATTATATATTTCTTTAGTCTGCTTTTTCCGCCTACCCAACCTATAAAACTATTCATTTTATTTTCCTCCTATATAATAACATTTGGGGCGTTATTACAAGGAAATGGCAGTCACACAAATAATATAGGTGACTGTCATTTATTGTTTAAATCAACTTTTAATAAACCTCTTGTACATTGTCGAAAGCTTCTCCCAGCCGAAAATTGCCACAAAGGCAACGAAAAAAGCAGCTATAATTGATGCTGCAATCATATACCAGTGCAGCTGCATGTAGTTATATTGAGCATACGCTATATACGCTGCAGGGGTAATAATGACAGATAATACCACGACTTCTAATTGCGTTGGAATTTTACTAAAAAACGCTATTGATTTTGTCACTTGTGTAATAACGCTGACGACAAAAGCTAATGCACTAATTGCGGCTATTATCACTGTACCATAGTTAATGACATCTTCCATTTTATCAACCTCCTTTTTAATTTTCTTGCAGCAACTTTTCTATTGCATTTGCTGTTGCTGACCCTATTATTCCGTCTTGCTTTATCTTCGCTGCCGCTTGTACTTCCTTAATTGCTTTTTTAGTTCCGGCTCCGTAACCATATTTGCCGTCAGGCTTAGTCTTAATTGTACCCTTTTTTTGCAATGTCCTTAGGCAAATTTTTGCCATTCTTACACCAATGCCCCAGCCTTTGCTGATTTCCGACGGGTATATCAACTTGTTTTGTGCTTTACTTACAGCATTTCTTAGAGCAGTTATTGTACGCACTCCTGCCACTCCATCAACAACAAGACCATACTTTTTTTGTATTTCCCGTGTTGCTTTATCAGTACCGTCCCCGAAGCTGTCTGATTCATCGCAATTATTTTTGATTATGCCTAAGCTGTGAGCTTCCCTTATTAATGATTTGTACATAAGCACTGCGTTAGATTTGTTACCTTTTTTAAATTCCATGACCTCTTCATCCTTTCCGTCATCGCCTACCAGCGTCCAGCTCGGGCGATAATAACCATTGATTTTGCCACTATACAGCGGATATTGTTTACAACATACTGTTGATGATGTATTCGAGCCGTTAGCATTGCCTTCAACAGTGTAAACATATGTACTATCTACTTTGTATACTATACCGACATGGTCGCTATAGTATTTATCCATGCCTGAGCCTTCATATGTTCCCAGTCCATTCCAAGTGAAGACTATGACATCTCCTGCCTGTGGAGTACTATTGTAGCCCTCTAACCATTTACCTTTGTTTGCTGCAACGCTGTGGCGTGGTATTGACCCTGCTCCGCCTGAGAATGTAATAACATTTGCTAAATTGCACTCCCTAGCCACAGTGCTTACAAACCATGCACACCATGCATCTCCATACTCCGCACCATAGTCTGACATTACTTGGATAAAATGACTGCAGTTGTACCCTTTATATCCAAGTGCTTTGGAAACAAATTTTTCTCGTTTACTCATAAAATCACTCCTCAATTAAATTCTCACATTCAAGCGAGTATAGATATCTTACCTAACTGATCTGTCGCTGCTATAAACTGCTCAATTGCTTGCGTAAGTTCACTCACATACGGCTTTGCCGTATTGTCTATAATAATAGATTCCGTGTTACCGTCAGGCAGTGCAAAACAGCTAGTTGATTTATCAGTTAATGTTATGATTCTTTTCATTTATTAAACCTCAATTTGCTGGCCAATCGGGAAAGCAACATTTGTGCCAATTGCAATATATTTATTGCTGTTGGCTTGATATGCCTTGATTGGTGTAACCGGCACAAGTCCCACAATATCTTTACTTGTCCCAATCCAGTAATCATTTTGATTGACCTGAACTTTGTTTTCCAATACAAGTTGAGCAGCGTCATTTGTTGATTTGTGACAAACATTGAGACTTATTTTTGTACCTGTTGTTTTGTCGATTGAATTCGGTATCAATTCTGCTGCGTTCACATCCTTGATAGCTTCAAAAGCAAAACTGTTACTTTTTGCATTTAAGTCTTGATAGCTAATCACACCCCACAACCTTCCAGGGGCCAGTTTTTTTACATCAATGGGCTGCACATTAAAAATAAAACTATTATTGCTGCTTGCCAAAAACACATTTGATACAGCTCTGTATATTCTACGTTGAGAGTTGTCTGTAGATGTTTGAATTGTAGCAATAGATATACTTTGGTTGCTAATATAGTTTTTCAAAGTAACATTTTCTTGACCGTCAGTATCATAACTAACTGTAACCTCCTGTGTTGAATAGCCTGTTGATATTCTTGACAGCTTAAAAGTCAGACCGTCTGCTTTCATTTTAATAAAACTTTTTCCAATATCTGAATTATCGTAATTCTCTTCCACCAGCTGAAATTTTTTAATTGGATTATCAAGTAAAAAATCCCTTAGTTTTTGAAAGAATGACTTAGCCCAATCATTATTTGCCGTATACTCTCCTGCAATTTGTTTTGTTATGTATGCCATATTAACCATCAACCTCCTCATTATCAACAATAGTATTATCAACAATAGTGCAATCTGTGTCTGACTCTACCGCACTATAATTTGCTGTAACAATTTTTTCTCCTGATGCATTGCCAATCAGCTCAAATAAATCTTCGCAGCTTTTGCTGTAATATTTAATAGACATAGTACCGCCTTGCGTCATTTTTAGTCCTACGATTAAATCCGCAGCGGTAAGCTGTATATCTGTCGTGTCATAAGTAACGACAGTGCTTGTTAATTGATTAATTAACCGCTTATTATCTGCACGAACGAGCAATGAACTTTCGTCGTCATATGAAAAAATATGAATTTTAACCGGAGCATTGCTTGCAATGCTGTCGCTATCAATTTTGTACACTTTTCCTGAACTAAGCTGCTGAATGTCAGATATATACTCAAGACAGTTTTTGCATTGCTTAAGCACTGTTTTGTATGCTACATACTCAGTCGGTGCACTTGATTTCGTTATTTGCAGTTTATCGGGCGGCACAGATGTTGTGTAAAATGATGCTCTCATATATGCAGCATTACTATCGTTGATACAGCTGTCCTTGTCTGAAACATTCTTTATAAGTCCGTCTGCTGATTTTGTTCTATAGAGTTCGTAGCTTTCACAATACGCCTTTGATGTATTGTTATAGAAATACAATTTAACGCCTGGCTCGATTGGTATATAGTCTGTTGTATATGTATTGGAATGAGGCTCTATACTGCCATATGCATCAAGCCAGCCGGGGGTAATTTTTGTATAGTCAAAAAGATTACTGCTGCCTGCTTCGGATATGTCGTCGATTTTACTGTCTGTAATGTCTAAACGCCTGCCAAGCACATTAAATCCGCCACGAGCTTTTTGCAGCTCGCTTGATACCGTCACCGGCTGAATTTTATTGTTGTAGCTACTTGAGCAAGCGTTTAGAAATGTTTGCCACTGCCGTTGCCACTCCTGTAGCGTCACTGTGTAGAGTGCTTGACAGTATGTGCGCTTATCATAAACCGCCTTGATGCTGCCTCCTGAAAGCAGCTCTACATTTGCAATAATAAGATATTTTACATTTGCCGTATCTGTTGCAGGCGGATATTTATCTTGCTGGCCGGGCAGCCATACAGCGTTTATTTTGCGTTCCTCTTTGTCTAGCTTTAACGCAATTGTGTCTTTACGCTTTGCGATATTTTGTGTTGGATTCGCAAGCGTTAAGGCCGCATCATTGTGATACCAGTGTCCGTCAATTATCGCATAGCCCTTGGTAACCACCACTTTACTGCCTGTTGAGTACACACTCAAGCTGCTTACATTTACAACTCCTGTCGAAAAAAATGTACTAAAAAACTCCGCAAAGTTATCTGCGGAGTATGTGAAGTCGCCTGCGCCATCACCTTGTTTACGATTAAAAAATCTTGATATTTCCGACACTTTTTAAAACCTCCTTAAAATCATTTTAAAAATTATTTAACAGCCGGTAAAAAGCTCTTTATAACACGATTCAAATGTTCCGGAGCTGTACCAAATGTTAAGTTTATGCTTATTGACTTAGCCTCGTAGCACTCTTCAATTTCCGTTATACGCTTATCCACTTGTATGTTAAGCTGTCGGTCTGCTGTCGTGACCAAATCGCCTAAATCAAAATCTCGCTCGTATGCGAAAGAGCCAGCCGGATTGTAGCTGGCTGTTATGCTTGCTTGTGTTTTGTAATCCAGCAGCTTATGCTTCCCTTCGTCCGATAGTGATAGACTTTCGTCCGTTTCGGCAGCTTCCAGCGTGCCACAATCGATAAAAACCTCCGAGCGCTCAAGGCCTGTTGCCATAGTGTTGTCATTGGTAACTGCAATAACAAGTCTGTTTTCGTCTTCGCCGACACCCGCAGCGTACCCAACATTTTTTTGTTTTGTTGTGTCATTCTGTATGTCAAGACTATTAATACTCTCATATTCTATGGACATTATCACTCTGCTATTATCACTCTGTCCTGCCGTCCTGTCCACACCGGTGGATATATCAAACACAAGTGTTTTATTTGCAGTATCGAGCCACACCCTATAGCCAACATCTGTGTACTCACATATGCTTTGTAAAACCTCATCAAGTTGATCATATCTGCTAAGCCACACAGTTTTATTGCCACGCAATTGGTCTGTAGCTATCAGCATATCAATGTGCCTTGGGTCATTTTGCTTAGACGGGAAGCACGCTTTTACAAAGCTTTTTAGCACTGTTTCTGCCGGCACAGGAACAACTGCTTGCCCTACTGCTTTCTTTGGCACACAAAAATAACCGTGGTTTGCATTATCAGTGTACGGCAGCACAATGCGCTGTGTCATAATACCGTTAAGATGATATCCTTTAAGTGTTGTCGTTATGCCCTCCGGACCGGCATTGCGTGTAACCGACTTGATGATACCTACTTTATCAGCGTTATTGTCAATCATGATGTAATTACCAATTTGTGCGTAAGGGTGTTGTCCTATTAAGTGTATCTCAAAATCTCCATAGCTCTGCCATGCTCGTTTAAAGCGCAGGGATGTGTACACATCAAGCTCACTTAAAAATGTAAAATCATTTGACAATATCTTTATACTAGGATAATCCATTTTTACACACCTCCGTATAAATTGTAATAGGACAACACTAGTGTTGCCGCAGTAATACCTTTGTTTGATGTGTATGTTATGACATTTTTGCCCGGTTGCAGTTGCCAAAAGACGCTTGTCGGAGTGACAAGGTTAAATGCATCGGTTGTAACACCGTCTTTGTACAGAGTTACACTTTTTGCACCCTTTTTTGTACTAATCGTAAGACTGTCACCATCGTTTAGCTCAACATCTGCAATTTCTATTTGCTCTTGTGTTGTTTCGTTTTTTACAATAGGGGATATCAAATTGCCGGCCAGTGTAATTGTCACAGGCGTTGGCTCTGAGCTGTTGCAGTAAACCACTGTTGTGGTGCTGTTTTCTGCAAAGCAAACAGTGTCTTGCCATACAAGCGGAAAAGAAAAAGCGTTTTCTTCAATGTGATAAGACATTTCTGTTGCCATAGGCTCCGTGTCACTCCAAAACGGATATGGACAGTAAAACTTGATATTACATTTGTTGTAATTTTTAACCCGGTCGCTGAAATCTCCAGGCAACAGGGGATATGCATCAGCTTTGACTGTAATATAGTCGTTGCTATAGTATAGGGTGCCGGGCTGTTGTGTATTTGACAATGCAGATATTAGCTTAAATCTGTTTGCGTACATCTCCGCCTGGTCACTGCCACACACCCACACGCTTGCAGGCACTTCTCTTGCTTCTGTCCGTATGTGCTGTACAAGTGTGCCGTCTACATTGCCAACCTCTGCGGTTACAAATGTTTTTTCAACGCCGCCTACTCCGGTGAGTTCTGCCAAAATAAAAGGCGTGCCGAATTTTAACGACACGCAATCATCAGGATTGCCATAATTACCGTTAGGCTTGACATAGACAAGCTTTTGCATTTTATCACTCTCCTTTTTATTGCTTAAGCTGTGCAACAAGCTTTTGCGTTACTTCCTCCATTTTCCGTGCCACCTGTACAGGTGATTCCACCGGCTCGTTAAAATTGACTGTTAAATTAACCTCCGGTACTGCAGATATGTTATTGAGCTGTTGCTGATATTGCTGTCTGCTTGCCCAAAATTTATCTACCGCCTCATTTGCAACTTTTGATGTAGTATTGCTGTAGTACTGCCACAGGATACCTAAGTTTTTAAAATAATAATCAATATTTTGAATTTTGTTTTTAAGCCCCCTATACAGCTTTTCACCAAGTGTTTGACCTAACAACTCGTATTCAGGTGCATATGAGGCAATAAATGCAACAATTTCATTCTGTGAGCTACTCAGCATTTTTTTATATGCACTATTCTCTAGGCTATACTGTGACATAAGCTTGTCATAGTTTTTAGCAATCGCATCAAGCTCTGCTTGCAATATTTCCTGCTGCTTTGAGCTTTGCTCCTTTGCAGAGTCTATTTGTGCCTGCAGTTCTTTTTTCTGTGCTTCACGCTGTTCATCCGCTAAACGCTTGCTTTCCTCGTTGTCTAAACGATTTAGCTCCTTGATGTATTGTTTGCGATTATAGTCGTCTTTTTCATACGCCAACAAAAGCTCTGTAGCTTGTCTTTTGTTTTCATATTCTTGCCTTTCCTTTTCACTGCTTTCTGCATCTGCCAGATCGTCCAAAGCATCTATCTGTGCTTGTATTGCACTTGTAGTTTCATCCTCCCACTTCTGCCAGCTTTCGATAGAATCATTAATAACCTTTTCCTCGGCGTCTCTTTGCTCTTGGTATTGGTTTTTTAAAGCTTCAACAACACCGTCTGCCATATTTGAAAACTGGCTGCTGCGGTCTGACCTGGCACTTGACGATACACTGCGTATCTGCTCAAGCACTTGTTGCTGCTGCTCCGCTGTCAATTTATATGTATTATAGATTTTCCGCAGCTGCTTAATTTCTTCTTCATATGTTATCCGCAGGTGCTGCCTGCGTGTTGATAACGCATTTATTGCTTTATCGAGTGTTTCTTGCTGAAGCTTCTGTATCTCCTCCTCGTATGCTTTCTTTGTTTGATACAGCTTAACTTCCATGCTGCGTCTGTCTTCAACTGACATTTTGTACTTGTTATTGATACGCTGTAGCCACGCAAGCTCATCTTCTGCGCTCAGCTGATTCAGCTGCTTACGATGCTCAAGCAGTTCAAGCTCTGCGTTCATCGCAGTCTTAATTGCTTGTGCTTCTTCATCTTGTATAGATTTTTTCAGGCTGTATATTTTTTCTTCTAATGATATGCGTTCTTCAGCTGTAAGCACATACTTGCTATACAATGTTTGCAGCCACGCAAGCTCCTGCTGTTTACTTAATCTGTCCATCGCTTTTAGATGCTCAATCCTGTCTGTCTGCTGTTTGTACAGCTCACTGCAATTTTCCTGCTGCTGTGTATAGATTTTTTCCTCTAGCGACATTCTTTCATCAGCCGTAAGCACATAAGTGCTGTATATGTTCTGCAATTCTGCAAGATATTGCTCGTTGCTCATCTGTGACATTGCTCTTATGTGTTCAATATTTTTAAGCTGTGTATTATACAAGTCACTGTACGACTGCTCCTGCTGCTTAATAAGATTTTGCTGTGCCGTATAGATTTTTTCCTCTAGCGACATTCTTTCATCAGCTGTTTTTGCATAATTTTTAAGTAGCATTTGCAGCCATGATATTTCTTCCTCGTAGCTCATATTATTTATCGCTTTGCGATGATTAATGAGATTTAGCTGCTCCTGCAGCTTTTCATTGGTTTTTGCCGTGGACTTTGTTGCACTGTCTTCCTGTTTCGTAAAATCCGATAGCGACGATTTATTTATAGCATTTATTTGAGCTTTTGTTTGAGCAAGCTTATCATTTGATTTTTCGACGTGATTTTTTAACTGCTGTTGTTTTTCTTTGTAGTCGATTACCGCCGATCCGATGTTGCTGTATTTTTCAATTAGCTCATCATACTTAGCTATTTTTTTATTCGCAGTGCTTATTTCACTCTCCAGCTCTGTTTCATCAGATCGAAGACTTGTAAGCATTGCCTTTTGCTTTGCCTTGTACAACTCTTCAACAGCTCGTTTTTGGTCATTGATACTGCCACTGCCTTTATTAAGAGCTTCCGCAAACTCCGGGTATTTTTGGATTAGATCCAGTGTCGTATTAGCGTCCAGCTGCTTGCTGCTGTCAAGTGTCTTATATGCATTGCTTAATGTCTGTGTTGCAGCTGTAAAATCATCAAGATTTATTTCAACCTTAGTTGATACCCTTGCGTTGTTGAGCTCTTCCAATTTAGCACGATAAATTGCGATAGCTGCATTACTTTTTGTAAGTAATGCTTCCTCTTCATCTGTGCGATTTTTCTTAAACACCAATGCTTGCTTATCGCTAACCAATGCCTCTAAATTACTTTGTATTATTTTTTTCTGTGCTTCTCTTACTTTCTCGCCATTTGCAAGCGATAAATCTCCTGTTTCTGCGATGTATTTTGTTAACTGTGGGTACGCATCGCATAGCTCAGACAGTGCAGCCGTATCAAGTTTTTCCCCTTTTTGTAATTTTTCATATGCAGATGATAAGCTTTCAATAGCAGTTGTGTTTTCACTTAAGCAGTCGTATGTTGCTTGTAATTTTTCAATGTTTTGTTCAAGTATATCATTACTTTTTCCGTTTACCGTATCGACTGCTTTGTCATATTCATCAACGATTTGTTGCCACTCAGATATTTTACTTTTATCAATAGATTTCATGTTATTAGATATTTGCTCTTTAAAGCTATTCGCTATATCTTGTGATATTTCATCGTCATTAGCAAGTTTATCAACATAGTTGAACAATTTATTTAACTCCTCATATGCATCCTTTGTCTCGACAGTTATCTTCCAAAATCCACCATCCTCCAATTTTAAATTTTTAAATTGTTTTTGCAGTTGTTCCCTAAAACTTGTTAGCCGATTATAATCAGCTTTTTCATATGTGTTTCCGACCACAAAGGTTTGATCTTTTGATAGCTCTGATTTAGCAGTGTTATATGCACTATAATTCTCTGCAATCACTTTTTTTGCCTCTTCTTTTTGCAATAATTGCAACTTCGTGATTTGATCATCAATTTTTCCGTTTACTAGATCTATGTTTTTGGCCTCACTACCAAAAGATTCAGTCAATTGACCCTGAATATTTACTAATTCTTTTTGAGCATTTCCTACCTCGCTATAAGACATTGTTACATTATCCAGTTGCGTTTTTACTTCTAAATATTTAGATGTAAAATCTTTGAGATTTTTTGTGCTTTCTTCATATTCTTTCGATGCTTCAACCGCAGCCTGTCGCTCTTTTTCTTTTGCTTCTTCGACAGTATTGTAATAATTAACAGCAAGAGTTGTGACTGCACCTATTATTGCTGTTACTCCTGTTGCTAATGTTAGAGAAAAATCTGCCTTGGAGGACATGGATTTTTTCATCAGATTAATATTTCTTACGATCGTGCCAATGTTGTCAACCGCTCCAGGTACTACAGTATTAAATGTCCGCAAACTAGATGTTAATTCGGTTATCACTAAAGTTGCGTTCGCTTTATCTGCTTTTTGGGCTGCCTTTTGTTCAAGTAATTGTTCTTTTTGACTTGCTTTTTCCGCTTCGGCAATGCTTTTTTGATAATTAGACACTTTTTTGTCTACATATTTATCTTGAGCTAATGTAGTTTTATCAAACTGATTTTCTAATTGTCTTAGTTTAATTATTTCTTGTTCATACTTTTGGGTTGCTTTCTCCAATATGCTAACCTGTTTATCACTAAGTTCATTCTTAGACAAAAGTTTTTCTTGTTCTGCTTTTAAACTTGATACTATTTTTCGTTGTTGTTCGAGCTTTGCAGCGATAATATTCAATTGATTTTCATATTGGTTATATACAGACATATCTCCAAAACAATTATTCATAATTGCTTCTAATTGTGTTGCTTCTATCCCGATTGCATCAAGGTATTCGGTAATTTTTTGTTTCATGCTTTCTATAGTTGATGTTTCAGGTACAATAGCAACAGGTATTTGTATTGGATTACTAGGGCTGTACATCTCTTCAAGTAGTTTTCTATATGATTCAGGGTCTTGTACCGTCGGTCCTACTGTTTTCCAAAAATATTCCATTTCCGACTGTACTCTTTTTGCCTCGTTCAGTGCAGGCTCGGCATCGGCTGTTATTTTTACAGTCGCTGTAGTATTGGAGACATCATTTAAATTTGCTTTTATATTTTCAGCAGTTTTAGCTACATCCTTTTCAGCTTGTTGAGTTTCTGCCTCAAGTACTATTTCTGCCACTAACCTACCAACATTTAGTTCTTCCATGATATTCCTTTCATTAATGCATAAAAATAACCATCCAACAAACATTGGATGGCTATTTTTATTTATTCTGATTCGTCCGCAAAGATAATATATATATCATCTATTTTGTTTTTGTTTTTTAAATTGTAATTTACCTGATAGACCACATCATTTCTTGTTATCCAGTTATACCAGTATCCATTTTCATTTTCATATGTTGTTTTCCTTAAGTCATTAATTATCTCATACCCGGCATTATTATTATCCCATAAAGGGACTATTGAATTAAAATACATTTTCAAATAATCAGGGTCAGGGTTATGTATTATGATTTTTGTCGGCAATTCAACATCTATATAAGATTTATCTTTTGCCCCATAATAGTTAAAATATACAACATTTTTTTCTAACGAGTAACAGTAGATACCTTCATCCTTAAATTTAACATAAATTCTCTCGGCAACTGTGCTACAATCTTCTTTTTCAAACTCTTTTTTAAGGCTGTTTACCTCAGTCACCTCATTATCAATATTATTTGACAATTTTTGTGGTTTAAGCACAATGCAAACTACACCAATTGTTAAAATTAACAGCACTGACGCTAAACAAACTAATACTAATTTTTTTGTTTTCATACAACCATCTCCTTTGTGCAAATAGTACCACAATTGAGACGGCTTTGCAATAATAATATAATAAAATTATTATTACAGTTTATTAATCAATTTCATCGGCGTATACCGCTTTTTGCTTGTTGTCGTCAAGTGTGTGCATGTCTGCATATTCGTCCATAACAGCAATAAATTCATCGTAGTAATATTTTTCAAACAGTTCCGATTTTGTAATGCCTACGCTTTGTGCAGCAGCTAACCAGCGTTGGAGCCACCAGATTCCGTTGTATTTGTTGTCAGCTTCCGGTAATCCTTCATTAGCTTCTGCACGCAAACGAAAAAATCGCTGTAATCATTTGCCTTTATAAATGCTGTAATAATTTCTGCGAGCTGGTTTAGGCTAAGTGCGTCTGCACAGTTAACATCAAGCAGCCTTGCTTCGTCAAATTCAAGCAGATTTGCAAGTAACCTACAGAATTCTGTAGGTACTGTAGTAAGCAGCCTGCCTATAAGCTCAAGTATTGCTTTTTTGTCAAGCCTGCTTATCTCATCTATCAGCTGTGCAAAATTTTCTGCGTCCGGAAATGCATTGTTAAAAATAATGCTTGGCAGATCATCTGCAATTTTTAAAAACTCAACATATTTTGCAACGGTAAGCTTGTGTATCTTAACCCCATGCAGCATATAGCTGCGTGGGGAAGACATATCAAGACTGCTGTCCTTTTTGTGTGCAAGTTTATTAAATATACTCATACGCTTATGCTCCTACAGGTGTTACTGTGTCAAGCCAGGTTAAAGCTGCACCTTTTGCAACATCAGTAGTGCTGCGAATCTTGCCGTCGCACTTACGAGGTGTTGCCTTAAATGTAATTGTATACACTTGTGCATCTGTGCTTTCGCCCTTGGTGGTGTGACTGATTGCTATATTAGTAGCCTTGGCAGAGTAGTATCTGTACAATCTGTAGCCGCCGTCGGCACGCAGGGCGGCAAACGCCAGTGCAATAGACGGGGCATTGTCAAGTGGACCCTCGTCGATGGAGTTGTCTTCATTGACTGTTGCTCCTGTCAACTCAGCAAGAGTTGGCAGCTCCATCTGTGCTACAGCAATTTCGAGGGTTGTTGACTCCCAGTCAGAGCCGGAGTCCCACACTCCATCATCTGCATTAATGCTGAAATCTGTGCGGTTGTCAGTAGGCGAACAGGTACGAGCTGACGGTACCTTAACTCTCACGCCGTCCACACTGTATTTTTCTGCATCGTCGTCTTTGATTTTGTGATAACCAAAGTTACTGAAGCCTTTTAGGTATAGTTTATTTGACATAGTTTTAATCTCCTTTTAATGTAATTTTAATTGTTGTTTAAATCTTGCCCCACAGAGCTATTTCGCAATAAATCGTTATACTTAAGCTGTCTCTTGCATATATTAACGGCGCTCGCCTTGGCCGAGCTATGCAAAACACATCGTCTGTAAGGTCAATTATTGTTTCGTCAGGTCCGCTGTCAAGCAGCTCAAAAATGCTTTTACATGTTGTGTAAGCACTTTTGTAATCAGCGTCTCTGACCTGTATTTGTATGTAATGTGTACCTGTGCCATCGTTAATGCCTGCGACAGTATTATCCCACTCTGTACAATTAATAGCTTTTTTGGTAGTTTCTGCCGCAGGCATATAGTCAATATACACATTGTCATAGCCGTTTTTGGTAAGATATTCTTTTAATGCTGTAAGCATTATTCTGATTCTCCTCCAGCAATTAACTTTAAAATTCTGTCTTGCTCTTCTATTAATACGCTTTCAAGGTATTTCGCTTGCCCACCGTGTGGGTGGGAGTAGTTAATCTGCTCGTGCTGTTGAGCAGCGTATATAGTATTAAAGCTTACACTGCCACTTGTAGCTGTATTTGGCAGTGCTCCGGATATATTAACGCCGCCACCTTTAACTCCCTGTGCGTATGTATTTCCTTCAAGCTCCACTCTTACGCTGCCTCTCAAGTCTCCGGTATCAACCGGTGCTCTTTGCTGTGACTCCTCGGCAACATACAGCAATGCATCTGAAAGCCCTTTTGTTTGCTTTGACGCCATTTTATTAACTGCGTCCTGGATGTTTGCCGTAATTGTATCTAATCCTTTAAGATACTCGCCTTCTTCAAAATTAATTTTTATACCCATTAGACATACACCTCGTAATGGTCAAGTGTGCCGGCAAGGTTATTAATTGGTTTACAGCTTTTTACTGTATATGTAACACCGTCAACAATAACAATATCAAGCGGTTTGCACATTACCGTTGTAAACAGCATAGCCTCGCTTGTTATTTTATTGCCTGCTGTGTCAAGTATCTCTTTGTAATTATGCTCGACTCTACACATTATTTTTGCTGGTGGGGCATATGCTACATCTCCATACTCATTAATACCTGTACGCCTGTGCAAGCTTACCTCTTGAGTGTAATAATTTGCAAATATGCTCATACTATCACCGCCGTCGCTGCAATGTATTGCCGCAAATAATTGTATGCGATTTGTGACAATAGCGGACAATTTTGCTTGCCGGCAACAGCACTGTCGCTGTAGCTCTCGGATGCACTGCCAAGAGTAACACTTGTAACTCCTTGCTGCTGTAATGTACATCGTTGCAAAAGCTGTGTATCTATAGCAGCCAGTGCCTCTTCGGCAACTGCAAGCTGCACTTTCAAGGGTATGTCTGTAGACATGCCCCTGGGAAATTCAAGCTGCTGGGTATGGCTGTGTCGATAGCCTTTGAAATTGAGACAATCTATACGGTATGTAGCATTACGCAAATGTATCTCTTTGTCATGCTCTGTTAATCCAAGCCATTTGTCTGACAGCGTGTCGTGGTGACACGCTGTTATTAAATCATCTGCAGCTACTACTGTTATGTAGCTGTCTATACCTACTGTAAGCATAGTTATCCTTTAGCTCCACTATCATCGCCAGGAGTAACAACTGCCGGAGTGATAACTGCAAATGGATAGCGACTATCTCCGCCAATAGCTGTTACAGGGTTAGGCAGCTGCCAGCCTAAACGCATTACACATCTCAACGCTACCATATCCTGCTGTGCAAGGTTGTAGATAATCTTGCCCTCACCGTCGCTGATAACAGCTTGGTCAAGCACTTTATATGTCATATCCTGTCTGATAGAATACACAGCTTGGCTGAAGTCACCTGCAAGCAGCAGTGCGGTATCCTTTTGCCAGCCACCGTTTTTTACATAATTGACCGGCTGTGCATAGAGTGTAGCAGGTGTGTCTGCTGTGAGTGCCGGCTGAAATAGCAAACCGCCGTTTTTATCTCTTAGTCCACGCAGCTTACTTTTCATCACGATGTCACCAGCAAAGCCGGTGACATCAAAACCATCTGCCTCCACAAATGCCATCACATCGTTAATGTCATCGGCTACATCATCGCCTGTGCCAAGTGCTATCTTTTTGTTTTTAGCAATTGCATCTGCAACGATTCCCTCCGGCCAGCTTTCCGGCTTATCCTTGCCGAAAAAGGCCGCTGCATCAATAACCTTTGCAAATGCTTCGATAATCGCCGGCTTAATTTCCGCAAAAATGTCGTATGTGCTGTCATCAAGTACAGCCTCCGGAATTGGGATAATAACTGCAATTTCTTCTGCGGTTACAAACTTGTTTTGCCATTTCGCTGCTGATACTGCTTTTAGACCGTTGTCCCCGCTGACAAATCCCGCAACAGGTAATGCACTTAACACCGGAAGCTTGCGTTGCTTTGATGTCATATTAGGCAGCTTACGCATCAGGCTTAAAGCCGCACTGCCTTGTCTTACTCCTGTGATAATTTCGTTTGATTCTTCAATCGGGATTAATGCTTCTGCGTCACTTCTTGTAATAATATTATTTGCCATAACTTATCTCCTCCTAAGAATGTCGTTCATCGTTCTTTTTGCTGCCGGCTCTCCTGCCGGGTGGTATGGGGCATATGGTGCTGATTTATCTTTTTTGATAACAACCGCCGGAAATTCCTCCGTAGCCGTTGCTACAGCCTCCTGTAAGCCTGTGATTGTCCCATCATCATTGACTTTGATGTTGCTTCTGTCAATGACCTTCGCAAGCAGCTTGCTGTCATAGCCCTGTAGCGACTTAATTTCGGCTGCTATAATTTTATCGTTTACAGCCGAGAGCTTTGCCTGCAAATTACTGTTAAAATTAGTAATACGCTTGTTAATGTCACCTAGCTCCTCACCGTCAGCTACACCCAAAATACCTCTCAGTGTGTTTTCATACAGCCTGTTATCAGACCTGAGCTTTTCGAGTTCATCCTTTGTGTCAGACTGCTTAGGTTCCGTGTTGGCCCCGGCAGTTGGTTCATTTTCCGGTTGAGCTTTTCCGTCCGGGTCCGCAAACAGCTGGATGTTTGGTTTTAGCTTTGGATCGTTCTTATTCATTTGATAACTCCTCCTTTTTTGATTTTTTTAAATTTTAGGCAATATAAAAAGCCCCCGGTTGGGAGCTTAATAACATAGTCATTGGTATATGCGTTTAAATACCGTTTAAATTCGTTTAATTTGCATTTAATAATTTTGTTAGATTAATTTTACTATGATAATAAAAAAGCCACACAAGGCAAAATAACCGCCTTGTGTGTACTTCCTTTTTTGTGTAAAAATACCGTCCCGTTATATTAAGGGCGGTTATAATAAACCATATTGCGTTAGAAGCCATTTTGCATTGTATGCAAGCATTCGGTCAATATCATAGTCAGTAGAGTCAACCCCTATTTCCTCTACTTCCTCTTCTGTGTATGGTGTTGCCTTTTCCAGGAGGCATTTGTAAAATTTTATTTTCTCCGGTGTTAACCGATCAGGTTTTTCCTTTTGCTTTATATCTGAATCCATACTGTTCCCCTCCTTCTATACACTTCAATACAAAACGTCGTATATCTTCTTTCAGGTTAACATTTTGTTCAAGAGCTGATATATCCAATTTGCCTCTTAAAATATCAATGTAGCTGTATTTTTTATTATCAATATCAAATATTTGCTTACTTTGTTTGTTTATCAAAAAATCCATAAATAACTTACTGTTATTATCAGTCGTTTTAGAAATGCTATAAACACTACCGTTATTGCCAACAGCAGTAATACTTAGCATTTTGTTTTTCCTTGCAAAATTCATTAAATCTTCCAGACTAAATGTTTCATCGCTCGGATGATTATGTATTGCATGATATGGAACATTGGGATTATTTATCTTTACTGAGCCATTTTTGCCTATAACATAATCACAATCTTCTATCGGGTTCATTTCAGAATCATATACAATTGAAATTTCCGTGCCTACAGGATATTCGGCCGCTTTTGTCAATAAAGCTTTATTAGCCTCTTGATATTTTATATTAAGGGGCTCATCATTGAAAACATCAAGTCTAGGGACATTGTCAATACTACCTTTTGTTATTTTTTTATAGTATGGATTACTGTCCTTAAAGTTAATTATATCACCTTTGTTATCCTTTGCAACAGATTTTTTAATACTCCTATAATCACTCATTAAACCCTGATAATGCTGTGAATTAGCAGATTTCATCCGTTGCCAGCCTGCAAAGGTTTTTGGTGAGATATCGGGGAGATATTGCTTAACCTCGTTGTACTGCCTCATGCTTGCATTACGCTTACGCTTAACAGCCTGCTCCCGGGCATATGCCTTACGCTCTGTATCGGAGCGTAAATCGGCGAAAGGCTGCATGCTCTGTCTGCTAAACTCCGCAAGCTCATCTTTGGTATATGCATTAGCAGGAAATATAGCAAAACGGTGGCGACAATTAGGGTGTATGGTGTTGTACCCATCAACTAAGGCAGTATCATAAAGATATGCAAACCTAAGGGGCTTGCCGTTTTTGCCCTTGTACTTGCCATTGGCAGCCTCTTTTGTTAACGCATACACTCTGCCTTGATACATTGCACATACATTGCAGGTAGGGTAATGGCTTGTCATACGCACTAAATCATATCCCCAAGCATTGCCTTGCACAACCTGTGCAGTGTTTTGAGTCTCTGCTGTAGTAGTACGGGCTACCATAGCAGCGTAATCTTTAATGTTGTGTTCTGTACCGTTGGCATATGCAACTGATGTTATTTTGCTGTCAACAAGCTTGTTTTGCAAGTCTTGCTGCATTTGCCTAACAGTTTGTCCTGTGGTCAGCTTTTTTGCAGTAGCCTCTAACGCTGCTTGTCTTATGTAATCATTACACCGTCTGCCGACTGTTGCCACAGCTTTGTTGAACTGTGAGGTTATGTTATCGACGATTATATTAATCTGATTTATGTTTAAACCGCTCATAAGGCTGTAGCTGCGTGGGGCAGCAGGGTCTAATGCGATGTCTTGCATTAGTTTATCAAGTCCTTCTTTGTAGTTTGTTTTAACCAGTTTTTGCACAATTACATCTGATGCTTTTCGCAGCTGCTTAATTTGTTTTTGCACCTGATTTAATAATGACCGTTCATAAGTCGTTGCGTTTCCATACTTTGCTTTGCGCTTAATCGTCTTTATTAATTTAATCTCCGCTTTTGTATACAGCTGTGCCAGTGCTTGCTCATATGTCATTACTCATACACATCCTCCTGCTCCAACGGAGGTACACTGCCGGCTGTATTATCAAGCTCATCTGCTCGTATCATAGATAGCTCTGCATCCACATCGCCGCTAGACATCTTGTCCAGCCGTTGTATTGCAGTGTATTGACTAAGTGTAGCTTTCCCTCCGGTCCTTAGGTTAGCAATCTCAGCCTCCTCCGTCGGATCATCCGGCAAGCCGTCATTCCAGGTAATCGTTATGTCACTCGGTATGATTTCTACATCTCTGCTTTTTGCCAACACACACAATATATGTTTGAGTGGATTTGTGTATCTGTTAACTAATCGTTTAGCCTTTGCCAGGGGCGACATCATCAGTCTCCTCAAAGCTGTACCGGACGCTACCTGACCTGCCGTGTTGCTAATATCACCAAACAGCACGCTGCCCATTTCCGATATTGCATAGAGCTGATTAATTATCAGCTCTATTTGTTTAAAATTAGCGTCAAGAGATGCATCCCAAACAACTGCTTTTACCTCCGGAGAGTCAGTCGTATCCCTGGTAAAATATGAGCTAAATTTTAGCTCGTATTGTTGTGTTACCTCATTCCATGTTAGTGCTGTCGATGGTCCGGTGAGTGCAGGATGACTAAATTTATCCAGCACTTTGCTGACCTGTGATATGCGCACCATAAGCTCTGACACTAAGCTGTCTACGCTGCGGTAATCGTCAATGCCAAACAGCCGGTCACTTGTAAGCATATTACTTACACGAAACACGGGGCAGGTATCAAGGTTAGTTTGTATTTTCATCGCCTTGTGCTTTGTCAAATCTTTTTTTATCTTAAAGCTGCCGGGTAAACCCTGTAATTCGTAGAGCCTTTCTTCGCACTCTGACGGTTCTGACGGCTTATGTATCTGTACTTTTAATCCGTATGTTTTTTTATTTGCATCTATTAAATATATAAATGCAAATACATGATACAAAAACCTGCGAACATTAAACTGATCAACAACAGGAAACCACAGTGCAGGAGACACTACATCAACCTTGCCGTCTGCAGTAGCCATAAGTATGCTGTCCCCATACCTGCTTAAATCTAATGCCGACATATACAAATAGTTTTGCAGATCCGTGTCTATGATTAAATCGTCAATAACCTTTTGCTTTGCATCGTCACTTACTGTAATATTTGGCATTTCCCCAATTGCTAAGTCGGCTGTTTTTATCGACATTAGTTTTTGATAATTTGCAATGACAGCATAACCTACAACATCGTTAATATTACCGATAACACGCTCAATGCGTTTCCACTGTTCTCTGTATACTGACTCGTAATTATCTTCAAAGATTTCTTTATTTTCTTTGTAGCGTTCTAGCCTATGCAGTGCACATGGCGGTGGAAACGGCTTGCCTATATCAAGCCATGATAAATCTGTAAGCATAATACCTCCTTATTAAATGCTAATATTAACAAATTTGCCACCCTTGTTGTTTAAAACCGTGTAGCAAAAATATCTCATATCGTCCATTGCGTGGTCATGTTCTTTTACCGGCTTATCTTCTCCGGTTTTTTCTGCGTGCTTGGTATCCCAAACATATGCTGTGAATTCTCCGAGAATATTACTGCAGCAGTCATTAATCTTTATTTTCCCCGACTTTATACAATCGCTTGTAAAGCGTATCCCTGCAAGTACATCATTGTTTGCAGGGATAACTGTATATCTGCCTTTACGGCGTATAAGTGTTATAAAGCTTGCAGCTGATGGGTCAACAATGATACTTGTTATGTGCAACCCATCTATGAGCTTAACAACCTCTGTATAATATTCATCGTCTGTTTTTTGCCGTCCACTCTGTCGTCCGTTGTAATAATACTCTCTTACTCTGTACCAAACGCCTTTGTGTAAGCCCCATAGCCCTGCACTAAATGGGTTAAGTGTACCGTAGTCAATAGATACATAGTATTGACTGTAATATCTTTTTTCCGGCAGGGCTGTGTATTCCGACTTTTCAAATTGATATATCCTACCCTCAGCAGCTACCCACAATCCAAGTATGTACCTTTGGTAAAAACTGCCTGTATACATACTTTTGTAGCGCTCTTTTGTTTCTTCGCTAAGCGCAGGGTTGTCATCCATTGTAAAATTTAAGCGGATTACATTTTTATCTTGTGCCTGTTCAGATTTAGTATCAACCCACTCCTTGTAAAACCAATGATATGGACTTTCCGGGTTGCAGTTAAACCAAAACTTTGCGCCGTCTACCGAGCAACGACCTGTTGCTTGATTGACAAAGCTCTGCGGCATAAGAGCGACCTCATCAAGCAACACACCTGCAAGGGTGATACCTTGTATGAGGTCTTGGGAACTTTCGTCTTTGCCACCAAAAATGTAAAAGCTGTTTTTTATGCCACCGTGTTCCAGCTCTATTACATTTTCCGAGCGTTTGTCTTTAATTTTGTATCTGCTGCGTATCATTTTTAACAAGGGAGTGATAACATTTCTGCGGCAGCTGCCTACGGTCTTGCCACATATCGCAAAATTTCGCTCGTTAAAATTAGTCATTGCCCAAAATATAAAGCTTAAGCTCATACTCATAGTTTTGCCGGATCGGATTGAGCCGTTTGCTATTATTGCATTATATTTAGCCGATATAACAGGGTTTGCCCACCAAGTAAGCACCTGCAACTGCTTTTTGCTAAATGTTCTAAACTTAGCCATTATTAGTAAACACATCCTTACTTGCTTTATTTAATGCAGCAACTAAGCCATCATCTTCTGTAACAGCTTCCGCAGGCTTAAAGTATTCGGCATACAATCTTACTGCCTGCATATTACCCTTAATACTTTCGTTTAAAACAGTATTTCTTACAGCTGTAAGCTCTGACTCTTCATATTTTTTAATAATAGCCTGCAGTTTTTGCCTGTATTGTCGTGGTTTAAGCACTCCATACATACGCTCAAGGCTTTTTAAATCTTCAACTATATTAAATTCTGCTTTTGTTTCTGTTTTTTGCAACAGATCAGCTAATGTCTCCAGCTTTTTGTTTTTACGCACTTAAAACCACCTCCGATAAAAATGCATAGCTCCGCCATATGCCAGCTGGTTAGCTGACATTGTACGGAGCTATAACGACAACCGCAGCGAGAGGGGACGAATCAACCCTCTGCATATAGTTGCTTTTGTTTTTCGATAAATGACACCGTAACAGGTGTCTTATTTTTTGCAATTGTAAGCTCAATGACAGCTCTCCGCTGTCGTCTTTTATAACTTATTAATTGGTCTTTAAACTCTTTTAAAATGCCGTTTAAAGGTATTAGCTTGCCCTCATTGTCAAACTCAACAAGTGATGCGGATCGGAGCATATCTATCCGTCGGACCGTCATTATTTCCTCATCGGTAAGTGGTATAGGATTTTTGCCACCGCCAAGCAAACGGATAACACCGGGGCATTTGCAGAGGCTATAATAGTCTGACCACTTGTAGTCCAGCTTGACAAAAATATACCCTCGGAAAATAATGTCTATTTGCCTTTTCCATTTTCCTTTTTGTCTGATTATTTTCTCCACGAGCGGCACAAGAACCTTGTAGCCCTGCTTTTCAATTCTGTTTTTAATTTCAATTTCCCGATCTGTTGTAACCTGCAAGACATACCATTTAGCCATAATCCTGCTCCTTTTGTTCTTGTCTCATCGACTTAATTTCATCTAAAAGTTTCTGATACAATGCCGGATTTCTCTTGCGTAAGTTCTCGTAGAGTAGGGTCTGATTATTGTCAAGTGCAATCATTTCATCCGATTTAACATCAGTATCAATTTTTTTCTTATACGCAACAGCTCTTGCAAGGGCTGTTGCATTAGCCAATATCTTTTCCGGCGTAGCGTCCTGCCAACTATCCTCGCCAATCAGTGACAGTGCTTCAAACGCTTTTTGACTTGCAAGTCGTAATATTGCTTCGGCAGGATCAAGGTCAGGGTAGCGCTCGGTTTCGGATAAAATCATCCGAAAATTTTCCTGAGCAATTCGCAGCTCATTCGCACTAGCTAAAAACCTGCGTGCATATCTGCTAACGCTTGCTTGTGTGAGCTGCACCTCGTTTTCTGCTAGATACCGGCAAATTTCTCTGTAAGTTTGGCCGGTAAGGAGCATTTGGTCAACAGTATCTTTAAGCTCAACTGGCAATTTATCAATTTTTCCAACAGCTCTTCTCTTAGCTCTGCTCATATATCCACCAACTCGTCTTTCAATCTACCAGATAACAGCTTAATTCCCTTATCTGTCAGCTTAGCCTCCAACTGGTCAACTTCACAGTCGGCAAGAGTGGCAGGAGTTTTTGAGGATATGTCCCTTAATTGTATGTATTCTGATTCCGTTAAGTAATTAACGCTATCCAGCATTTCATTCTCCGGCATATCATCAAGAGCATACTGGGTATCGGTCAGTTTTGCGTACTTGTAACGCAAAATATTAATCGTTCTCAGCACACGTCCGTTGTTTTTAATAAAGCGTCCTGCTTTGATTTTATCAAGCTCGTTCATTGATTATTATCCCTCCTTGCTATCATTAAGTCGTACATTTTATCTATTTTATTTTCCAGCTTATTTGTGCTCTGCATAAATTCTTTTTTAGTGAGTGTGTTAGACTTTATATCATCCACATCTTGTTGTAATTTTTCTAAACCTTTGTTTGTATCGTTTTTTAATTCCTTAAGTTCTTCTTTATTAACATAGGTTAATTTAATATGATTAATATCTTCTTCGTGCTTATCTTGCTTGGATATTGTGCGCTTAAGAAAATAACCAATTATACTTGTTACAGCTGTCAGACCTAAAGACACTAACCACCATGCGTCTGCTCCAAATTCCATTTTTTCACCTCACACTATATAAAAATAAGGTATCATTAAGTTTGTAACTTAATGATACCTCGAATTTTTGAAGTGCCATAGATGAAACATTTCTATAATTTTCTTCACTAGCTATCATCAAAAAATGACAGCTGTTGATTTAGTATTCGGGAATTTTCCCGATTTATAATTTCTCTTACTGCTCGTTCAGACAATCTATATTGATTTGCCAGGCTTTTGAAATTATACCCATTAAAGCGTTTTACGATTTCTTCGTCACGCTTAATGCTTAGCAGCTTATCTATTTTTGCTATGTATATGTTAGTTCCACCGTAAATTTTGACTAACTTTAGATACGCCTCTAACCCAATTGTCTCTGCGATTTGGCGCTGTTCGCCTTGTAAGTCTTGTATCTTTATGTTGTCCATTTACATTCCCCTTATAGCCTTGCGTTCTGCGGATTTAACATAGTTTTTTAACAATTCAATAAGCTTATTACCTTGCTCAAATCCCAGCCACTCAAACGGTTTCTGTGGGCTTGCATCTATGTGCAGCTCTTTTTTGATAATGCCACATAAGCGCTCTCCCTTTGTTGCAACCGTTACTGTCGTGTCACAGCCGGCAAGCTGATACATTAGCGCCCACACCTTGCGTTGTTGCCCAACTGTCATGCCTTTTGCCGTTGTGCTATATCTTTTATTGCCTGATCGTGATTTTGACGGTGGTTGCAGCTGAGATATTTTAATACGCTGCGCTAACTCAGCTACAACTTTTTTATAATCAACATCTGTTAATTGCTTTACACTGTCCTGACCTGTAATATTATATACCAAGTTATGCAGCATATCATCTTTATGATTGTTATTATCCAACATTCCTAACGCTGCGCCCATACCGTATATGCGTTGCACCTGAGTTTTGTTCAGCATATTATTTATCCCTCCACTATACTTATTTTTGGGGTTACCTCAACTACAAAAGCTGCTTGTATTTTTTTGATGACTTCATTGATTTTGTCCTGACTATCAATTTTATTAACATCACAAATAGCCTTAAACTGTTGCCAAACCGCTGCTTCCATAAGTAAATAAGCATATTCCTGTGCTTGCCTGTCTGTCATATTTGCAATAATTATTAGGTTGTCAACATCCTTTTGGTAATTAATGCCCTTGCATTTTTTACTAATTAGTTTAGCCGTCCTGTCATCTAAATGCATTGAGCTGATAACATCATTCACTGTAGTATCCTTGCAAAAGTTACCTTGCCAAATTCCTGCAACCAATCGTTTAGCTGGAGCAGTAAGCTCCGCTTTGGTTGAGAGCTTAACCATGTCGTTGTAAACAGTCCCAAAAATCTCCGGAAGTAGACTTTCCAATGTAATTTTAACAGATTCACTCACAGTTGCCTGCAGGTTGCTGTCTGTGCCCTCATACTTAACCGATTTATATTTTGTATTTGCCAAATCCTCCTGTGCAACTTTCAGCAGTTCAGCTTCAATAATATCAGCCTCCTGCTTTGCCTTTGCCTGCTGTTCTCTCAGTTCTGCAAGGCGGTCAATTTTTTTTGCAACAATGTCAGCACGTTCTTTTAGCTTAACTAAATTACTCATCACAAACCACCGCCTTATGTATTTTTGCTGCGCAGTCACGGCATATTTCCATGTCCATTACAGATCTTACTCGCTCTGTGCTGCCACAAAAACTACATGTAGGTACATGCTTAGTTATCTTTATTCCATCGTCTGACATAACGATATCTACTGCATTACCCTTAAACAATCCGGCTTCCGTTCGCAGCTGCTTTGGCAGTGTTATACTGCCGTTTTTATTGATTTTTTTACTTACCATTACTATTCCTCCTGTTTTGATTATGTCTCACTCTGCATTTATACGGGCTTGTGACCGTCTTCGGCTGCATTAAGACGGCGGAGCTTGTCCGCCATATTTACTTGATTGCCTGCCCACAAAAAGGACAAAATATTGGGATTTCCTTTTTTTTGTGTGCCAGTGTAGCATCGCATTTTGGGCAATTATAGTTAATTTCATATTCGCAAAAATCACTTAGCTCTATGTCTACAATTTTCCGAGGAGTATCCCTTTCAATCAATTCTTTAATATGCTCATATGTTTCTTTTGTCATACATTCCACTACCGCAAACGGTTTGTATTCTTCGATATTCAAATCATTGTTAAGTATTATCTTTTTTGTATCCATTATTGACCGCTCCAATCTATCAATTCAATGCTTGTGTTATTTTTAATAAAATGGCTTTTCAGCCGCCTGAATGATGACCAGTAGGGGATATAGTATGTATATGTGTACTTGTCTTTAAGTTTCTTTTGCTTCTTCTTGCTGCGAGAAAATTCTGTAATCTGTTTTCTTGTAAGTGTGCACCTTTTGCAAGGACACATAAACTTAATGCAAGCTTCATTTTCAGGCTTAAGCATTGCTGCATCCATTTTGTCATCAATATATACAGCAATAACTAATTTCATTCTATCTGCATTCTCATATTGTGACTGTAGTGCAACATTGTATCCGTCAATTTTCATCCTAATAATCATTCCCGGATACAATGCTAGTTTTGCCTGGATATCCTGCCATTGTTTTTCGGTCAATTAATAGCACCTCCTTTCTTTTAGCCTCTTATTTTCATCTTCCAGCTGTCTGTATTTTTTTGCAAGCTGCTCCACATCCTGCGGCTGCAGCTTTGTAGCCTCATACTCTGACAGCTTTCTTAGACATTCTTTTTGAGTTCCTTTGATTTCAATCTCGCCTCTTGGCATTACTTTAGTCAGCCAATTGTAAAAATTCTTATGCCTTAAGTAGTTGCCACATGCTGATGGGTCGTTGATACATCTATTATCACAATCTTTATCACAATAATAGCAGCAATAGCTACCTCGACGCTTATCACAGTTAAATAAGCCGCACTCAGGGTTTACTTTAATAATCATTTCTGTTCATCCTTTCAGACCTTTTAAAATTCAAGTTGTGCGCACTAACTCTAATCTATGCTTTGCTTATGCTTACAAAGCACACATTATAGGGAGTGCGGTAGCCCTCTAGCACAAGGGCTACCGTCTAAAGAAGGTAAAAAAAAATGATTAGTTATTAGCAATTTATACTTCCTGCATAATTTTTTTCGCAGTTAAAACAAGTGCTGGATAGGTTGTGTTGTTGTTATCAACTGCGTTGCTGTACAGGTTTTGCGCTCCTCTTATAGCGTTGTCGGTTTGTGCAATCTTTAACAAAAATTTTGTTTCTTTTTCCTTTCCGGCAATCGCCGGAAAGAGCAGCTCTATATCGTTTTTCGTAATATCCGCTGTATGGCGTATTATCGTTGTCTTTGTGCGATTTTTTATTTGTGCGACCGCTGTGTTTTTGTTCCTAAGTTTTGTTACAAGTTCTGCATTGCCAACTAAGCAAATGCCTATCTCCGGATAAGCATCAAAAAATGCTCTTAAGCTGTCAAGCGTTTTCAACGGCAAATGCTGTGCTTCATCTAGGATTAGCACTTTGCTTTCGCCTGAGAGCTTGTGTGCTATGCGCAGCCACATATCATATCTGTTGCCCTGCTGCAATGACATTTCCGTGCACAGCTGTCTGAGCAATGAGGTTATTCCTGATATGCACGGGTTGATAGGCACATAATATGCTGTTGCCGGGTGGTCTTCCGCATATTTTTTGCAAGCCATTGTCTTGCCGATACCTGCGTCTCCGGCTTCGATCGCAAATCCGCCTTTAAGATGACAGAGGCGTATATTATCGTATACAGCTGTACTTATTGATGTTTCCACATAGCCTACACTGTTTGACAAGCTTGCAACTTCTTTTTCCGCTTGGATATTTGCAAGATATTCATCCAGCTTTGCTTCGACCTTTGTCGTGTCGCCGGTATAAGTGCCTCTGCGACACTGACTTATTACAGCAGCACTGTAGTCAAGATTTTTCGCTACGATACTCCACGGTTTGTCAATATGTGCCTGATACATTTCAAGCTTTTCCTTTAAGCTCATCATTTTATCAGTCCTTTCTCTCTGTTTCGCTTTTCAGCGTTCGCAATCATTCTTTTAACATCAATTGTTACTGCTTCTTCCGCACCGACGGCAATATCTAGGTCTAGTTTGTTGTATTGCTTTTCGTCAGCTCGTTTAATACTCAATACTGCTGTGTCCTCTGCAGTAGATTTAGCTTTGTTTTGCTCAATTTCCGTCAGTATGATATCAAGTGCAGATTTAGCACCCAGTGCAACCACACGATGTGATTCAACGCTTTCTCTGACGATGCGTTCGTGCTTGCGCACTTCTTTCATTGCCTTAGCAACTTCTTCTTTTCCTGTACCATACGCAAGCATTGTTTCATCTGCGCACTTTGCAGTTAATATGTATTCGTCGTTTAGTGTATATACCCTGACTTCTGCAAGGTTTTCAGGATCATATCTTACATAAACTTTCTTTCCTTGCCAGTTGTACAGCAGCTTATCACTGCAATAGTCAATTCTCTTTCCTGCTATCGTAATCTGTACACCTCTGCGACCAACCTTTTGTGGCCTGGTGCTTCGCAGCATCATCAGCCACAAGTCCTCTTCATTGGCAACACGCTTTTCTTTCAGGTGCTTTGCGTAAACCTCATTACGCTTCAACCCTTTATCTGCTTGTACCGGGCCATTGTATGCCTGATAGTTAAAGTTGTAATTTAACATATCCTCAACTATTTTCGTAAATTCCACTTCGTCAATGATATTTCCTTTAAGCACATTTTTCAGCCGCTCCGGCTTTTCTATGACATTTCCTCCGGTGTAACTGTCAAACAGTCTTGACAAGCGATTTTTCACATCCAAAAATCTGCGTTCAATTGTTTTTGCTCTTGCATTCTTTACAATAGCATTTGTCATTTTTATTCCTAGCCGCTTAAAAATTGGAGGTGGCTCTAACTGTTCAGCTGTAGCTTTCTTAGCCCTGTGCCCTAATCCGCCGACATCACGTGTTAAAAATTCACGGCCATTATCAACATATATATTTTTAGGTATGCCATATTGGATAATTCCCTTGCGCAATGCATATAGCGTTGCTTGTGACGAGGGATTGTCAGTGACATAAACTCCTGTAAATAGCCCCGACCTTGCGTCCATAAAAGCTGTCAGATACATACGCTTTGGCTTATTGGTTCCTGCCGTACCAACCTGTACGTCAAATGTGTGGTTGTCGGCAATCCAATAGTCATTGCTCTCCATTTGCTCGTATTCCCTTCGGATATAAAAGCCGTATGTATCTTTGTATGCTTTGACGCCGTCACGAGCGTATGTAGCAACCGGTGCAGGGACATCAGTGTCAATATGGCGGTAAAATGTAGTGTATGACGGTAAAGGTAACAGCTCAGGGTGTTCTTGCTCCGCCCATTGTCTTGTGTAGTCGTAGCAAGCCTTCAATGGGTGCTTTGCCTGGTCAAGGTAGTAATAAAGAAAAGCCTGCCAAAGATTTTTGTCGATACAACTTTTACCTTTGCGTTTAAGTCCTCTGCCGTCAACCAAGTTAGCTACATTACCGGCTTTGTATATTTTTTGCTTCCGATACAAAATGTCAACCGATATTTTATATTTATATTTATCTCTGTATGCCTCAACAAACACCTTATTTGCAGTTGTTTTCGAGCCGTCATAACGCTGTACAAACTCTTGCCAGTCAGACAATATGTTTAGCCAGTCAGCAACCTCTTGCCGCTGTTCGGCTGTCAACTTTTCATAATCCAAATCCTTGCTTAGTATTTGCGACTGCTTTTGGGGAGTAAGCTCTGCCGGCACCGGCAGGTCTTTTGACCTGTAGTACTTAACCTGCTGTTCTGCAGACAGCTCCGTGATAGGTATCATATATTTGTAGCCGTTATATTTGTCATGCCCTTTTTTAGCTGCTATTTTGCCGTCTTTAACTGCTTTTTGAACATATTTAAAACTGCATTTTTTGTTATCTGCAAATTCTTTTGTGGTTAAATATACCATTCTCTTTTACACTTCCTTTTTGCCTGTCATCATCAGAGCAGGGAGGCAATTTCCTGCTGACAGTTACAGCTATTCGTTGTAACTGTTTCGACTTTATCCATATTTTATCCTATCTAAACTTACAATTTTTTATTTGCCATTATATTTACTCCTCATTAATGTTAAAGCGTGCAATTATTGCTAATGCTGTTGTCACAAACATTACTATAGTGCATGTGTCCGGACATTCATTCAATATTGCAACAATAAATGTAACAATCTCAGCAGCTCCGGCTGAGTAAAACAAAATTTGCCATTTGTAATTAATGATATAATAAAGCAGTACCTTTATGATAATCATTTATATATACCTCCGCATGCTCTTGCAAAAAACTCTTTTTGTGCACTTGAAAAATTACAAAAATAACTTCCGGAATAAGTATCACCGTCATTGTCAAGAGACCAAACAACCGCCATTTCGGCGATACTCCGATTGTCTGATATTGCCAGAACAACCTTGTTTAGATATTGTGCTACTATTGTATATCCGTGATTAATTTCTCCGATTCTTGATTTTATGCTGTCTTGCATTTGCTTACCTCCTCATCAAGTAGATCATATATACTGCAATCCAATACTCGTGCTACTTCTGCTGCAAGTGGTAATGTTAATGTTTTTGTTCCTCGCTCTATCTGGCAGAGCATTGATGTGCCTATGCCAATTTGTGTAGCTAATGTAGCCTGAGTAAGTCCTGCCTCAATACGCAATCTGCGTGTGTTTGCACCGATACTCATATGTTTTCCTCCTTATTTTCATTGTCTTTAAATGTTTACTGTGGTAAAATATACTTAACTTTACTACAGTAATTATTATAATACGGATATTTCCGTAAATCAATATTAAATACGGAAATATCCGTATTTCTCACTTTGAACTAAAAAAGGAGATAAAACTTTATGCAAAATATACACATTGCCATGACGATAAAAGAACTTTGCAAAAAACAAGATATTACTTTGAAACAATTATTAGAAAATTGCAATTTATCAAAAAGTTTTATTTACGACCTTGAAAAGCGTAAGAGCTCACCCTCATGTGATAAAATTACCCGAGTAGCTGACTATTTAAATTGTTCTGTAGACTATATTTTGGGAAGAACAGATGATCCTTGTATCAAAGTAAAAAATAAAAAGCATCTTTCGTTAGAGTCCCCTGCTAAGGCAGAATCAATTATAATGAAACCCTTCTACATACAGCCGGCGTCTGCCGGAACCGGAGCTTATCTCTTTGATGATATTCCGGCTGAATGGATTAATGTCACTAAAAATAGCATTTCAGAATCATCCGATTTTATAATCCAAGTTCGAGGGGATAGTATGCTGCCAAAATTTCATAACAATGATAAGGTTTTTGTGAAAATTTCCCCCTCAATACATGAAGGGGAAATAGGGGTTTTTATAATGGACGGAGAATCATATATTAAACAAATGGGCAGAGGAGAGCTGGTATCAATTAATCCTGATTACGATAATATCAAAATCACAAGTTTTAGTGACTGCCGATGTGTAGGTAAGGTTCTTGGAAAAATTGAATAACTATTTATATATTTGCATAATTATTATTTTCGCTGTGTAAAAAATTTAAAATAACCTCGTTGCCTGACTTTTGAATTTCTCTAGGCTTAATGGGACGACCAACAGGTTGGTCAAAACTGTAATAAAAGTTGGTCGTTTTAAAATTTTTAACATGTTGACACTTAAAAAATTATTTAATAAAAAACGGCTTTTTAAAGCGGTTTTAAACGCATTTAAACAGTTTTTAAAAACAAAAAAAGAAACAGCATTGACACTCAAAACAGGAGTAATCAATGCTGTTTTTGTTTGCGGATAAAATACAAAAAACAAGCCCTTATCAAGATGTTAAAAAATCTAACACCTAAAAAACGGCTTGTTTAAGGGAAATATTCTGTTTTTAATCTTTTTAACGCCTTTTTACGGTATAAACCTTATTTTTGGATTCTTTCTGGAAACTTACAAGTGTTAAAAAACAAATCAGCAGTGTACAAGCACATATATGCCCTGTAGACTGCTGAAAAATTATATAAATATTTACCGGTAGCTTCGCTGCCAAGGGGCAGCACTTAGACTAATTTATGTCGCTTATATAAAAATCATTTCCGGAGTTTTCAGCTATGGTAAAAACTGCGTTCACAGTATTTTTACCCTGCTTCAGCTGACTATCCTCCTTAAATTTATCATTGAAGCTTATAGTGTATTTTACAGGTACCGAAAATTTGTTTTCTTCTATAGCACTAGCCTCCGAAAAATCAATATTAATAATTTGACAGTCTGTAACAGTTTCAAAATAATTATTAGTTCTGCTGTTTTTCCCATCTGAATTGTCGCCAAATTCCAAAGCATCCGCAACGCTGTCGTTATAATTTAACAGGTCGTGAGTCTTGTATGCAAATGCCCAAATCTCTATAAGATGTTCTATGCTTCTTTGCTTCTCTTCGGAAATTATACTATCGCTTACAACATATTTTTCCTCCGAGGCTATATCTTTTTTTCCTTCGGAGCAGCCTGCCAAAAATACCGTGCATATGCAAAGTGCTAATAAGGCTGCTAATATCTTTTTTTTCATAAGCTTTCCTGCCCTTTGATTTATAATAAATATTGAGTTATGAATTATTAAAATAATACTGCGGCTATATAAAATCATATAAAACAAGCGGGTGCAGAGGGGTATTACACCAACTGCACCCGTAATGTAGCTATGTACATTAATTATTCCTCATTAGGAGCACCAACAGGACAGACACCGGCACAAGCACCACAGCTTACACATACATCTGCGTTAATCTCGTACTTACCGTCACCCTCGGAAATAGCACCTGCAGGACATTCAGCGGCACAAGCACCGCAAGAAATGCAATCATCACTAATCTTGTATGCCATTAAAGATACACCTCCCTCAAAATATTTTATGGTTATATTTTAACACTACTTTCAAAAAAATCAACACATATTATAAAAATTAAAGATTTTGTAATATTTATATTGGCAAAATTTCCATAGTATGCTGTTTTTTAATGAAATATACTGCAAATATCAAAAAGGAGGTTATATTGTACCGAAGCGAGCCGTTATTCCTCCAGTCCCTTCAGCTGTTCAATTTCATCCTTGTCAAGACGAATTTGTGCGTCCTTAATAATTTTAACCTGCTTAACCGTATAGGTTGACGGAGCGGCATTTTCAGATTTGTCCAGGCTTACCTTAAGCACACCTGTAATAAGATTTTGCTCTACTACTGTTCCTTTACCGTCCGGAGTGTTTACAATGGCACCAACCTTCGGAGTTTTTCTAAGCAGGTCTGAATATGCGTCCTGTTCGTACTTTAAGCAGCACATCAATCTGCCGCAGGTTCCCGAAATTTTTACGGGACTTAGCGAAAGCCCTTGCTCCTTTGCCATTTTTATTGATACAGGCTGAAATTCACCTAAAAATGACGAACAGCAAAACGGTCTGCCGCAAACGCCTATGCCGCCCAGCATTTTAGCCTCATCACGCACACCGATTTGTCTAAGTTCTATTCTTGTGCGGAAAACAGACGCCAAATCCTTTACCAATGCACGAAAATCCACTCTGCCGTCAGCTGTAAAATAAAACAGTATTTTGTTATTGTCCAGGGTGTATTCTACATCAACCAGCTTCATATCCAGGTTGTGCTGAAGAATTTTCTCTTCGCAGATTTTAAACGCCTTTTTTCCCTTTTCTTTGTTTTGCTTCAAGCACTCAAGGTCTTTTTCGGTTGCTTTCCTTATCATCTTTTTTAACGGAAAAAGAATTTCCGTGTCCTCAAGCTGCTTATTAGCCATTGCAACCTGTCCGCATTCTACGCCTCTGGCAGTTTCTACTATTACATAGTCGCCTATTTTTAGCGGTACCGAGTTAGGGTCAAAATAGTATATTTTACCCACATCTTTAAATCTTACTCCTATTACCTCTGTCATTTTTGCCTCCTTAATTCAGCACAAAGCCACGACATAAACAGGTTCATATTAATGTTGCTGTTAAGCCTTGCTTTAGCAAGGTTAAGCGTGTCTATAATTTTAATCAAGTTCACGGTGGCTATATTATTCCTTAGCACCTCAGCCTCAGCACTGCAGCGGGCTTCTGTCAGCTTTGCTACTATTGCCTCGTTTACAATAATAATTAATCGGTCTATGGTTTCCTTTGCAAAGGCTCTGTCAGTCAGCCTGCCTGTTGCCCTTAAAAGCTCATAGCTTGTTGTTTTACAAAGAGAAACGGCTATTTCGCCGGCAGCCTCGCAGCTTTTGCTAAGATTTTCATCGGCATTGCTTTGATTTAAGCTGTACACAGCGGTTCTTGAAAGTATAGTTCCTAAAAGCTGCTGTGCGGAGGTGCAGCACAAAATAAATAAAATATTTTGCGGCGGCTCCTCCAGTATTTTCAAAAAAGCATTTTGTGCCTGTGGCTGCATTTTGTCTGCATTAGGTATAATATAAACCTTTATATTTGATTCATTTGGCTTTACAAATGCGTCAGCACAAATGCTTCGTATTTCGTCAACATTTACAACCTGACTCTTGCCGTAAAGCCTTGCTGTATAAACATCAGGGTGACTGCCTATAGATACCTTGCGGCACTGTACGCAGTGACCGCAGGGCTTAATCTCGCCGTTGCATACAGCCCACTGACACAAAAGCTCGGTATATTTCTTGATTAGCTGCGGAAAATTGCTTTCCAGCACTACACCGTGAGGTACTCTGTTGCTTTTTATTGCCTTTTCAAGCAGCTGTATTCCGGAATTTTGCTCCAAACCTGTCACCCCAAAATAATTATTGTTGCTTTGGGCTGTGCCCACATTGATTATAACATTAATTCTGTTGAATTACCACTGTTTTTATGCGGGACATGGCAGTAAAGC
Source organism: Clostridium sp. CAG:964 (assembly GCA_000435335.1). GTDB lineage: Bacteria > Bacillota > Clostridia > Oscillospirales > Acutalibacteraceae > CAG-964. Next base: position 95,190 of record FR891329.1, read on the forward strand.
ACCGTTAGCTTGAATAAAAGCAGAAAGCCTTGCAAAACAATACCCGTTGCAGTAAACTATTTGACATTCTGCGATAATAATTATCTGCATATAGGAGCCTTGGTAAACTGCCTCAGCGGTGCGGTTTATAATTTTTTAAATAAAAATCATAAAATTTACAATAAAACAGGTATAACTTTCTATAAAGCGGTGTTTTTATATTCTTTAATATATTTTGTATTTATGGTATAATTAACTTCAATTATTTAATTAGATTGAGGATTTCAATGACAGATATACACACACACACGCTTTACGGGCTTGACGACGGCTCGGAAGGCTTTGAAATGTCGCTGAAAATGCTGTCAATGGCAAGTAAGGGCGGAACAAAAAATATAATTCTAACCCCACACTGCAACATACCCGGCGGGTACCTGAATTATATGAACAGTACCATAGCAGACAGGTTTGAAAGGCTTAAGGCTGCGGCGAAGGAATTTGTGCCTGACATAAACCTGTACCTTGGAATGGAGGTATATGCAAGTAATGACATTCCGGAGCTTTTACGCAGAGGTATGGCTATAACTCTTAACCGCTCCAGATATTTGCTTGTTGAGTTTAATTTTGGAGAAAGCCCGATGTATGTGTTTAAGGTGCTTCAAAATATACAAAGAGCCGGAATTGTTCCTGTGCTGGCTCACCCCGAACGGTATGTATTTGTTCAGCAGGAGCCATATATAGTCTTTGATTTAGTCAGAGCAGGAATTATAATTCAGATAAACCGTGGCAGTATTTTGGGAAAATTTGGCTTACGGCCTAAGGCGGTGGCGGATTATTTGCTGAAAAGCGGTATGGTTCATATTGTGGCAAGCGACGGTCACAAAAGCTACAGCCGTGTTCCGATACTTTATGATGCATATGCAGAGGTTGAAAGGAATTACGGTAAAGAATACGCTGATATGTTGTTTAAAAAAAATCCCCAAAATATTTTATTAGACAAAAGCCCTGCTTTTTTAAAAGCAAAATTAAGATACGGTAAGGAGTTCTAAAATGAAAGGAATTTTTAAAAACGCTGCTGTAAGGTGTATTGCGATGGTTTTGGTTACGGCACTGCTTATTTTGTTTTTTGCGTTTTACTATTACGATACAAATATCAGCAAAAGAAAGAATGTACCGGTTATTACCTTTTCTGAAAGCTACAAAACAAAGATAAGCGTAAAATCCACACAGCAGGAGCTGCTGGTGGGTGTTTCTGCATATGACGCAGAGGACGGCGACCTTTCAACCGATATCATTATTGAAAAAATGTCCAATATAATTAAGGGCAATCGCCGTGAAATAACTTATGTTGTGTGTGATTCTGACAATAATGTTACAAAGGTTGCTAAGGAAATTACCTACACCGACTACAAAAAGCCTGTTATAAAGCCTGTAAGTGATGTTCCTGTAATAAAAGAAAGAAAGTATGCCGACATACTTGCCTGCTTTAAGGCAACCGATGTGATAGACGGCGACATAAGCAGTAAAATAAGAATTGACAGTATAGACACAAGTAGGGACAGTATTAACCGTGGAGTTTTTCCGGTAACTCTTTCAGTTACCAACAGCTGCGGCGACATTGCTTATTTAGAGTCAACTGTTACTTTAGTTGAATAAAAAGGGAGGGCAGACCTTATGAATAATTCACAGGATGATTTAAAGGCACAGGACGATTTAAAAGAACAGGATGCTAACTATTCCTTTGACCTTGCAAGTACATTACAGGATTTAACAAAAAGGTGGTTTGTAATTTTGCTCTCCGGTATAATTGCGGCTATAGGCTGTTTTATTACAGCAACGCAATTATATTCACCGCAGTATATGACATCAACAACATTGCTTGTACAAAGTAAAAACAATACAGAAAGTGCCTATAATAATTTAACTGCTACAAACAAGATGGCAGGGGTGTTTAAAAATATTCTTGACAGCAGTCAGCTGCAAAACTCTGCCGCACGGCAGCTTGGGTATACATCATTTCCCGGCAACTTAAGCTGTTCGGTTATAGAAGAAACAAATATTCTTTCATTTACAGTAACCTCCGACAGCCCGATAAAGTCCTACAGACTGTTAAAAGCGGTTCTTGAGTGCTACCCCCAGTTTACTAAAAATGTTGTTTCCTCTATTGTACTGCAAACCCTTGAGGAGCCTGTTGTGCCTACAGAACCTACAAACCCTTCTAACGCATTAAAGCTGGCGGTTATAGGCTTTTTTGCAGGGGCAGCGGCGGTAGTATTAATTATATCTGTGCTTTCGTTTTATAAGGATACAGTAAAAAAGGAAAGCGACATAAATAAGAAGCTTATAACTCAAAGGTTGGTTTCAATTCCCACACAGAAAAAGAGATTGTCAGTCAGAGAAAAGGTTAAAGGCATAAAAAGGCCCCTTTCTATAACAAATCCTGTTATAAGCTTCGAGTTTAGAGAGGCCTTTAAAAGGCTAAGGCAGAAAATTGTTTCCGACAGCAAGACGCACCATAACAAGGTTTACGCCGTAACAAGCTCGCTTGAAAACGAGGGAAAAACCACTGTTGCTGTAAACCTGGCTTTGTCACTCGCAAAAATGGATTACAAGGTTTTGCTTATAGACGGTGACCTTAGAAAACCTGCTGTTGCAAAGTTTTTAGAGGCTAAAATTACAAACGGCAAATCAATTATTGACTTTCTGAGGGGAAAGGCAAGGCTTTCTGAAATTGCAAGCTATGACGAAATAAACAACATAACCATTATGGGCAGCAATAAGGGTACTCAACAGGCAAACGAGCTTATAACCGGTGAAAAGATGGACTACTTGATTTCTGCTGCAAGGGAGCAGTATGACTATATAATTATAGACACACCTCCGCTGTGCTTTGTTTCCGACGCCGAAGATATACTGACCTTAAGCGATTCCTCGTTGATTGTTGTAAGAAGAAATGTTGCAAACGCACTTAGTATTAATGACACTATAGACATTATTCTTGCAAGCGGTGTTAAGCTGATGGGCTGTGTATACAACGATGCGGAAAATGTTTCGATAGTAGGAAGAGGCTCCGTATATTCCGACTATCAATACGGTAAATACGGATATGGTAAATACGGAAAATATGGCAGCACTGCAGAGTAAAGGAGGCAAGTAAAATGGAGAAAAAATTCGTGCCTGAAAACAGCAGGTCATATACGCCTGTAGGGGAGTATGCTTCAAAGATTCTTACAGGCATAAAGAAGCACTGGTATATTATAGCGGTGCTGGCAGGCATATGCTGTGTAGGCTTTACATTGTATTCATACGCAGCCTATACTCCGCAGTATACTGCCGCAGCAACATTTACAGTTACACCTAAGGGAGATTCACTGTCCGCATATACAAGCATATCATCTAATGCCTCTACTCAACAGCTTGAAAAAACATTTCCGTACATTATAACAAGTGCTCCTCTTACAAGAGTAGTTGCAGAGGACTTGGGGCTGTCAGATGTACCCGGAACATTAACAGCTACAGCTGTAGAGGATACAAACCTTTTTACAATAACCGTAACATCATCAAACTATGAAACAGCCTATAATGTATTGAAATCAGTTATTAATAATTATCCCAGCGTTGCGGAGTATGTGGTGGGTGCAACAGACCTTGTTTTAGTTGTTCCGCCGTCGGCATCGTCCACCCCTATAAATCCTATATCCTACAGAGAAAAAGCACTTATAGGCACGGCAGTGGGAGCTTTGCTAGGGCTTTTAATTGTATTTTTTCTTGAAAATCTTAACCATACAGTAAGGCATCCTGATGAAATTAGAAAGCTGCTGAACAATCAACGCTTAGGCTCTATTGTAAAGGTTGTAAAGAAAAAAAGCAGTCATTCAACAGGCAGCTTAACTATTGATGACGCACACACAGATCCAAGATTTAAAGAATCTGTATTTTCAATAAGAAATAAAATAATCAAGCTGTGTGCCGATCAAAAAATAAATTCTGTTATGGTTGCCAGCACAACTACAAACGAGGGAAAAACCACTGTAGCGGCAAACCTTGCCATAGCTCTTGCAAAAAAGCACTACAGAACAGTAATAATTGACTGCGACCTTAGAAACCCTACCGTTAGGCAGCAGCTGAACATTCCGGAGAGCTGCAGCCTGGGCATTGTAGATGTTATAACAGGCACCTGTAGCCTTCAGGACGCCATAGTAAAAACGAAGAAAAACGGTTTGTATGTGCTGCCGGGTACAATTCCTGTAAACAATGCCTCTGAGCTTATGGGCAGTAAGCAGCTGGCAGACCTGGTAGCTGCATTGGAAAAAATATTTGACTATGTGGTAATTGATGCTCCGCCGGTGGGAATTGTTTCTGACGCTTTGGAGATGAAGGATTATGTAGGCGGACTGGTATTTGTAGTAAGGCAGGATTACGCAAAGGTAAGCAAAATTTTGGACTCAATAAGTCTTTTTGGCTACAGCAAGATAAAAATACTTGGTTGTATCTTTAATATGGCGTCCGGCGTGTTAAGCACAAGGGGCTACGGCAGATATGGCTATAATTCCTATGGAGGCTATGGCAGCTACGGAAGCTACGGCAGATATGGCTATGGCTACGGTCAGTACGGAGATTACTATGGCAATGAAGAAAACAGCCAAGCTGAAGAGGCTTCTTACACTGACAGTGATTCTGCTGATGAAGACTAAGGATTTTGGGAGGAACAAATGAATAAAGCTATTAAATCCATTGTAACTGTAATTGCCGTACTCTCTGTAATAGCTGTAATTTTTACAATATTATTTGCGGACAGCTTGCTCAAGTCTGACAATGAGGGTACAGTTGCTGTTGCAGCTGCTAAGTCGGTAAATATAACCTTTGATACCGATCCGCTTATAATAAAGGACGGTAAAAATATTGATTTAATGAGCGGAGTGTCTGCAACCGATTCCCAAGGAAACGATGTAACAAATTTGGTAAAGGCTTCGGTTACAAACAGCTCAAAAGATGAAAAATCAATTATGTACAGCATTAACGATGCTGATTATAATCTGGAAGCAACCAAGAGAGGCCTGCAGCTGTTGAATTATAAGGGGCCGAAAATAGCTGTAAAGCATAAAACCTATACCTGCGACATTAACGAAATTGATTCATACATAAAGTCTATGGTTAGTGCAAAATGCATAGTGGCAACAGACGGCTACGGAAACAATATTTCAACAGCACTGTATGTTGACAGTGCTGTACAGGTAAAGACCGCCGGCAGCCAAAAGGTTCGCTTGACCGTTAAAAACAGCTTTGCCGATTCTGTGTCAAGAGATATTGTGGTTAATGTGACAGGCACGCTTGATGAAACCAGAGTAGTGCTTTCCACAAAATCAATATCCGTAAAAGCGGGTACGGCAATAAATCCTGAAAAATATATTGTTACAGCTGTTGATAAAAACGGCAATGACATAAAGAATGCTATTGTTGTTCAAAATGATGTAGATATAAATACACCGGGCAACTATAATGTTTACTATTATTTGCCGGACGAAACAGACTCCACTCCTGCGGCGACTCTTACGGTAGTTGTAACAGAGTAGGTTTTTATTCAGAAATTATGGTTATACAAAAGCAGAGCATACAGGGCTTTAATCCAAGCCTGTATGCTCTGCTGTTTTTAATTGGCTCTGTGCCAAATAGTCGGGGTGAAAAGAAGGCTGTTTTCTTTTCACCGACTTCTATTATATAGAGTTGTTAGCTGCAGCTTATAGTGCTGTAGTCATCGTCGAAGCTGTAACTATCCGAATAATAATCAGCGCTATAATCGTCATCATTGGTGTCGTAATAGCGTTTATAGCAGCTTTCGTTGTTAAAGCCATATTTTTCAAGCGTTTTGTGTGCTTGGTATTTAGCTACATTAAACGACGCAAAGCTGTCGTTGTAGCTCTTATATGCTTTATACAAATTGTAGTTAAGTACTCTTTTCTGACTGTTTGTTAAGCCATTGTCTTCGTCAGCGGCAAAAGGAGCAATATACTTATAAGCAGAGGGATCAAGATCTCTTACCAGATTATTTCCCATCCACTCAATTTTGCCCTGCTGATAAAGTGAAATGTTAGCCTGTGCTATAAAGGAATCAATATTTAAAACATTGTAGCCTATTAGAAACAGCATAGAAAAAGCAAGTGCAAAGGAGAAAAGATTAACCTTGCTGAAAAACTGCTTTACAATTACCAGTATTATCATTACAAACAGGAACAGCATAAATATACTTGTGTTTATTCTAAGCGCTGTAAAGCCATATTGGTTAATATACATAAGCATTTTAAATAATGCAGTACAAACGAATACCAGTGTAAATGCACACATTATTACCGTTATTATTCGCAGCCCCATAGGCATAGCACCGTTTTTCCTTTTTGTAAGCAGGATAAGCAGCAATATAATTATAATATTAATTGCTGTTATAACGCACAGCTCAAAAAAGCCGTTTCGTGCGTAGTCTACTATTGTAAATGTCTGCGGCAGAAGATTGTCCGCAATAAAGCTTACAAAATATGCCAGCTGTGAAATGAGATACATAAAATATACTGCACACAGCGGAATAACTATAGAGTACATTAATGCGGCAGGAACAATATGAAAGCTTTCTGCCATCTGGCTGTAGCCAATGCCGTTTTGTGCCTTTGTATGCGGTGTTTCCTCGTTATATTTTGTGTACAGGCAGCTGAATATTGCCATTGCTACAGGTATACCCAATATTGCATAAGCGACATATTTCAGCAAATGCAGGAAGAAATCGTCAAATATAAAGGAGAACATAGCCTTGAACATTTGGTCGCCCATAAGAAGCAAAGCTGAAACTATTGCTACAAGAGGCAGTGCAATGCATAGTCCTAAAATAATCCATTTGCCGTTTCCTCCCTTTTGCCCTTTCTTTTTGTTGAAAAGTGCACTAAAGGCAGAGCCGTAGTTTGCAAACGGATAATAAAACACACTTACAAACAGCTGTGTGAGCTTACCGCCGTGCTTTACTCTGTTTTTACCGTTGGTAGTGTATACCCAAAAGCACTGTGCCGGTATTAAAAAGGCAAAGTCTATTGCCAAAACAAAACTATTGCTGAAAAATGTAAAGAACAGGCTGAAAAGAATCAGCAGTACAAATGTTATATTATGTACAATATCTATTTTAATGTTCTTCTTTTTCCATACATACAAATAAGAAACGACCATATTGGCAATAAAAAATATGCTTGCACCTATGCCAAGGTCAAACAATACAACCACTATTAAATCTACAAACAAAAAGCCCATTACAAAGGCCAACACCGCAAAGAGCTTGTCGGTTTTGTCATATATTTTTTTAGCTTTTGCCACAAAGCCATACTGCTGTTGAGGCTGTGCGGAATAATTATATGAATTTTGTTGATAACCATATGGCGGATAGCCCTGTTTGCTATATCCGGAGTTAAACGGAGGAAAATTTTGCCCTCTGTTATACCTGTTCTGCGGATTATTGCCAAAGCTGTTTTGCGGCTGTTGATTAGCATTGTTTTGCGGATTACCGCCAAAGTTACCTTGTGGTTGCTGATTAGCATTGCTCTGCGGATTACCGCCAAAGTTGCCCTGAGGCTGTTGATTAGCATTGCTTTGCGGATTACCGCCAAAGTTGCCCTGAGGCTGTTGATTAGCATTGCTTTGCGGATTACCGCCAAAGTTGCCCTGAGGCTGTTGATTAGCATTGCTTTGCGGATTACCGCCAAAGTTGCCCTGAGGCTGTTGATTAGCATTGCTTTGCGGATTACCGCCAAAGTTGCCCTGAGGCTGTTGATTAGCATTGCTTTGCGGATTACCGCCAAAGGCGTTATTTTGCGGATTATTGCCAAAGCTGTTTTGTGGTTGTTGGCTTTTTTCCGGGGCAGGCTGTTTATTATAGACAGGGTTGCCCTTAGAGCTGTTATTATCCATATATACCTCCTATATGTCGTGTTGCTCTTCCTTTTCCTCTTGATCTGCCATATACTCCAAAATATCACCCGGTTGACAGTCCAGTGCCTTGCAAAGCTTATTTAGTGTAGAAAACCTTACTGCTCTTGCCTTGCCTGTTTTTAGGATAGACAGGTTGGCGGGGGTAATTCCTACCTCTGCTGCAAGCTTAGTGGATGACATTTTCCTTTTTGCAAGCATAACATCAACATTTACTACTATTGCCATTTTCCCTCATCCCCCTGTTTTATATAGTAAAATCATTTTCTTCTTTAATATCCACTGCGTGAGAATAAACATTTCTAAGTACGAGCAAAATGACACCCGAAAAAAGAAACGCCAGTGTGAAAAATGAAAATACCCAAGAAACAAGAGAAACAAAAAAGCTGATTACTCCTGTAAGTAATATGCCCGCACATACCAGTGTAAAGTAGGTAATATTCTTTTTTACAAAAGTATTGCCGTTTTTTATATTGGTGAGCAATGCGTTAAGTATGCCCATTGTTGCCGCCATTGGCAGTTCTAATGCATAAATTCCTACAGAAATAGGAAAGGTAATTGCGTCGGAATTGGTTGCCAGCAGACTATAGCTTTTACTTACCATAGGAACAAAAAACGCTCCCACTACCATAAGCAAAAGTAATATTCTTACAAACCATAATGACACAATTATTGATTTCGATGGTTTCATAAATGTACCTCCTCTGAAAATATATTAGCATTGAAATTACTAAAAGTCAATTATATATACAATAGTTTATTTTGTGTTAATAAGTTTAATAAAATTGTCTATATATAGTTTGGTTTTACTCTTATTTTTACATAATTATTAATATTTATATCTAAAACAACTAAAATTATGGCTGTATATTTGGTGATATATATCCTGAAATTTCTGTAGTACAGTGCAAAGCAACTGTGCTATAATAGGGCTGTACAAACAAATATTTTGATAAAGGAGAAATAATGTATGAAGTGTTTTAAGAAAAATATGTCAGCCGTTTTGTCGGCAATACTTTCCTTGCTTATGCTTGCAGGCTGTTTGCCTTTAAGCGCCTTTGCAGCGTCAGCAGAGGCTGCTGTGCCGGGCTATGTTGCGGCACAGGGTGAAAAGGCATTATGGGCAGAGGGGGCCACGGCGGCTACAAAAAATAACATAGAGGCTGTTAAGTGGTACCAAAAGGGCGGAAAATACTACTGGTTTTTACCGTCATCAGCAAACCTCAGCAGCCTAACTGTTTACCACAATTTCGATAATATAACTGTTGACGGCACTAAGCTTGTCAGCGGTGAAAGCTACAGTATGTTTGAAAACGGCAAAAGCTATAATGTTAAGGCGGACGGTAAATCGTACACACTATGTGTTCAAAAGGCAGAGGGCATAGGCTCTATGTTCTTTACCACAGAAAGCGGAAGCATGGACTACATAAACAGTAAAAAGGGAAATGCGGAATCGGGCAGTATGGTTGTAATAGACTATGACGGCAAGGTTTCTTATGACAATGCCTTGGATTCGATTAAGGGCAGAGGAAACTCTACATGGCTTCTAAACAAAAAGCCTTACAATATTAAGCTGGGCAAAAAGGCCTCCTTGCTTGGCATGGACAAAAACAAAAAATGGTGCTTGCTTGCAAATGCCCAAGAGCATTCAATGATAAGAAATAAGCTTATGTATGACCTTGCAGACGAAGTAGGCTTAGACTATACTCCTGACTCAAGGTTTGTTGATTTGTATGCAAACGGCGAATATCTGGGAACATATCAGCTTACCCAAAAGGTAGAGACAGGCGATGGTGACCTTGTAAATATAACTGACCTTGAGGCTAAAACAGAGGATGCGGTAGCAGTGGGTACAGGTTTAAGCAAGGTAGACCTTGAGGAAATGTACGGCAGTCAAGAGTACAACTCCAACGGCAGAAAAGCGTACAAAATCCCGTATAATCCTAAGGACATAACAGGCGGATACCTGATGGAATTTGTTATGGATATGGACGAGCCAAGCGGCTTTACCACAAAGGGCGGACAGAATGTAAATTTAAAAGGCCCTGAATATTGTACCGTTGAGCAGATTAATTATATTGCGGACTTTATGCAGGATTTGGAGGACGCCTTGTATTCATCAACCGGCTACAACTCAAAGGGAAAATACTATACAGACTATATTGATGTTCACTCGGCTGCTATTATGTATTTATTGCAGGAATTTTCGGTGAATATCGACGGTGGTATTTCAAGCTGTTATTTTTATAAGGATTCTGATTTAACAGGCGACGGAAAAGTGCACGCAAGCCCTTGTTGGGATTTTGATGTTGCTTTGGGTAATCTAAAAAGTACAAAAGACGGAGTAGATGTGACCTCCAACAACCAGTGGTTTATTAAAAATTCTTACCGCTATTCAAGCACACGCACAGTATTTTCACAGCTTTGTCAGCACGACGACTTTATGACAGAGGTTGAAAAAGTCTGGAAGGAAAAGTTTGTGCCGGCATTGTCAATAGTTACAGGCAATACCGAGGGTACGGGACGCTTGAAGAGCATGCAGTATAATTATAATCTTACACTGCCGTCCTCTGTAATGAACTATACAAGATGGGACGTCAGCGATAATTTGCTTGTTCCCGAGGCAGGCACAACACACAGCAGTCAGTTTAACTATCTTGTAAACTTTGTAAACGGCAGAATTACATTTATGAACAGCGGTCTGCTCGATACGGAAACAGCTAAGCAGCAGGCTATTGCCGCTATAGACAATTTAATTAACCAATATTCTTCCGAGTATTCAAGCGATGTTATAGCTGAAATGAATGCCGTTGCGAAAAAGGCAAAGTCGGACATTGAAAAAGCAGCCTCAACCTCTCAGGTAAACGCTATTTTGGAAAAGGCGATAAACGATATTAATGCCTGCAAGAAGGATGTTATTTATTATGACAACTCACAAACAAAATGGAACGAGGTTTACATTTACGGCTGGGGAGGTTCTCTTACTGCACAGTGGCCGGGTGTAAAAATGAAGTATGAGGGCAGCAATATTTACAGCTATACCATTGAAGACGGAATAGAAAATATTATATTCAGCAACGGAAAGGGCGAAGACACCGGCGACAAGCGTCAAACAGATGATCTGACATTCCAAGGAAATAAAACCATTTATACCGCATATGCAGAGGGTGCGGTATATGACAGCTTTAAAAAGGCGTATGTACATAGCGGAAGCTGGAGTGAGTATGCACCGAGCGACCAAGTTGTATACGGCGATGTAAACGGCGACAAAAAGATAACCTCGGCTGACGCAGTTTTAATGGCAAGAAGTGAGATGGGCTACATTACATTAACCGACCGGCAGGCAAAGGCTGCCGATGTAAACGGTGACGGTGTTGTTACTGTAGTCGATATTGTATTAGTACAGAGATATGCCTTGAGCTTTATTGATAAATTTCCTGTTCAGGCAGCATAAGGCATAAGAATTATATAGGAAAAACAGAAGCTCTCAAAGTAGGTTTTACAGCCTGCTTTGAGAGCTTTTTACAAGGTGTTTTCTGTATATTTATAAAATGCGGGTTTATAGGTGTACGATTTTTAACAGGCAAAGCAGATATAAGCCTTGCTTATTATGTAAAGAGCGTGTAGGGTATCAGTCCAAAATTCTGCCGTTTGTTGAAATTACGGTTACTTGCCACGGAATAAGCTTGCCGCTGTTTTTTAATGCGGTTTTTAAAGCATTTTCTATGCCGCCGCAGCAAGGAACCTCCATTCTTACCACACTTATGCTTTTAATGTTGTTTAGAGTGATAATCTCAGTTAATTTTTTTGAATAATCTTGATTGTCAAGCTTAGGACAGCCAATTAGCGTGATGTGGTTTTTTATAAATTCGTTGTGAAAGCTGCCGTAAGAAAAGGCTGTACAGTCGGCGGCTATCAGAAGCTGTGCATTGTCAAAGAACGGTGCATTTACAGGAACAAGCTTTATTTGCACAGGCCACTGTGTAAGCTGACTTTCACAGTTTATGCCGTTATTGCCTGCACTGTTATATTGTGCGTTTTGGCTGTTTAGGCTGCGGCTGAAATTTTTCAGCTTGGTGCCCGGACAGACAAAGCTCGGCCTTTCCTGCTGCTTTTTTTGTTGTGCTGCTTTTACAGCCTCTTCGTCATAAGCCGGAGCTTCTCTGCTTACAAAGGTAATGGCATTTTCGGGGCAGCTTGGCAAACAGTCGCCGAGTCCGTCACAGTAGTGTTCGTAAATCAGTTTTGCTTTACCGTTTACTATACCTATGGCACCCTCATGGCAGGCTTTGGCACAGGCACCGCAGCCGTTGCATTTTTCTTCATCTATATTAATAATTTGTCTTATCATATGTATTCCTCCGGGTTGAATTCGTTGTAAGTATTATAACATTTTAAGGTTAAATATCAATGGCAGTATTTGCATCTGCACAGTGTAAATTCTGCCATGATATTTATTATGTCAATATAGAGAATTTACTTAAAATATTACATAAAAGTGCCGCCAAGGTCAGCTTCGGCAATGCTGTTTACAAGCTGCTTCATTTCGTAGCTGCTGTGCATAGTGCCTGCTTTTTCCCTTACAAGCTGTTTTTCACGGTTCGTCATACGGGAGTATTTTTGCATGGCTTCAGGATTTTGTGCCAGTGCCATAGCTAATGCTACGGGGATTTCATAATTAGCCTTGTCCATATTTATATTGCCCCCATTACCTTTAGCAGCCAGTATATTCCGCCGTAAATTACCGATGCCGTTATGCCGTACACCAACACAGGACCGGCTATAACAAACATTTTTGCACCCAAGCCCAGCACATAGCCCTCACTTTTAAATTCAATAGCCGGTGAAACTATAGAATTTGCAAAGCCTGTAATAGGTACAAGCGTTCCTGCACCGCCGTGCTTTGCAATGTTGTCGTATACGCCTATTGATGTAAGCAAGCCTCCTATAAAAACAAGCGTTACAGAAGTTAAAGTGCGTGCCGTGTCCTTGTCAAGCTGCCAGTACATATAAAGGTTGGTTAGTGCTTGTCCTATGGTGCATATAAGTCCGCCTATTAAAAAGGCTTTTACGCAGTTTATTACCACCCTGCTGTTTGGCGAGGCTTTTTTTGCCATTTGAGAATACTCCTGTTTAGTAACCTTCAAAATATCAAGTCCTTTCAAAATGATTTTATGCTAATTATTTAATTTTATTCACCCTCGGCTAAGCTTTAAGTATAATTTGTTAATTTTTCAAAACAATCTGTTAAATTTTCATTTTGTGTTGGAATATTACCGAAAAATGTGTATAATGTAGTTTGAGTACAAAGACTTATTAAGGAGTAGATTATTACGGCTGAGGAAATATATTTAGACAACAGTGCTACAACAAAGGTGTCTAAGGCTGCTGCCGACGCAGTGTATGACGCACTTGTGAATAATTACGGGAACCCCTCGTCCCTTCACTCAAAGGGGCTTGAGGCTCAGCACTATGTTGACGCCGCCAGAAGAGCGGCTGCCGATTCTATAGGCGTAAGCGAAAGAGAAATTTTCTTTACAAGCGGCGGCACCGAAGCCAACAATACAGCTGTAATAGGTGCCGCACTTTCAAAAAAAAGACAGGGCAAAAGAATTGTTACAACAGCCGTAGAGCACTCCTCGGTTATAGAGGCGTGCCGCTACCTTGAAGGCCTTGGCTTTGAGGTGGTTTATCTGCCGGTAAACAGCTGCGGGGCTGTAGAAATGTCAGACCTAAAGGAGGCTGTAACGCAGGATACAATCCTTGTTTCTGTTATGTATGTAAATAACGAAACAGGTACGGTACAGCCTGTTGACAAAATAGCAAGGGCTATTAAACGCAGCGGTGCAAACGCACTGTTTCATATTGACGCTGTACAGGCCTATGGAAAGCTTATGTTTAAAAACGGCAGGCTGGGAGCGGATATGATAACCTTTACCGCACACAAAATTCACGGGCCCAAGGGCGTAGGGGCACTATACATAAAAAACGGCGTTCGCATTACCCCTCGTTTGTATGGGGGTATGCAGCAGCACAAAATACGCCCCGGTACAGAGCCGGCACCGGCTATAGCGGGCTTTGGTGCGGCTATAAAAGAAATAGACTATACAAATATTGACAATATCAAGAGCCTGAACTGTTATTTGCGAAAGCAACTGGAAAATATAGACGGCATAGTTATTAATTCTCCGGAAAATGCATTGGAGTATATTTTGAACTTTTCTGTTACAGGTATAAGGAGCGAAACTATGCTTCACTATTTGGCGGAAAAGGGAATATATGTTTCAAGCGGCTCGGCCTGTGCCAAAGGTCAGCCCAGCTATGTGCTTACGGCTATGGGGCTTTCTAAGGATTTAGCGGATTCCGCCGTTCGAGTCAGCTTTTCAAGGCACAACACCACAGCGGATATTGACGCACTGATAAAAGCCTTAAGGGACGGAATGAACAGCTTAGCAAGAAAAAGCAGTAAGTAATTTACAACGAAAGGTTTACATAGAGTATGGAAGAAATAATTCTGATTAAAATCGGAGAAATTGTCCTAAAGGGACTGAACAAAAGGGCGTTTGAAGATGTTCTTTTAAAAAATTTAAAAAACAGACTGCATAAAGCGGGCAGCTTTGATATTAAAATCGCACAGTCTACCATATCTGTTTCACCAAAGGACGAAAATGCGGATATTGAGCTTGCTGCTGAAATTGTAGGCAAAACCTTTGGTATCGCTACATTTTCAAGAGCCTGTACCGCAAAGAAGAATATAGAGGATATTCAGCAGAAGGCTGTTGAATACCTTGAGGAAACGCTGGAGGACGCAAAAACCTTTAAGGTAGAGGCAAGACGCTCGGATAAAAAATTTCCTATGACCTCACCGCAGATTTCGGCACAGGTGGGCGGATATATTTTAGAGCATTTTCCGCATTTAAAGGTGGATTTAAGAAATCCGGAGGTTACGGTAACAGTAGAAATTCGTGACTTTTCGGCATATATTCGCAGCGGCGTTATAAAGGGTGCAGGAGGTATTCCTGTAGGTACCGGCGGCAAGGCGGCCATACTTATATCAGGCGGAATAGACAGCCCTGTTGCCGCTTATATGATGGCGAAAAGAGGAGTAGAGCTTACAGCCGTACATTTTGCAAGCCCGCCTTATACATCACAAAGAGCAGAGGAAAAGGTTTGCAAATTGTTGGAGATTGTTTCTGCCTATGCCGGCAGAATGACAATGTACACAGTGCCTTTTACCGAAATTCAAAGGCAGATAAAGGACAAATGCCCTGAGGAGCTTTTTACCATTATTATGCGTAGATTTATGATGGAAATAAGCCAGCGAATAGCAGAGGATAAGGACTGCACGGCACTTATTACAGGTGAAAGCCTGGGGCAGGTTGCCAGCCAAACCATACACGCCATAGCCTGTACGGATATTGTGTGCAGTATGCCTGTGTTCAGACCGCTTATAGGTATGGACAAGGACGAGATAGTTTCTATTTCAAGAAAAATAGGAACATTTGAAACCTCTATAGAGCCGTATGAGGACTGCTGTACTGTATTTACCCCAAAGCACCCACGCACAAGACCGATTTTAAAGTATGTGCAGCAGGCACAGGACAAGCTTAACAGCAGTGAGCTTATAGAAAATGCGTTAGCTGATTTAAAGGTTACACGAATTGGCTACGGTGATAATAAATTTTAATTATCAAACAGGAGGAAATATTTATGAATGCTGAAATATACATACTTAGAGATATGAATGCGTCCGGCAGGATAACTACATCAATAGACGGTTTGGCTGTGCTTTTGAAGAACAGCGGCCTGGGAGTAGCTTATAAAACAGAAATGGACGAAAATAAGGACGAAATTATTAACAGCCTTTCGCAATCCTTAAATCCGGACGAGGACATTGACCTTGTTCTTATTCCGGACGGCTACGATACAGACGCCAGAAGCACCGTGGTTTTTAAAACCCTTTTTGCACTGTCGGCATATGAGGACACAGCCGAAAAGCTGCAGCTAAAGGCACTGACAGGCGATTTTAAAGGCGAGTTTAAGCGTGTAAACGAAATTAATCTTTCTAATCAAAAGCACGCCTTCAGCTTTGTAATAGACGGTGTAAGGGTGGTTCTGCTGCCGGTAATGAGTATGGTGGAAATGAAAGAGGTTATTCCTGAAATACTCAAGGTTGTTGGGGCACATTCTGCCGTGCGAAATACTCAGGCGAATATTCCCAGCAACAGGGTAAGGGTTGACTTTGACAATATGACACCGCAAGACAGAGGGGCAGAGCCTATAGAAGCACTGGCAAAAGAGGTTGACACAGACAAAGAGGAGCCTAAGGACAAGTCAAAGGACAAGAAAAAGAAGAAAAAGAAGCTTACCTTTAAGGAACGCTTTATACCTATGAAGGGTGACAGCGGCAAGGAGAAGCTTAGAAAAATTATTCTTGATTTGGCAATTTTGATATTTGTGGTAGCAGCTGCACTTTTAATTAAATATATGGTTATAGACCCGCTGCTTAATAACCAAAAGTATGACGATCTAAGAAATTTGGTTAAAAATGATGGCGAAATTGCTACAGAAATAACTACCGATGCCAATGGTAATACACTTGTAAAGAAAAAGAAGTCAAGAATTAACTGGGACGAGCTAAAGGGCATCAACAGCGAGGTTGTAGGCTGGATTACAATTAATGATACCAGAATAGATTACCCTGTGCTAAGACACAAGGGCGACAATGATGATTCACAATACTATTTAAAGAGAGATATTTACAAAAACTACAGTGACTACGGCAGCATTTTTGTAGACTACAGAAGCAGCAAGGGTACAGACTCAAAGAATGTTATTTTGCATGGCCATCATATGAATGACGGAAGTATGTTCCAAAACCTAATGGGATACGGCTTGTATTCTGCTGATATGGACTTCTACAGAAAGCACCCTACAATAGAATTCGACACACCGAACGGGGACGAAACCTATAAGATTATTTCTGTATTTAAAACAAACACACTTGACCAGCATGGTGAATTTTTTAACTATCTTGTAGGCGACTTTAACAGTGAAGCAGAGTTTATGAACTATGTATATTTGGTTCGTGAGCGTTCTCTTATTGATACAGGCGTAACCTGCAATGAAGACGATCAGCTGCTTACGCTTTCAACCTGTTCTTATGAGTACAGCGAATTCAGAACAGTTGTGGTTGCAAGAAAGACAAGATCGGGCGAAAGCTCAAAGGTGGATACCTCCAAGTCAAAGGCTAACTCCGACGCACTGTGGCCGGATGTTTACTACGGCTACGACAAGTCTGCAAAGCCACAGGTAAGCACATTTAAAATTGCAAGCAAAAAGAAAAAAATTGACTGGTATGACGGAAAAGGAAACCTAAAGGGCAGGGAAAGAATGTTCACCCTAAAGGAGCATGACACCGTAGAGGCTACCGAGCCGGCAAAGGAAAAGGTTGAAAACCACACCATGCCTGCCTCTACAGAGCCGCAGGCTACAGATCCGCCAAAGTTTAAGGACGAGAGCATTTTGTTTAACTACAATACGCTGGTGCTTGATGTCGGTCAATCAGATACCCTTGAAATATATTGGACTCCGGAATATACCACAAACAAATCGATAAAGTGGATATCATCTAACGCAAATGTTGCTACCATTGCAGCCGGAGGCAAGGTAACTGCAATTGCACCGGGCGAATGTACAATTACTGCCGAAAGCTCAAACAAGCACAAAACCACCTGTAAGATAATAGTTAATGATATTTTAGCAACATCACTGACTATTTCATCTGTAAGCCATACATCTACTGTGCTTAACGAACAGTTTAAGCTTACCGCAACCTATGAGCCAAAAAACGCTTCACATAAGGTTGAATGGTACAGCAGTAATACAAATGTTGCTACCGTTTCAAGCACAGGCTTGGTTACTGTAAGGAATTACGGCAGCTGTACAATATACGCAAAAATTGACTCGCTGGAGGTTTCCTGTGCAGTTACTGTTAAAAACCCTAACTCATAAAAACCGTATACAAAACCCAATAGTTTAAGAGGTAATTGTTATGAAAACTGCATTGATTTATTATACAGCACACAAAACAGGATATTGTGAAACAGCACTCAGAGGTGCCGCTTTGCCGCTGGGAGTGGATATTGACGGCATATTTGCAGCTGTTTCACTGCGAAATTTCGGCGACAGCATCAACAGCTGTCTTAATAAATACGATACAGTGTTTGTTGTCGGAGATATAGGCCGCAGTGACAGGGCAGGCATTATGCCTGTTCTGTCTTGCGGATTAAGCGAAAAAAATGTTAAGTCAGGCAAATTTCAGGCAGGGAGCAATACCGGCTATTTGCTTGAGTTTGACAACAAAAAAATAGTTGTACTGCCCGACCGACCGGAAGCCATAACTGCTTTGGTGTCGGCACAGCTTATAGAATACTTGAAAACGGAGAAATAATTATGAGAATGAGAAGAAAGCCATGGGCACGCCCGGAATTGGCTGCGTGTGACTTTTTTGTTGACAATCCCAAGAAAAACCGTGGCAGGTGGGCAGACTGCTTTAAGAAAAAACAGCCGCTGCATTTAGAGCTTGGCTGCGGAAAGGGCTCCTTTATAGGTAAAATTGCATATGACCACCCTAATATTAACTATATAGGCGTAGATATAAAGAGTGAGGTTTTGGCTGTAGGCAGGCGTAATATTGTAAAAATTTTTGGCGAACAGCCTGTTGAAAATATTTTGCTTACGGCACAAAATATAGAGCTGATTGAGGATATTTTCTCTCCGGAGGATGTAATAGAAAGAATATACATAAACTTTTGCAATCCTTGGGGCAGAGAAAAGCACAAAAAAAGACGCCTTACACATATAAGACAGCTTAACCACTACAAAACCTTTTTGAAAAAGGGCAGTGAAATCAGGTTTAAAACAGACGACGACGGTCTTTTTGAGGAGAGTCTGGAATACTTTAAGGAAGCAGGTTTTGAAATAGCCTATATTACACGGGATTTACACAACAGCGATGTTGAATATAATATTGAAACCGAACACGAAAAAATGTTTTCTGCAGAGGGTATTCCTATAAAGTACTGCATTGCCGTGTATAAATAAATATAACTGAGAGGGGAGCGTCAGCTGTATGCTTTATAAAAGAATAATTGGTACAATTGCTTCAGTGCTGCTGGCAGTTTTATGTACAGGGTGTTCCTTTTCGGGACTTTCGGATAACGATCTTTTGCAGCCGCCAAAGGCAACCGGTGAAAAGGCGGAAATTCAAGGTTTACTGGAAGTTACAACAAACGGCGACTATACACTGAAATACCCACAGTCCGGTGACTACCGTTCTGCAATAATTATGCAGGATTTAAACAGCGACGGCGATGACGAGGCTGTGGCGTTTTACCGCAACAAAAAGGACAGCTCTGCCATTAATATTATGTTTATGGATAAGGTAGCCGGAAAATGGGCGTCTGTAGGTACCTTTAGCAATGCAAATTCAGATGTTGACAGAATATATTTCGGTGATATTGACAGTGACGGTATAAACGAAGCAATAGTTGGCTGGTCGTCTTACCTTACAGGCGGAAGTCAGGTAACTATGTATAAGTATAAAGAGGGCAGTGTTTCTGAGGTTATTGTTAATGACGATACGAACTATGCCGATATGGTATTTATGGATATAACCAACGACGGCGTAAGCGATTTAATTATTTTAACAACTGCTACAGAGGACGATACCGGCAAAAGTACATCTCTTGCCAGACTTTACAGCAGCTGTGCCAACAAAAAGTTTTCCAGAGTTTCAGAGATAAAAACCAACCCGAATGTTGTAAGCTACAGCCAAATTATGCAGGGTACAGTAAGCGACGGTGTGAACGGGCTTTTTGTTGACGGCAACACCTCAAGCTTGGGAGAGCTTATTACAGAGGTTATTTACTATTCATCACAGAATAAATCTCTTGTCAGCCCTCTTGATGTTACGCAAAATGACGGCACGGTAACAAATGTTACCCAGCGTGTAACCTCATCGGTATGCAGAGACATAGACGAGGACGGCATTATAGAGGTTCCGTCCCAGTTTACACCAATTCTTACAGACGACAAGCTTACACCATGCCCTATAACCAAGTGGTATAAAATAGATGCGGACAGGGGCGAAATGAAGCAGACAATACAGACTATAGCCAGCTACTTTGACGGCTTCTATTTCATTTTACCGTACAACTGGAAAAACCATGTGGTAGCCGTAAATGACAATACAAGCAGAACCACAACATTCTACTGCATAAAAGAAGTGGTAAAAGAGGATAACAGTGAAACGCCTACCGAGGCTGCAACTGTACCGGAGCTGGATTCCGACAAGGCTGACAATACAGTAACAGCTGTAGAAACAGAAAAACAGCCGGTGCTTACTATAAAGGTTTTTTCAGAGAAGGACTGGAAAAATGACGGTGCCGCAAGGCTATCGGACGGTTACTCTGTACTCGAGGAGTCCAACAGCCTTGTATATACCTGCAAGCTGGGTGCAAGTGAAAACGGTCAGTATAATCTTTCGAGCCAGCAGGTCAGCAAGTACTTTAAGCTGATATAATTTTATTTAACAGATAGGAGCAGATTTAGTATGAAGAAAATATTGGTGTGCGAAGACGAAGCTGCGATAAGGGATTTTGTTGTTATTAATCTTGTAAGGGGCGGCTACGATGTAATAGAGGCAGACTGCGGTGAAGCTGCCTTAAAAAAGTATGACGAAAACGGTGGGAATATAGATGTTGCCATACTTGATGTTATGATGCCGGGTATGGACGGCTTTCAGGTTTGCAAAGAGCTAAGACAGCGTAACGGCAGCATCGGTATTATTATGCTTACTGCAAAAACACAGGAGATGGATAAGGTTACAGGTCTGCTGCTGGGTGCAGATGACTATGTAACAAAGCCTTTTTCTCCGTCAGAGCTGGTTGCAAGGGTAGACGCTTTGCACAGAAGGGTTGTGCTTGCACAGAAAAGCAAGGAAAGCAATTTTAAAGAGGAGCTTAAATCGGGTGAGTTTGTACTTAACCTGCGTAACCGTGCTTTGCTGAAAAACGGAAAGATGATAGACCTTACACAGGTTGAATTCCAGATTATGGAGTATTTCTTTTCAAACCCGGGAGTGGCACTTGACAGACTGGACATTCTTACCCATGTATGGGGCGAGTCTTATGTAGGTGAGGATAAAATAGTTGATGTTAACATTAGAAGACTTCGTATGAAAATTGAGGATGAGCCTTCTAACCCTAAGTATATTGTTACAGTATGGGGCTTGGGCTACAAATGGGAAGCATAAATTTTTTAAGGAGGGGCAAAAATGAAAAAGGGTATAACCAGACGGTGGCTTATTAACACCTTTGGGGTTATTTTAGCAATAGTCGGGGTGCTTATTACCGTTTTGTCCCTTATACTGCAAAATTATTACGACAACGGCATTCGCCAAACTTTAAACGGCAGAGTTGATGAGCTGTCAAATGTGTTTGGCAACTATACAACGGATGATTCAAGTGTATTTGAAACCAACATCCGCACATATATTGAGAATTTTTCCGATAAGGAAAGTATGGAGCTTATGGTGCTTGACACTCATGGAAATATTACCGTAACCTCTACGGGCTTTCCGCCTGACCAAAATACTCAGCTTGAGGACTATAAAAAAGCCTTGCAGGATCCGGACGGCTACGGCTCATGGACAGGCAGGCAAAATGACGAAACGGTTATGGCTGTTACAAGAATTATAACCGATGTCAACGGAAATAACCTTGGTGCTGTGCGTTATTGTGTTTCTTTAGAGCCGGCAAACAGACAAATTTTTGTAATGATTATGTTTATGATTGTTATTGGACTGTTCATTCTCTATTTTGTTATGATTTCAGGTGCCTACTTTGTACGCTCTATTGTAAACCCTATTCGTGAAATTAACGAGGTTTCCGGAAAGATAGCCCAGGGTGACTTTGACGCAAGACTAAAAAAGCGTAATGATGACGAAATAGGCGAGCTTTGCGACTCTATTAACTATATGGCTGCTGAGCTTGGAGCCTCCGAAAAGCTGAAAAATGATTTCATTTCTTCGGTTTCTCATGAGCTTAGAACACCGCTTACGGCTATTAAGGGGTGGGCGGAAACAATGCGTATGGGCGATACTCCGGACTTTAGAACTATGGAAAAGGGTATGAGTGTTATTGCCAATGAGTCAGAGCGACTTACCGGCATAGTTGAGGAGCTGCTTGATTTCTCCCGTATTCAAAGCGGCAGAATGGTTATTAATATGGAGCGTATTGATATTTTGGCAGAGCTTGACGAGGCTATATATATGCTGCGTGAAAGAGCATTAAAGGAAGGCAAGCACCTGATATATGACGAACCCGAGATTGCTCCGCCTGTTATGGGCGACAAAAACCGTTTGCGTCAGGTATTTATAAATATTATAGACAATGCTTTAAAGTATACTCCGGAGGGCGGCGTTATCGGAATAGATGTGTCCCACGATGAAAAAAACATAAAAATTTCAATCAGCGACAACGGTTGCGGCATTCCTGCCGAGCATTTGCCTAGAATTAAAGACAAATTTTACAAGGCTAATCAAACCCAGCGTGGCTCCGGTATAGGTCTGGCTGTGGTTGATGAAATTATGCGTCTGCATAACGGAAGCCTTGACATTGAAAGTACGGAAAATGTAGGTACTACCGTAACACTTACTATACCGATTTACATAGAAACAGATGACAATAAGTAAGGAAATAAGTAAGGAGATTTAAGATGGGTGAATCCAGAAAAGAGCATATTAAAAAAATAACCTCAATAGGCGGTTCGGCACTTATTGAGGGAATAATGATGCGTGGCCCTAAAAAAACAATGGTAGCGGTGCGTACAGGTGAAAATGAAATATATACACAGGAGGTTGAATTTCACAGTCTTGCCGAAAAGTGTAAAATTTTTAAAATTCCGCTTATCAGAGGTATAGCCGGCTTGATAGATTCAATGAGGTTAAGCTATAAATCCCTTATGATTTCAGCTGACAAGGCTATTGACAGTATTCCCGAGGATGAGCAGGAGGAGCCGTCCAAGCTTGAAAAGTGGATTGACGAAAAGCTTGGTGATAAGTTTATTAAGGTGCTAATGACGCTGGCGTCTATAGTTGGTGTGGCAGTAGCAATAGTGCTGTTCTTTATGCTGCCAACCTGGCTGTACAACCTTATTTCCGGTGCACTTGGCGGAGCAGATGGCTTGTCTTGGATGGGTGACAGATTTTTCAGGTCACTGTTTGAGGGAGTTATAAGAATAGGACTGTTTTTGCTTTACATAATACTGTGTACTCAAATGTCAGATATGAAAAGAGTATTCCAGTACCACGGTGCAGAGCACAAAACCATATTCTGCTATGAAAGCGACGAGCCTCTTACAGTTGAAAATGTCAGAAAGCACACACGCTTTCACCCACGCTGCGGAACAAGCTTTTTGGTTATAATGCTTCTGGTAGGTATTATAGTAGGCTTGTTTATACCTATTACCGATCCCATTTTAAGAACAATAGTTAAAATTCTTTTACTGCCGGTTTCTTGCGGTATAGGCTATGAAATTATTAAGCTGTGCGGCAAATATGACAATACCTTTACTCATATTTTGGCTGCACCGGGACTTTGGGCACAGAGAATAACCACTAAAGAGCCTGACGACAGTATGATAGAGGTTGCTATAAAGGCTATGAAGGCGGTTATCCCTGAAAATGGTGAGGATATTATTACGCCTATAGGCAAAAAATAAATTGAACAAATAATGAGGATTATATTATGACCTATAATGAGCTTTACAGGCATATTATAAGCGTATTGAAAAAGGCAGGAATCGACTCTCCTGCCTTTGACGCTTTATGTATATTTGAAAGTAAGCTGGGGCTTACAAGGCACGACCTTATTATGACAGGCAGCAAAGAGGCTGCAAAGGAGCGGTGCGACGCTGTAACAGAGCTTGCCGAAAAAAGAGCAGAGGGCTACCCACTGCAGTATTTGTTGGGTATGTGGCAGTTTATGGACAGTGACTTTTTTGTAGGCGAGGGTGTACTTATCCCTCGGGAGGATACCTCCGTAGTTGTACAGCTGTGCCTTGACAATATTAAAAATCTGTACGGCACAGACAATTTAAGCGTAATAGACCTGTGTGCGGGCAGTGGTGCCATTAGCATTTCATTGGCGAAAGCTCTGCCAAACAGCAGGGTTACGGCACTGGAGCTTTCTGACAAGGCTATCTACTATCTGCAAAAAAACATACAGCACAACGGCTGCGGCAATGTGGAGGCAGTAAAAGGAAATGTTTTTACCGACTTTAATATAACCGATGCGGCATATGATGTTATAATTTCCAACCCGCCGTATATTATAAGCAGTGAAATTAAAACTCTGCAAAGAGAGGTTCAGTATGAGCCTGCAATGGCGTTGGACGGCGGAAGCGACGGGTACGATTTTTATAGGGCTATTATAAGCAAATGGAGCAATAAGCTGAAAAGCGGAGGACTGCTTGTATTTGAGCTGGGCGAAAATCAGTATGATGCGGTAAGTCATTTAATGTACAGGCAGGGTTATAAGGACATAACCTTTGCAACCGACCTTGGCGATGTTAAGCGTGGAATTTGCGGAGTAAAAATCTAGCCGTGGCTGTGTCCCATAAATGGTACACCCGTTGTTATAAAAGCAATTATATGTTGCATTTTAACAGGCGGTAGGGTATAATATAAGCACATTAATAAAACAAACTTTCGCTATGGAGGTATAAAATGGCTAAGGATAAATCAAAGGATTTAAAAATAAATCCAAATCAATCTGCAGAAGAAAAGGCAAAGGCACTGGCTACTGCCATAGGGCAGATAGAAAAGCAGTTTGGCAAGGGTGCTGTAATGCGTTTAGGTCAAAACCAAGCCATGAATGTAGGCTTTGTTCCTACAGGCTCTCTTACACTTGACCTTGCACTGGGCATAGGCGGTTTGCCAAGAGGAAGAATCGTAGAAATTTATGGCCCTGAATCGTCAGGTAAAACTACACTTTCACTGCATTGTATAGCAGAGGGACAAAAACAGGGAGGCAATGTTGCCTTTATAGATGTTGAGCATGCTCTTGACCCTGTATATGCCGAAGCTTTAGGTGTAGATGTTGATTCACTGTTGGTTTCACAGCCGGACACAGGCGAGCAAGCCCTTGAAATCGCAGAGGCACTTATTCGTTCAGGTGCTATTGATGTAATTGTTGTTGACTCTGTAGCGGCACTGGTGCCAAAGGCGGAAATTGACGGCGAAATGGGCGACTCTCATGTAGGCTTGCAGGCAAGGCTTATGTCACAGGCTCTTAGAAAGCTGGCAGGCGCAATTTCAAAATCAAACTGTGTTGCAATATTTATTAACCAGCTTAGAGAAAAGGTCGGGGTTGTTTACGGCAACCCTGAGGTTACACCCGGCGGCAGAGCACTAAAGTATTATTCATCTGTTCGTATTGAGGTACGAAAGGTTGAAACAATAAAGAACGGTTCTGAAATTCTGGGTTCAAAAACAAGGGCAAAGGTTGTTAAAAATAAAATAGCACCTCCGTTTAAAGAGGCTATTTTCGATATTATGTACGGAAAGGGTATTTCCAGAACGGGTGAGCTTCTAGACCTTGCAGTTGAAAAGGATATAATCCACAAAAGCGGAGCTTGGTTCTCCTACGGCGAAGAAAGACTTGGTCAGGGCAGAGATAATATTAAAAATCTGCTTGCTGAAAACAAGGAGCTGGCAGCCGAGATAGAGGAGAAGGTTTTGGCAACTCTTGCAGAGGAAAGAGAAAATTCAAAGAAAAAGACCTCAAAGGGCAAAAACGAAAAGGTTATAGAGGAAAGCAGAGCAGCCGAGGAAATCCAGCCGGCTGTTGACACCAAAGATATTGACATAATGGTAGAGGATTAATAATGCTTGTTACAGCTGTTGAACCACGCAGAAAATCATTAAGTGCATTGTACATAGACGGTGAATATGCCCTAAAGCTAGACACGATGACTCTTATGAAAAACGGCATAAGACCGGGGACAGACATAACCGATGAGCAGCTGCGTGCCCTTATAGAGGAGTCGGACGCACGCCGTGCAAAGGAGAGGGCACTGTATTTAATTACCTACAGAGACCATTCCAAAAAAGAGCTTACGGATAAAATACGCCGTACCTGCTCACAGCAGGCGGCGGAGGACGCCGCACGGCAAATGGAGGAGCTGGGGCTTGTTGATGATGAGGAATACGCCCGAAAATATGCGGCGGAGCTTCTTCGCAAAAAGCATATGTCCCCTCGAGGTATAGCCTATAAGCTGCGGGAAAAGGGTATTGATTCAAATACTATTGACATTATAACAGAAGAGCTGGAGTGTGATCCGTACAGCGAAATACAAGCGGTGCTTGAGAAAAAATACAGCGGATATAAGGACGACGAAAAAATAAAAAGGCGTGCTATAGCGGCACTGCAAAGGCTTGGTTGGAGCTGGAGCGACATTAAAAGTGCTATGAACGACGAATATTAAAATTGCAGACAGCCTGTTGTTTTACAGGCTGTCTGGCTGTATATTTAGGAGGTATACTTAAAATGACAAGCTTGGACGGTGATATTAAAAAGCTGTTAGACGAAATGGCAGATTTTCCGCAGGTGGACGCTATAGCCCTGGCAGGCTCAAGAGCAAGCGGGAACGGTGACGAAAAGTCGGATTATGACATTTACATTTACTGCACTGAGGGCGACTATCTGCCTGAAAGCATTAGAAATGATATTTATAAAAGATATTGCAGTGCTTATGAAACAGGAAACAGATATTTTGAATATGAAGACAATATTATATTAAGCTGTGGCGTACCGGCCGACATAATTTTCAGAAGTGTAAATATGATTAAATATATCCAAAAGGATGTTGTTGACGATTGCAATGCAAGGCTGGGCTATACTACGGCCTTTTGGCACACTTTATTGGTTAGTGAAATATATGTTGATAAGTCGGGCGAGTTCACAAAAATAAAAGAACAATATAGCGTTCCTTACCCTAAAAGGCTAAAGGAAAATATAATCAGAAAAAATATGAATATGCTTAGCGGTGTTTTGCCGTCCTATGACAAGCAAATTGAAAAGGCGGTTAAAAGAAACGATGTTGTCAGCATATGCCACCGTACAGCGGCATATATGGCAAGCTACTTTGATGTTATTTTCGCATTGAATGAAATTTCTCACCCCGGTGAAAAGAAATTAATAAAAATTGCAAAGGAAAAATGTACCATATTGCCAAAGGATTTTGAAGAAAATATAAATCTGCTTTATAAAAGTATGTACAGCCGGTATGACTTGAGCCTGCTAAAACAAATGTATTCTAATCTTAAAGAATTAACCGATAACAGTATTTAATATATTTTATTTACATATGGAAATTAAAGGCTGTATGTGATAGAATGTAGTACATATTGTTAATGGAGGGAATTAATTTGAGTACATATGACATACTAATGCTTGTCATTATAATTATATGCATTTGTCTGTCAGCCTTCTTTTCGGCTACAGAAACAGCGTTTTCTACGGTAAGCACCATAAGGCTTAAATATCTTACCGAAAGAGGCGACAAGAGGGCAAAGAACGCCTTAAAGGTAACCGAAAATTACGACAAGGCACTTACAACCATACTTATAGGCAATAATATTGTTAATATTGGCTGTTCCTCTGTAGCTACCGTGCTGTGTATGAATATCTTTGGCGACGCCGGTGCGGCTGTAAGTACAGGTGTGGTTACTTTGCTTGTACTGACCTTTGGCGAAATACTGCCAAAATGTATAGCAAAGGAAAAGGCTGAAGTAATGTGTATGGGTGTGGCAAGAATTTTGCTAGTGCTTATGACGATTTTAACGCCTCTTGTGTTATTTTTTGTTGCGTTAAAAACACTGGCTCTTAAAATTTTTACAAGCGGAACAGTACAGCCGTCTGTTACCGAGGATGAGCTTAAGGTTCTTATAGGTACAAGTCAGCAGGAGGGCGTTCTTGAACAGCAGGAAAAAGAGCTTGTGCAGTCTGCACTGGATTTTGACGAAAAAACGGTGCAGGAGGTTATTACTCCAAGAGTGGATATAACCGCTATTGAGGTAAACGACAGTCCGCAGTCAATAACAAAGCTTGTTATTGACGAACGCTATTCAAGAATACCTGTTTATAAGGACAGTATTGACAACATAATAGGAATACTGCATACAAGAGATTATTTAGAGGCATTGGCACTAAATAAAGAGCCGGATCTTAAAAAGCTTATGAAGTCTGCTTTTTATATTTATAAAACCAAAAAGCTGTCGGTTGCGTTGGCAGAGTTTAAAAAGCAGCGTCACCATATGGCTGTGGTTACTGACGATTACGGCGGAACCTTGGGTATAGTAACAATGGAGGATTTGCTTGAGGAAATTGTAGGCGATATATGGGACGAAGATGAGGACGAAACGCCGGAATACAGAAAAATAAGTGCAACCACCTACAGCGTAAGCGGCGATATGAAAATTTCCGATATGCTGGAGCTGTTTGACCTGCGTGAGGATTACATAGTTAGCGACAGCGTTTCTGTAGGCGGCTTTGTAATGGAAAATCTGGGAGATATTCCGGAATCCGGCGACAGCTTTACATATAAAGACACACTAAGCTTTACTGTTATTTCAACGGTAGAGCAAAGGGTGGAGCAGGTAAAAATTGTATATATTCCGGAGAAGAATTCTAAAGAATAAGCGTACAGCTTATACAGAGCTAAAAACCAAATAAGGCTGTTAAAATATATAAGTCAGCATAAAATAATCATCGTTGTAAAGAATAACAACGGTGATTTTTATGTTAAAAAGAATTAAAGAGGATACAATGCTGTTTTCCGTAGGCGGGCTTGCCTATGGTGCAGTTGAGCTTTTGTGGCGTCACCGTACCCATTGGACAATGATTGTAACAGGCGGTGTATGTCTGCTGGTTTTGTTTAGAGTTTTCAAAAAAATAAGCAGAGTTAAAGCTATATATAAGTGCGTAGTCGGTTCGGTGCTTATTACTGCAGTTGAATTTGTGGTAGGCTGTATTGTTAATTTACGGTTTAAAATGAATGTTTGGGATTATTCGGCAGTTCCCTTTAATATATTGGGACAAATATGTCCATTATACAGCATACTGTGGTTTTTCCTTACAATTCCTATTTTATTTGTCTGTAAAAAAATGCAGAAGCTTATTAGGCGGCTGTAGTCATAAAAATATGCATCTAAGCGGGCTTTTACTGCGGCTGAATGCGGCTGCGGCAGAAGCCCGCTTTATTCTGTGTAAGGACACTTTAAATTAAGCCGGAACTTTTAGAAAAATAAAAAAACAAAAATTACAAATTATAAACCGATACAAACAAAGCACAATAATATTACAACATAGATTTAATAAAACAGCTAAATCGAAAAATCCTTAAGGGGTTTAAGAAACAAGCAAATTATTAAGGTATGTTGTATAAATCAGAAATATTTAAGCTTTATAATAATGCGGCAGGCAGAGCAAAGGCATATAAAGGCTTGTATTGCAGGCAGTGTGCCAAGCTGAAGTTAAGCAGACAGACGGCTTGTCGTAACTAAAAATTAAAAGGAGAGAATTAAAATGTCATCAAATAATAATCAGTTAAATATACCGGAGGCAAGAGAGGCAATGGAGCGTTTCAAGATGGAGTGTGCCAACGAGGTTGGCGTAAACCTAAAGGAAGGCTACAACGGCGATATTACTGCTCGTCAGGCAGGCTCTGTAGGCGGAATGATGGTTAAAAAGATGATTGAAAGCTACGAGAAGAATATGAAATAAACCGCCGCTGAATAATGCATATGCATTAAGCAGCATATAGCTGAAATCAGCCTGTTTTCTGTGCCGATTTTATATTTGCACAGAGAACAGGCCGACTCTTATTTAATACATAAATATTTGAAGAAATAAAGGAATCATTATTGTTTATCATAAAAAAAGTTTAATGAATATGTTAAATTAAGAAACAGTCGAAAACTTTTGTTAGAAATAAACAATTCGTATTGTGAAGTAACAGTGAAGAATATTTGAACAAAATATAATGGCACAACATATTGTGTTGAATTTTAAATAAATCCCAATATAAAGTGATTATTAGCCAAAGGTTAAAATACAGGCGAAAAGTTAGTTTTTAATTTCTTTACAAAAATATAAAGCAAGACGGCATGTAATAATTGTATAAATACATAAAATTTTACAGCCTGCAATTGTGAAAAACAAACCAAAAAATATTTTTTTCAAAAAATTTTGTTTTTTCTATTGTCATTTTATAAAAAATGAGTATAATTTGTATTGTACCACAAGGTACGGTTAGAAATTAACTAACCCAAGGGTTACTATATAACCATTTTTTAGATATGTTTAAGGAGGAAACTAACAATGACTGATTTTAAGCAGTGGAATGGCTTTGAAGGCAGAATTTGGAAAGAAGAAGTTAATGTTCGTGATTTTATTCAGAAGAACTACACACCATATGACGGTGATTCTTCATTCCTTGTTGGCCCTACAGAGGCTACCGACAAGCTATGGGGTGCATTACAGGTACTACAAAAGGAAGAGCGTGCCAAGGGCGGCATTCTTGATATGGAGACAGAGGTTGTTACAGGCTTAACAGCTTACGGTCCGGCTTATATCGATGAAAATTTAAAGGATTTGGAAAAGGTAGTCGGCTTACAGACAGACAAGCCTCTAAAGCGTGCATTTATGCCATTCGGCGGCATTAAGATGGCTGAGCAGGCATGTACATCAAACGGTTACACACCTAATCCTGAACTGCATAAGATATTTACAGAATATGCTCGTACACATAACCAGGGTGTATTTGATGCTTATACAAAGGAAATGAAGAGCGTTCGTCACAACCACATTATTACAGGTCTTCCTGACACATACGGTCGTGGTCGTATCGTAGGCGACTATCGTAGAGTAGCTCTTTACGGTATTGATTTCCTAATTGAAGAAAAGAAAAAAGATTTTGAAAACTGCGGCGACGGCACAATGACAGACGACATTATCCGTCTGCGTGAGGAAATCACATTGCAGATTAATGCTCTTAAGGGTATGAAGGAGATGGCTAAGAGCTACGGCTTTGACATTTCTGAGCCTGCTAAGAATGCATATGAGGCTGCACAGTGGCTGTACTTTGGTTACTTGGCTGCTATTAAGACACAAAACGGTGCCGCAATGAGTGTTGGTAGAATTTCAACATTCCTAGATATTTACATTAAGAGAGATATGGATCTTGGCGTACTTACAGAGGAGCAGGCACAGGAGATTATCGACCACATGGTTATGAAGTTCCGTATGGTTAAGTTCGCAAGAATCCCTTCATATAACGAGTTGTTCTCAGGTGACCCTGTATGGGCTACATTGGAGGTTGCAGGTACCGGTGTTGACGGTCGTTCAATGGTAACAAAGACAGACTACCGTTTCCTACACACACTTGAAAATATGGGTCCTGCACCGGAGCCAAACCTAACAATTCTTTACTCACCGGCTCTTCCTGAAAACTTCAAGAAGTATGCTGCTGAAATTTCAATCCGTACAAGCTCTGTTCAGTATGAGAATGATGATGTTATGAAGCCTGTATGGGGCGACGATTACTCAATCTGCTGCTGCGTATCTGCTACACAGACAGGTAAGGAGATGCAGTTCTTCGGCGCAAGAGCTAACCTTGCTAAGTGCTTGCTGTACGCTATAAACGGCGGCGTAGACCTAAAGACTCGTGAGCAGTGCGGTCCTGCATACGCTCCTATTACAAGCGAGTATCTTGACTATGACGAGGTTGTTGCTAAGTTTGACAAGATGATGGATTGGCTTGCAGGCTTGTATGTAAATACACTTAACCTGATTCAGTATATGCACGACAAGTATTATTATGAGGCTGCTGAGATGGCTCTTATCGATACAGATGTTCGCCGTACATTTGCTACAGGTATTGCAGGCTTCTCACATGTTGTTGACTCTCTAAGTGCTATTAAGTATGCAAAGGTTAAGACTGTTCGTGATGAAACAGGTATGTGCGTAGATTATGAGACAGAGGGCGACTTCCCTAAGTATGGTAATGACGATGACCGTGCAGACGACATTGCTGTATGGCTGCTAAAGACATTCTTGGATAAGATTAAGAAGCACCACACATATCGTAATTCAGAGCCTACAACATCTATCCTGACAATTACATCAAATGTAGTTTACGGTAAGGCTACAGGTGCTATGCCTAACGGTCGTAAGGCAGGTGCTCCATTGTCACCTGGTGCAAACCCTGCATACGGTGCAGAGCAGAACGGCTTGCTTGCTTCACTAAACTCTGTTGCTAAGCTGCCATACC
>FR891329.1:127539-169170 GCA_000435335.1 Clostridium sp. CAG:964
AAGCTGCCATACCACTGGGCTCTTGACGGTATTTCAAATACTCAGACAATCAACCCATCAGCTCTTGGTCACTCAGAGGAAGAGCAGTCTAACAACCTTGTACAGGTATTGGACGGCTACTTTGCACAGGGTGCACACCACCTAAATGTAAATGTATTTGGTGTTGAGAAGCTAAAGGATGCTATGGAACATCCTGAGAAAGAGGAGTACGCAAACTTTACAATCCGTGTATCAGGTTACGCTGTTAAGTTCATCGACCTAACTCGTGAGCAGCAGTTGGATGTAATCTCTCGTACTTGCCATGACAGAATGTAATATTAAAGGTCGTGTCCATTCATTTGAAACCTTTGGTTTGGTGGATGGCCCCGGCGTGAGATATGTGGCTTTCTTGCAGGGCTGTAATATGCGCTGCAAGTACTGCCACAACCCCGAAACCTGGACGCATAAAGGCGGAGATGAAATGACGCCGCAGGAGTTGTTTAACAAAATGTGGCGTTATAAGGGATACTGGGGTAAGAACGGCGGCATTACCATTAGCGGCGGCGAGCCTTTGCTGCAAATTGATTTTGTTACAGAGGTTTTCCGAATTGCTAAGGAGCATAATGTTCATACCGCACTTGATACAAGCGGGCAGCCTTTTTCTGCCTCACCTGAGTATCTGGAAAAGTTTGACAGGCTTATTCAGTACACCAACCTTGTCCTTTTGGACTTAAAGGAAATTGATGACGCAAAGCATAAGTCCTTGACAGGCTTTACAAACAGTAATATTTTGGAAATGGCAAGGTACTTGTCCGACCATAATATTAAAATGTGGATTCGTCATGTGCTTGTACCGGGCTTGACTGATGACGATGAGGGCTTAAAGGAGCTTAACAGCTTTATTAAAAGCTTAAAAACTGTTGATAGGGTAGAGGTTTTGCCATATCATACACTTGGCTTGTTTAAGTGGGAAAATCTGAAGATTCCGTACCAGCTTTCCGATGTTCGTCCACCGTCAGACGAGGCTGTAAGGCACGCTGAGGAGCTTTTGGAAATAAAAAAATAACGATTACGCTTTTAGAGCCGCATCCTATGGTGCGGCTCTTTTTGCGAGAGCTTACAGCAATTCCTTTTGTAAAGATTTATGCCAAAAGTAAAAAAGCAGAGTCAGCCGTTGCAATATAAAATTTTATATACAAATTTATGTACAAAAATAACCGCCCAAAAGGCGGTTATTTTACGATGGAAATTGTTATTAAAGATGTAAAAGGTCGTTCAGGCTTATTGCTCGATATTTTTAAAGCCATGGCCGTCTATAATGCCTGCCTTTGTTACGACAATAAACGCAGATTTATCAATAGACGAGGCAATATTTTTTACCTTGTAAACCTGCCGTGGCCTTACAGCACACATTATTGTTTTTGTTTTCTTTTTGGAGTAGGCTCCCTCGGAATCAAGCAGGGTAACGCCACGCTTAATCTCAACCATAATTGCTTCACTGATTTCTTCATAGTGAGAAGACATAATATACATAACCTGTCCATTGTTATGAGAAAGACCATAGTTGGCAAAGTCGATAACCTTGGAGCTTACAAAAATAACTATTGTTGAATATAAGCCGCTTTCTATAGAACGAAAGGTTAAAATTGTTGCCAATATGATAAAAATATCCGCAATAATTATGATTGTTCCCATTGAAAGAAACGGGAAATGGTTTCTCAGATTTTTAGAAATAATATCTGTTCCGCCGGTTGTACCGCCGCCGTGAAATATAAGGCCCAGTCCTAAGCCGGTGAATATTCCGCCAAACAAGGACGCCATAAGCTTGTCGCCTGTGTAGGTAGGGATAAACGCTGCCAGTGCGTCAATTAATATTGAAGAAAACAGGGTAGCGAAAATTGTTTTAACTAAAAACCTTTTGCCGTTTTCGATTGCTCCCCATATAAACAGTGGAATATTAATAATTATATTCATTGTACCTATAGGAAGTGCGAAAAGTGAGTTGAGTATGGTTGATATACCCGTAACTCCGCCGGCAACAATATTGTTTGGTGCATTAAACATATCTACAGCGAGCGTAAAGAGGAAGGAGCCGGAAATCATCAAGCCGTAATCTCTTAAAAAAAACAGCAGCTTTTTACGAAAATTCTCTTGTTTGGTGTTGCTCATTTATATATCACCTACTTAACCCTTTCATATATATCGGTTACAATTATGTTGAATAATTCCCTTAAGCGGGCAATATCCTTTTTTATGTACAGATAACCAAAAAGTGCCTCAAAGCCTGTGGCACTGTGGTAGTCACTTCTGCTGGCATTTTTAGGCACAGAGTGCACATTGGCGTTTTTTCCACGGTTGTATATTACTTTTTCGTCCTCAGTTAGGTAGGGCAGAAGTGCAGTGGCACATTTAGCCTGAAAGCCGCAGTTTACAACGCTTATTTTCCTGTTGTTAAGCTTTCCCACCGGACGGTTTGCCAAAGAAATTATATACTCACGCACCATAAGGTCATATACACCGTCGCCGATAAAGGAAAGAGTGAGAGGCGATATTTGCCTTAAATCAAAATCGCAAGACAGTAAGCTATCCATATATATACCTCTTATTCTACAAAGTCAAATTCAAGGTCATATATAGAAACAGTGTCTCCCTCGTTTATGCCCGCCTCACGCAGAGCGTCAATTACGCCGCCGTTTATAAGCACACGCTGAAAATACTGCAGTGACTCGTAGTCGTCAAAATTAACCGACTTCATTATATTAAACAGCCACTTTGCCTCCACAAAATAAATGCCGTCGTGGTGGGTAATAGTAACCTTGCTTTTGTCAATCTTTTCAGGCTGTACCACAGGTGCCGGCTCTGCCTCATAATGAGTAATAGGCGGCAGCTTGCTAAGCATTTCAAGCACCTTATTCATAAGAGCGTCAACACCCTCGTTAATTGGTGCCATAATAGGGAAAAATTCGTAGCCCTGTGCTTCTACAAAGCTCTTAAAGTCCTCAATTTGTTCATCGGTTGCTAAGTCGCACTTGTTTCCGGCAACAAGCATAGGCCTTTTTGCAAGCTCAGGATTGAATTTTTTAAGCTCCTCGTTGATAATTTTAAAATCCTCCTTAGGATCACGAGCCTCACTGCCCGATACATCTACAATATGCACAAGCATACGACAGCGTTCAACATGACGCAAAAATTGATGCCCCAGTCCAACGCCTTCCCATGCACCCTCTACAAGACCGGGAATGTCGGCCATTACAAAAGAGTTTCCCTCGCCCATACTTACAACGCCCAAAACAGGTGTAATAGTTGTAAAGTGGTAGTTGGCTATAACAGGCTTTGCCTGACTTACTACAGACACAAGCGTGCTTTTGCCGACATTAGGAAAGCCCACCAGTCCTACATCTGCAAGCAGCTTTAGCTCAAGTGTTACCTCGTATTCTTCACCCGGCATACCCGGCTTTGCAAATCTTGGGGTTTGTCTGGTTGGCGTTGCAAAGTGAATGTTGCCCCAGCCGCCGTTGCCGCCCTTGGCAACAAGCACAGGCTCTTTGCCGGATACATCAGCCAGCAGTCTGCCTGTTTCGGCATCCTTTACAAGGGTGCCCCTAGGTACACGCACAATTAAATCCTCTGCCTTTTTGCCTGAGCTTCGTTTGGCCTTGCCGTTTTCGCCTTTTTCGGCTATATATTTTCTTTTATATCTGAAATCCGCCAGGGTAGAAAGGTTATCATCTGCCAGAAACAGAACATTGCCGCCCCTTCCGCCGTCACCGCCGTCCGGACCGCCGGAGGCTACATATTTTTCACGGTGAAAAGAAACAGAGCCGTCACCGCCGTCACCTGCTTTAATATAAATTTTTGCCTTATCTACAAACATTATTTCACTACCTTTCATTATGTAGTATATCACAATAGGCCGTATATTTTCTGTAAATCCTCAAGACCATCATAAATTTCCTGTCTTGAAAAGTCGTTGCTTTCTAAAAAATCGTCATCCTTAGAGTTTAGGTAAACATAGAAGTCAACACCCACCTCAAAAAGCTCCAAAGATCTTTCTTCGTCTATTTTATCATATAATATATTTTCTGCAAGATTAATCTCGCCTTGGTCCGCCAAATCGTACAGATACAGTACATTTTTGCCGGCACCATTAATTTCAAAGTACTTTTCGGCAGTTATGTTATATGTTTTCTTTTTATTTTTAAAAACAGTTTCAGCTAAGTATTTTACCATAACATCTATCTGCCTTACTAAATAATCCTCGTGCAGCATAAACAAGCTCCTGTTTTGTACAAATAAAATAAAAAGGGCGGAATACAAACTCCGCCCTCAGCTAACAAATTTACAGTATAAATTACTGTGCGTAAACGCTTACACGCTTTCTGTCACGACCAACACGCTCGTAACGAACTACACCGTCAACCTTAGCAAATAGTGTGTCGTCAGAACCACGGCCAACATTCTCACCCGGGTGAATGTGTGTACCACGCTGTTTGTAAAGAATGTTACCTGCCTTTACAAACTGACCGTCAGCACGCTTAGCACCCAATCTCTTAGATTCAGAGTCACGGCCGTTCTTTGTAGAACCCATACCTTTTTTGTGAGCAAATAGCTGGATATTTATCTTAAGCATTATGTTACACCTCCGTATTATTTACAATTATATTCTTCGGGAACTGTTCTTCAAGTCCCAACATATGCAGCTTAAAGCCCTGCAAAATATCCCTGCAGGCGGCTGCGTCCTTTTGGAAAACTCTCAGCAGCATAGCACCTGTGCTTTCGTCAACATCAACCTCAGCCGCTACCCTTATAACATCTGTTATAGTGTTAGCTACCAAATAGGCTGCTGAGCTTATAGAAGCACAAACTATGTCGCTGCCACTTTCAGCAAAGCCGGAATGACCTGATATTCTAAAGCCTACCAAATCACCGCCTGCCAATGTGAGCAAGCTTACCGTTGTCATAATTAAGCGTTAATAGACTGGATTTCAACCTTTGTATATGGCTGTCTGTGGCCCATCTTTCTCTTTTCGCCTTTCTTTGGCTTGTAGGTTGCAACTGTAATCTTCTTACCCTTGCCTGTCTTAATAACCTTGCCTGTAACTACAGCACCGTCAACATAAGGTGCGCCTACTGTAATACCTGCATCGCTTGAAAGTGCAACAACCTTGAAATCAACTGTTGCGTCAGCCTCGGCAGCCAGCTTCTCAACATAGATAATATCGCCGTTAGAAACCTTGTACTGCTTACCGCCTGTTTCGATAATTGCGTACATATTTAGTACCATCCTTTATAAAAGTCTCGCTACTGTAGGGCGGAGCAAGGCTCACTTAAATAAGCCCCCAATATGCGGCTTAAATTATTTTAACAAACAAAGTATTATTTGTCAATAGTTTTTTCGCCCAAAAACGGCATTTGCACAACGCAATATTTTAAAATATGCAAAGTATTTCCGCAACAGACTTCGGCATTTATGTAAGAAATTTTTCATAATATAAAATTTCATTTACACATATAAACAGGTGTGTTATAATATTATAAGAATTTTGTAGAATACAGGTGACGAATATGAATAAAATAGGTTTTATTGGTGCAGGAAATATGGCTACTGCCATTATTAACGGTATGCTTACTAACAATGTTGCAAGTGCAAAGGACATTAATGTTTTTGACCTTGACCAAAACAAGCTTAGTGTAATGGCTGAAAAAGGAATTAATGCCTGCGCAACAGCAAAGCAGGTTGCACAGCAGAGCCACTTTGTTGTTTTGGCTGTTAAGCCTCAAAACTATGCAGAGGTACTTGACGAGATTAAGGACGCAGTAACAGACAGCACTGTAATGGTATCTATTGCTGCGGGCATTTCAATTAGCTATGTAGTTTCTTCACTTAATGCAAAATGTGCCTGTGTGCGTGTAATGCCAAACACACCTCTTTTGCTTGGCTGTGGTGCTACAGCTCTTTGCCCGTCTGAGAATATTGCAGATAAGGACTTTGCAGTGGTTAAGAGTATGTTTGCTACATCGGGCGTTGTTGAGGTTTTGCCTGAAAGTCAAATGAACACTGTTATTGCGGTAAACGGTAGCAGTCCGGCATATATTTATCTGTTTGCAAAGGCTATGTGCGACTATGCCTGTGAGCAGGGAATTGATGC
The DNA here is from genome assembly GCA_000435335.1 of Clostridium sp. CAG:964. GTDB lineage: Bacteria > Bacillota > Clostridia > Oscillospirales > Acutalibacteraceae > CAG-964. Next base: position 133,668 of record FR891329.1, read on the forward strand.
AAATGCCGCTATGGAGCTTACCTGTGCTACACTAAAGGGAAGTGCAGAAATGCTTATGAAGTCCGGCGACACGCCCGACACTCTTATCAAAAAGGTATCATCACCGGGCGGTACAACTCTTGCCGCACTGGAGGTGCTGAATAACGGCGGCTTCTACGAAAATATTAAGTCGGCTATGGACGCTTGCACAAGGCGTGCAGAGGAGCTGGGCAAGTAATACGGTAACGCAGGCACTTGCACAGCTTTTCACAAAAGCGACAGTCAGAATAATTTAATTTACCAAATCATATAATTTCTCATAAAGATATTCAGTAAAATTTATGCAGGAGAAAATATATGAAGGGTATTTTACTTTTGACGAGAAGGGGCAGACGCCGCCTTAATAAAAAGGAAATTGTATATTTTTTGCATCGGTATGGTATAGATGTACTGCTTGGCATTGCCTTGCTTGCCGGTATGATATTTGGTGCGGTATGTGCGGGCAGTGCTGATAAAACGCTTATGCAGGGGCTGGATTTTCTGTTTACATCTGACTTTCAGTCACGGTGCAGTCAAAGTGTGCTTTCGGCGTTTGCAGCCTCGCTTACGGCGAATTTTATGTTTTTCTTGGCTAATTTTCTTTTGGGGCTTTCTGTATGGGGCAGTGTAGGCGTTCCGCTTTTAATAGGCTTCAAGGGCTTTGGAACGGGACTGTCCGGCGGCTATCTTTACAGGTGCTATTCCTTTAGCGGGGTGGGCTTTTTTCTGCTGGTTATGCTGGCAGGCTGCGTTATATCTACGCTGGCGCTTATATTTCAGGGCAGGTCGTCAATGGCCTTTTCCGGCAGCCTTTTTGCAAGAGTAAGGGGTACTGCACCCAAGGCTGACCAAACCGTTTACAGATATATTATCTCCAACAGCTTTATGCTTATAGCTTTGTCAATAAGTGCAATGACAGACGCTATATTAAACAGTCTGTTTGCGGGTGTTTTTACCTTTTCTTAAAATAAAAAATAAGGAACTATAAAATATGAATGACGAAAGAAAGCTTGGCTTTTTTAAGCTTTATTTTAAAAACTTTAGGGCAATGCTGCTTACCAATCTTTTTTTTGCTGTACCGTTTATATTGGCGGCAGCTTTGGTATATTTTGCAGCTGGTCTGCTTCACCAAACAAGCAATTTGTGGTTTATGGGTACTGCAATAATTATTATATATCCGTTTCTTTCAGGGGTAACACAGGTTACCAAGGAGATTGTGAAAACCCAAGGCAGTAATTTTAAGGTTTTTCAAACCTATAAAAAGGGGCTGAAAAATAACTTTCTCTATTTTGCATTGTATGGTGTAATTATATATGCGGCTGCCGTTATTTCCTATTACAGCATAGTAACATATTATAAAATGGCTGCACAAAGCTGGCTGTTCTATATTCCTTTGTTTATTACCATACTTATTGCTTTGGCAATTTTGTTTATTTCTTTTTCCCTGCCGATTCTTACAGTAACGCTTGAGCTGAAGCTTCGTTACTACTTTAAAAATGCCGCTTTAATGGCAATAGGCGAGCTGCCTATGAATTTTTATGTAATGATAACAACAGCTGCGTTAATTTCAGGCTGCTTGTCAGTACCTGTTATGACGGGTAATTTGGTTGTGGGCTTAATTGTATTAGGCGTGGCATTGTTTTTGATTTTACCTACGGGAATTTCCTACTGCTCAATGTATAGGCTGTATCCTAAGCTGGAGGATATTTTTGACATTAAGGATAAGGAAAATGACAAATCCTTTCCTATTATGCCTGTTGCAGTGCCTACAGATGAAAACGGAGAGCCGATTAAGGGCGATAGTGCGTCTGACGGTGAATATGTTTTTGCAGGCGGAAAAATGATAAAAAAATCACAGGCACAGGCCGTTGAATATATTGATGAAAGCGACTAAGCCTTTTTGTTACGAACAGCTGACTATGCTGTTCGTATTTTAGTATGCACAATTTTAATTACGGAGGAAGGCTATGACGCTTTTGGAATATCTGCAAGGCTATACAGATAAAAGCATTCTGCCAATGCATATGCCCGGGCATAAAAGAAAGGCAATGGCACCATATTTGCACATTTTGGGTGCGGAGTATGATCTGACAGAAATAACCGGTATGGACGATTTGCACCAACCGGAGGGAATATTAAAGGAGTGTCAGCAAAAGGCACAAAAGCTGTGGCACAGTCAGCACAGCTTCTTTTTGGTAAACGGCAGTACCGTCGGCATTTTGGCGGGCATACGCAGCTGTACTAAAACAGGAGATACGGTGCTTGTTGCACGAAACTGTCATAAAAGTGTGTACAATGCCATAGAGCTGTGCGGACTTAACCCTGTGTATATACTGCCGCAAATGCTAAAGAAAATACCAAGCTATTCCTGCGTACAGCCGAGTCAGGTAGAGGAAGCTCTTAAAGTGCATAGTAATATAAGTGCTGTTATTATAACCAGCCCTACATACGAGGGAATTATAAGTGATACAGAGAGTATTGCAAGGGTGGCACACAGCTTTGGCGTACCTGTGTTGGTGGACGAGGCCCACGGAGCACATTTAGACCTTTCGCCGTACTTTACCGGAGGAGCAGTAAGGGCGGGAGCGGATATAGTGGTGCAGAGTCTGCACAAAACACTGCCGAGTCTGACGCAAACAGCTGTTTTGCACCTTAATTCAAGGCTTGTGTCGCCGCAGTCTGTACAGCGGCAGCTGTCTGTTTTCCAAACGAGCAGTCCGTCTTATTTGCTTATGTCGTCTATTGACAGCTGTATTGAGCTTGTTCAAAACCGGCGGCTTTTTTTAAACTGGAGCAATAATCTTGAAGGCTTTAAAAAGCAGCTCCGGCGGCTAAGGTACTTAGAGGTTTTAAATTATACAGAGAACAGTGAAAGTATATTCGCCTTTGACAAAAGCAAGCTTGTAATATCTGCGGCACACACTAATATTACAGGCGGCAGGCTGTTTGCATTGCTTAGGGATAAATATAAAATTGAGCTTGAAATGTGCGGCGGAGATTATGCAATAGCAATGACCTCTATGGCAGACAGCCAAGAGGATTTAAGCATACTGGCTGATGCTTTGCTGAGCATTGACAAAGCCTTACTGTCTGTAAACAGAAGTCCGCTGTGCACAACTATTAAGGCACTGCCAAAAAGAAATATGAGCATAGCACAGGCTCTTGAAAGCCCTAAAAAAGTTATTGATAAGCAGCTTAGCAAGGACTCTGTGTGTGCAGAATATATATGGCTGTATCCGCCGGGAATACCTATTATTACTCCGGGCGAAGCAGTTAACGACGAAACCCTTTCAATAATAGCAGCGGCGGAAGAAAACAAAATGAATTTGCAGAAAACTTTTTCAAACGGAAAAGATGATATTGCAGTAGTAGAAAAGTAAAATAAAACTCCCTTTTGCATATATGCAAAATTATTCTTTTTGTACAAATGAAATGATGTAACCGGTAAAAAAGCAGCTTAAGCTTTTCTCTGATATTAACTTTATTTCATTGAAAATTTTTGCGGTATGTGGTATCATTTACTATAAATAATTTTATGCTTTTCTTTTTGAATATGCTTTTTACAGGTGATTATGGAGGAATATTATGTTAAGAAGTTTATTGTCAGGCTCACTTACAATGCAGGACGCTGTAATGGAGATACTTGCCGTTGTAATGATAGTGTTTTTAGTATTGCCGCTGCACGAGATGGCACACGGCTTTGTAGCCTACAAGCTGGGTGATAACACAGCTAAAAATATGGGCAGACTGCGCTTTAACCCTATGGCTCATGTAGACCCTATAGGTGCGTTAATGATACTGTTTGTCGGCTTTGGCTGGGCGAAGCCTGTACCTGTAAATCCACGAAATTTTAAAAATCCAAAGGCAGGCATGGCTGTTACAGCCTTGGCAGGCCCGGTAAGCAACCTTTTGGCAGGCTTTGCGGCCGCTTTACTGTACAATGTTGCGGCTATTGTGGCTACCAATGTTTCGTTGTCAACAGGTGCGTGGGAGCTTATAAACATATTCTTTATCTATTTTATATCTATAAATATCTCGCTTGCGGTGTTTAATCTTATTCCTATACCGCCTCTTGACGGTTCAAAAATACTTTTTGCTTTTTTGCCTGACCGTATTGTGTATAAAGCGTATCAGAACGAGCAAGTATTAAGTATAGTGCTTATTGTTTTAATATTTACAGGCGTGTTGACAGGGCCGCTATCATATTTGCAGAATATTCTTACTAACTGGGTGTTTCACCTGGCGTCCTTGCCTTTTGCAGCATTTTGGTAAGAATTAAGGAGGTTCTTTTTTGAACGGCGAGCCTATAGTTTTAAAGTACAAGGTGTCCGATTTTGAGGGCCCTCTTGATATGCTTTTGCAGCTTATTGCAAAGCATAAAATGGATATATACGATATTGAAATTTCTGCACTTTTGGAGCAGTATATGGAGCAGATAAACCAAATGCAGGAGAACCAAATGGATATTTCCAGTGAGTTTTTGGAAATGGCTTCCAGGCTTGTTTATATAAAATCTGTTTCACTGCTGCCAAAGCACGAAGAGGCCGAGGAGCTGAAGAAAGAGCTTGAAGGTCAGTTGCTTGAATACCAAGAGTGCAGAAAAATGGCAAAACAGCTGGGCAGTATAGCCTGCTATGATATTTTTGTAAAAGGTCCGTCAAATATAAAGTTTGATATGACCTACACCCGCATACACCAAAGCGAGGACATTGCCAAGGCATTTGCAGCCGCAGCCGGCAGAGGCAAAAGCAAGCTGCCGCCTCCACGGGAGGCCTTTAGCGGTATAGTAGAGCGTAAGATAGTTTCGGTAAGCTCCAGGGTTGTTTATGTGCTTAGAAAGCTTTGGGGCGGCACAGCCGTAAAATACAGAAAGCTGTTTGAGGACGGCAGCCCGAAATCGGAGCTTGTGGCAACATTTTTGGCGGTTTTGGAGCTTGTAAAAAACAGCAGAATTCGTATAGAGGGCGACGGTGACAATGCAGATGTTATACTTATGAGAAAGGATAAGTCCGGTGAATAATACTGAAATAAAGTGTGCTATAGAGGCTATATTGTTTGCAAACGGAGGGCCGGTAAGCATAGACAGTTTGTCGAATGCACTTGATGAAAAAATGCCTCAGGTTAAGCTGATGCTTGATGAATTAACAGAAGAATATAACAGCAGTACACACGGTATTGCCATTATCCGTTTAGAGGACAGCTACCAAATGTGCAGCAAAAAGGAATATGGTGAGTACATACGCCGAATAATGGATTTAAAGCGAAACACACCTCTTTCCCAAGCTGCTTTGGAGGTGCTTGCGGTAATAGCCTACAATCAGCCTGTAACCAAGGCGTTTGTAGAGCAGGTAAGAGGTGTTGACTGCTCCGGTGTAGTAGGCAGTTTAACAACAAAAGGTCTTATAGAAGAAAAGGGCAGACTGGAGCTTCCGGGCAGACCGTTGCTTTACGGTACAACAGACAATTTTTTAAGATGCTTTCAGTTGGAATCCTTAGATGACCTGCCGCCGTTGCCTAAGCCTGAAAATGACGAAAGCGGAAAGGCTGAAAATACAGACGCAGAGCTTGAAGAAGCTATAGAAAAGGCGACAGATGAAATTATAGATAATATAAACTGATTTTGTCAGTGCCGTAATTTTAGGGAGGAGCAGTGTATATGACAGCACTTATTGTTATACTAATAATAATTGCCGCTGTAGCTGTGCTGCTGTTAATTCCGCTGAATCTGTATATAAGCTACAGCGAAAGCAAAACTCTTGTGTGGCTTAGATATTTATTTATTAAATACAAACTTTATCCCGAAAAGCAGAAGAAAAAGAAGAAAGAAAAAAAAGAGCCTGCTGCTAAAAGGGCTGAAAGCGAAAAAAAGCCTAAGGAGAGCTTTTTTAAAAAGCTGGTAAAGGTGCAGGGGGTAAAGGGGCTTATAAGTATTTTGAAAGAGGCTCTTAGCATTTTAAAACAATTTTTAGAGGATTTCACAAAGCATATTCTTGTAAGAAGGCTTACAATTAATATTGTTACAGGCGGAGAGGACGCCGCCGCATCGGCAATGAACTTTGGCTATGTGTGTGACGCAGTCTACCCTGCTATAGGTGCATTGTCGGGGCTGGTTACGCTTTGCAGAGTGCCTGAGGTAGAGGTTAAGCCCGACTTTTACAGCAAAAGCTCAAGGGTAACACTGTATGCTCACATTGCAGTAAGGCCGGCATTTATAATAGCCGCAGTAGTTACAAAGGGCATAAAGGCTCTAAAGCTCTATATGCGAGTTACTGCCTCTGTTGACAACGATAATGCAAATGCAAATACAAATACAAATAAACAGCCTGCAAAATAAGCAGGTGTATATTATATTTTAACAGGCAAATTAAAAATTAATTTACATCATAAATTATATAACTTTTAGGAAGGTGCAAAAAATGGAAAATAAACAACCACTTGAAAGCCTAATGGATACCACAATGGACAAAATAAGACAAATGGTAGATGTAAACACCGTTATAGGCACACCTGTAAATTCACCGGACGGCACTATTATTATACCTGTGTCAAAGGTGGCTTATGGCTTTGCTTCGGGCGGCTCAAGCTTTGTGGCAAAATCATCGCCAAACAAAGACCTTTTTGGCGGCGGTACAGGTGCAGGCGTTACAATAAACCCTATTGCATTTATTGTGATTTCAAACGGTGACGCCAAGGTAGTAAGCATTGATACGCCAAATTCAGGTGTAGCTGAAAAGGCGCTGGCTATGGCACCGGATTTAATAGACAAAATTACGGCTTTATTTGGCAAGGACGAAAAGGAGGAGGCCGACCAACAGCAGGATGACATAGCTGTTGACGACCAACCTCAACAGGAAAGCGACGATAATAACTAACAATCATACTGTAGTTAATAAAGGCGTGTTGTAATATATTGCTCCGCTTTAACATAAAATCATTTAGTTAAGAATATTTGTGTTATGGATAATGGAGTGATATTTGTTGAAATGGTGGCTGTCTGTTACTGCGTGCGTGGTTTTAATTTTTGCGGTGTGCTTTTCCGCTGCTGCCGACAGTAACGATAAAACAGATGTATCTGTGTCTGCTCGCTGTGCGGTTTTGTACTGTGCAAATAATAACAGCGTTGTTTTTGAAAAAAACGCCTATAAAAAAATGAGTATGGCAAGTACAACTAAAATTATGACCTCTCTGATAGCCTTGGAAAACGCACAGGCAAACGACAAGGAGGTTGCTTTTACAAAGGAAATGATTGCCGAGGGCTCCTCTATGTATCTTAAAGAGGGCTACAGGCTTAGACTGTCTGACTTGGCTGTAGGCATGATGACTGTTTCGGGGAATGATGCGGCAAATGCCGCCGCTGTTTCTATAGCCGGCTCTGTTGACGAGTTTTCAAAGCTAATGAACGAAAAGGCAGAGCAAATCGGTATGAATTCCACCAATTTTGTAACACCCTCCGGCTTAGATGATGATAACCACTATTCCACAGCGTATGATATGGCACTGCTTATGAATTACGCCTTATCTAACAGCAGCTTTGCAGAGCTTACAGCAAAAAAGACGGCAGAAGTAACCTTTATACAGCCAAAGGATATGACTATAAGCTACAGAAACCACAACAGGCTTTTGTCGCTGTATCAATATTGTACAGGCGGCAAAACAGGCTTTACAAAAAAATCCGGCAGATGCCTGGTTACCTCTGCCGAAAAAGACGGTGTGTGCCTAATAGCGGTCACCTTGAATGCACCGGACGATTGGAACGACCATATTAATATGTACAGCTATGGCTTTTCAAGGCTTACAGCTGTAAAAAATGCAGACAAAAATTTTTCATTTAAAGCCGATGTGGTAGGCGGTATGACAGACACAGTAGAGGTTAGGCCTGCGGCGGCTGTTGATTATGTTAAGCAGACCGACAGCGATGACGGCATAAGCAGAAGGGTTATTATAAACAGCTTTCTGTATGCTCCCCTTGAAAAGGGGCAGGTAGTTGGCAGAGCGGAATATTATTCAGAGGGAAAGACTGTTTGCACTATACCCTTGATTACCGAAAAAGCTGTTGATTACAAAGAAAAAGAAAAATCTTTTTTTGAAAATATCTTTGACTGGTGTGCAGGAGTTTTTAAATAGATTTTTTGGAATATAGAAAATCGGCAAAAAGCCTTAAACGCTAAGGCTTGGAATTATAAAGTAAAAAGGCAGAACACTATGTGTACAGCCGGAAAGAGGATTTTATGAATAATAACAATGGCTTGGTAAGACTGCAAAAATATATGGCAGACTTAGGAATTGCCTCCAGAAGAAAGTCAGAGCAGATGATAGCTGACGGTATGGTAAAGGTAAACGGCAGAACTGCCACAATAGGCGACAAGGTAAACCCTAAAAGGGATAAGGTTACTGTAAGGGGCAGAAAAATTGCCGCCGGAGCGAAGGCTAAAAGATACTACATTATGCTGAATAAGCCCAGAGGCTATGTTACCACTATGAGCGACGAAATGGGCAGAAAGTGCGTGGCAGAGCTGGTAAAGGATATACCTGCAAGAATATATCCGGTAGGCAGACTGGACAGAGATTCCGAGGGCTTACTGCTAATGACAAACGACGGTGAATTTGCCAACAGGGTTACGCACCCCTCTAAGCATGTTTACAAGGTTTACCGTGTAACTGTAAGGCCGGCTATAAATGAGGAGCAGCTTGTTGAAATGAGCAGCGGTATGGTTATTGACGGCAAAAAAACAGCACCGGCAGAGGTAAGGGTTGTTCAGCGTGAAGAGGGCAGGTGTGTTCTTGAAATAATTCTGCGTGAGGGCAGAAACAGACAAATCAGAAAAATGTGCGAGCAGCTTGGCTTAGAGGTGCCACGACTTAAGCGTATTGCTGTAGGTCAGGTTAAGCTGGGCGGGCTAAAATCAGGTGCATGGAGAGAGCTTACAAAGGACGAGGTTCACCGTCTGCAGGCAAACTCCAATACAACGGAGGTTGACTATTATTAAAGCATATATTTGCACTTAAACCATAAAAAAGCAGCGGCAGCAAGGTTTTTTCCTGCTGCCGCTGCTTTTAATTAAGGGGTTATATGGGTTTAGTGTGTAGATGTTAGCTTATTAATAATTTTTACGGAGTTTATTAATTTTTACTGATTTGTTTTTAAAGAGCTTTTGTTTATATAGAGGTAGGCTGTTGCTCTAAAAGACAGTCCTCAATAATAACAGGTAAATGAACAAGCTCCACATTGAAGTTGTTGCATTTGTCTGCAAATGCGGTGGCATCGTCCTGCTTTAAAAATATGTCCGATATATGTGCAAGCTCTTTGCCTGTTTCATTGCTGTAGGCACATATCCCGTAGGCTGTGTATTTGCCCAAAGCATTGTTTATAATTTTTTCACAAATAACCCTGTATGTAACCATCTGTTCCTCCGTAAAAAACAAACTGTCATTTCCTTGATGCGTTTTTTACTATATGTTTATTATAATTGAATAGTCAAAATTTTGTTAAATGTTTTGAAATTGACGGCTTTTTAAATGAAAATGACACACGAAATTTGTATAATATTATAAAATTATATTTGTCTGCATTTTTCGACAAAAATCGAGCTATGATTTGCAAATTTTATGGTATAATGTACCTGTAGAGAATTTTGCCATTTATCTACGGTTATTATTTGTAATTTTGTTGTTAGTGTAATGTAAGGAGAAGCAGGGGATATGTTTATAGGTATTTGTGACGATAGCTCACTCGACAGAGATATTATAGCTGACTTTCTGAGTAATTATTTTAGCGAAAAGGGTATTGAATACAGAATTAACATATATGAAAACGGCTCAAACCTAATATACGATATTCAGGACGGTGCTCTGCCGGATATTATATTTTTGGATATTTATTTAGAAAACGGAGAAATGGGCATAGAGGTTGCAAGAAAGCTGAGGCAGAATAACTACTGCGGAAGTATAGTCTTTTTAACGGCAAGTGCAGACTTTGCCATAGACAGCTACGATGTAGAGGCCAGCGGCTATTTGCTGAAGCCGCACAGCTACGAAAAGCTTTGCGGCGTTATGGACAGAATAGTAAAAAATATTACGGTTGATTTTAAATCGTACAATATAAGCGTCCGTGGCGGCATTGTTCGTATTCCTCGCAAAAATATTACATATGTTGAAAGCAATAATTCAAAGTGCATCGTACATACAAGCAAGAACGAGGAGTATACTGTGTACAAACGCCTTAGCGAAATAGAGCAGGAGCTTAATGACAGATGCTTTTTAAGGTGTCACCAAAGCTTTTTGGTTAATATGGACTATATACTAAGGGCGGATAAGGAATTTACTCTTACTAACGGTGATACTGTGTCTATACGGCAAAGAAGCTTAAAAATGATGAAGAAGATGTATTTGGATTATTTAAAAGAAAAAGAAGGTTAGCCTTTGAATAGCATTGCCATAGCTGCATATAATACTCAAGAGGTGATTATATGGCAAATATTAATGGTCTTGACAGAGAGGCTAAGGAGTATTTTTACTCTCTGCCTCTTGCGGTTCAGGAAAAGGTAATAGAAAGCAATCTCCAAATTACCTGCCGTGAGGATATTCAAAGGTATTTTACCAATGTAATAAATCTCAAAAATGACCGGTTTAGTAACTAACCGGTCAAATTTGCATAATCTGTAAATAATGATAATAAGAATAATGGATTATTTCACAGATTGGTGATGATTAAAGGTGAATAAAGAAGCAAGCACTTTAAATCGGGTTCCTATCGGAAAAAAATGTGTGGTTGATTGCCTGCTGTCCGTCGGGAAACAGCGACGGCGGCTGCTGGATTTGGGTTTAACACAGGGTACTGTTGTAGAGCCTGTTCAAAAAAGCCCGCTTGGCAGTCTGCGTGCATACGAAATTCGTGGAGGGGTTATTGCACTGCGGTATGAAGACGCAGTGTGCGTAAGGGTGTTATACAGCAGCTGAATTCGGCAGGCGTTTTGCCTGCCTTTTTATATGCTCAAAATTAATATTCAATTAACAATAGCCGTCAATAAAGGCGGTAAAATATCATATATTGCAGTTTATATTTAATATATTCCCGACAATACTGTGATAATTTTACAAAACCAAAATATATGTTGCAGTTTTGGGCTTTTTCTGTTAAAATTGCAGTAACTGAAATGAATAAAAAATTAATTAAGCACAATTGGATGCTTGAAAGGAAATTATGAATTATTACAATCAAAAATGTCCCGGCTGTCACAAGGCTTTTAACAAGGATGATGATATTGTTGTATGTCCTGTTTGTGGTACACCGCAGCATAGGGAATGCTATGAAAAAGAAAACAGGTGCGTTAATTACGATAAGCACTCAAAGACTTATGAGTGGAATCCAAGGGATGAGGCAAACACAGATAATGCCGATAACGGACAAGATTATATAGTGTGCAGCAACTGCGGTGCAAAAAACAGCAGCGAGGCTTTTTTCTGTGAGCATTGTGCCGCTCCGTTAAGCAACTCGGTCGATGAAAAGACAGACAGCAAAAAAGGTGAAAACGAAGGCGGACAAATGCCTTTTACCGGTATTCCGTTTGCCCAGGGCTTTGATACAGCCTATGACGAAGATGAGATTGCCGACAATGTTAAGCTGAAAGAGGCAAAGGCATATGTAAAAACCAATACATTGCTGTATAGCTTTGTGTTTAAAAATATTCATGACCGTAACAGAAGCCGCTTTAACTTTGCTGCGTTTCTGTTTTCGGGCGGTTGGTTTCTGTACAGAAAGCAATATGGTATAGGTATTTTATTAACCTTGATTTTAGCTGTGTGTATGGTAGGGTATGACATTGGCTATATGGCCCTTGTACAGTTTACACAGACAAACAGCATTGCAGACCAAACAGACCTGTATAATCATATTAGTTCACTGCCCCTTGACCAGGCGCTGCTATATGTATCTCCGCTGTTTTTTAGGGCTTTGCAGTACATTGTAATGATTATAAGCGGCTTTATCGGCAACAGGTGCTATTACAAAAATGTTGTAAAAAAAGTGCGTAAAACAAAAGCTCAGTGTACCAACAGCTTTGAGGTTAACAAGGAGCTTGACAGAAAGGGCGGAGTTGACCGTGTGCTCGGCTATGTGCTTCTTGCCGGTGCCTTTGTGCTGACGCTGCTGCCAAACCTTATGATGGGTATGCTTTAATGTAATTTAATTTATAGGAAAATGAATGTTAAACTGATAATTAAGTGAGGTAAATTTATGAAAAAAATTCGCAAAGCGGTTATTCCTGCCGCCGGTATGGGCACAAGAGTTTTGCCTGCTACCAAATCAATGCCAAAGGAAATGTTCCCTATAGTTGACAAGCCGGCTATACAGTATATAGTTGAGGAGGCTGTAAACTCAGGTATAGAGGAAATTTTAATTATTACCAACAGAGGTAAGGGTATTATAGAAGACCATTTTGACTATTCGCCGGAGCTTGAGCAAGCGCTGCTAAAGGGCGGTAAAAATGAATTTTACGATACTGTAACGGCTATTCCTAAGCTTGCAAATATTACATATGTCCGTCAAAAGGAAACAAAGGGCTTAGGACACGCTATTAGCTGTGCAAAGAGCTTTGTAGGCGACGAGCCGTTTGCCGTTTTGTTTGGCGATGATGTTATAGTAGGTGAAGACCCTGCCGTTGCTCAGCTTATAAGAGTATACGAAAAGTACGGCAAGGGTGTTCTTGGCGTAAAAGAGGTGCCAAAGTCGGAAATTCACAAGTATGGCTCACTAAAGGTGGACAGGCTTGAGGGCAATGTGTTCAGCTGTACGGATATGGTTGAAAAGCCGGCAACAGAGGCAGAGGTTTTGTCATACTACTCAATTTTGGGCCGATGTGTTTTGCCGCCTGAAATATTTTCCATTTTGGAAACAGTCAAGCCGGGTGTAGGCGGAGAGATTCAGCTTACAGATGCTATGAAGGTTTTGGCAAGAACAGTAGGTATGACAGCCGTTGACTTTACAGGCGTACGCTATGATATGGGCAACAAGCTGGGCATTTTAAAGGCACAGGTTGAGGTTGGTGTACAAAACAAAGAGCTTGGAGAGGATTTTAAAGCCTACCTTAAGGAATTTGTTAAAACATTATAATGCCTTACAGCTGTACAATGACTGTTTACGGGGCTTTAAAATAGGTATTTATTTTTATATATTTATTGAATTGTGACTAAAAGGCATATTTTGTGCATATGCACATTGACAATTCATGCAATTTAGGTAATAATATATATGTTATATTTTCTAACATTCCGGGGCATTATGTATTGGCACCCTTGGGTGCTGCAGTAAATAATGTTATTTACGAATAAAACAAAGGAGGACGATTGTCATGGGTTATACAATAGCACAAAAGATAATCAAAAATCACCTGCTTAGCGGTGAAATGACCGTAGGCAGCGATATTGGACTGAAAATAGACCAAACACTTACACAGGACGCTACAGGTACAATGGCTTACTTGGAGTTTGAGGCTATAGGCGTACCTAGAGTAAAAACTGAAAAAAGTGTTGCTTATATAGACCACAATACATTGCAGACAGGCTTTGAAAATGCGGACGACCACCGCTTTATTCAAACTGTATGCAGAAAGCACGGTATTTATTTCTCTCGTCCGGGTAACGGTATCTGCCATCAGGTACACCTTGAGAGATTTGGTATTCCGGGCAAAACATTAATCGGTTCTGACAGCCACACACCTACAGGCGGCGGTATCGGTATGCTTGCTATAGGTGCAGGCGGACTTGATGTTGCTGTTGCTATGGGCGGCGGTGCATACTACATAACAATGCCTAAAATGGTTAGAATTAATCTTTCAGGCAAGCTGCAGCCTTGGGTATCTGCAAAGGATGTTATTCTTGAGGTACTAAAGATTATGTCTGTTAAGGGCGGCGTAGGAAAAATAGTAGAGTACGGCGGCGAGGGTGTAAAAACTCTTACTGTGCCTGAGCGTGCTACAATTACAAATATGGGTGCAGAGCTGGGCGCTACTACATCAATATTCCCGTCAGACGAGGTTACAAGAGAATTCCTAAAGGCACAGGGCAGAGAGGAAGACTGGAGCGAGCTTTCAGCAGATGCTGACGCTGTTTACGACGAGGTTATAGACATTAACCTTTCAGCACTTGTTCCTATGGCAGCATGTCCGCACAGCCCTGATAATATCAAAACTATCGAGGAGATTGGTCCACAGGTTGTTGACCAGGTATGTATCGGTTCATGTACAAACTCATCATATCTTGACCTTATGAGAGTTGCGGCTATACTAAAGGGCAAAACCGTTGCAGAGAATGTTTCTCTTGCTATAGCACCGGGTTCAAAGCAGGTTTATAATATGCTTGCTCTTAACGGTGCGCTTGGCGACCTGATTGCGGCCGGTGCAAGAATTCTTGAGTGTGCCTGCGGCCCTTGTATTGGTATGGGACAGTCACCTAACTCTAAGGGTATTTCTCTAAGAACCTTTAACAGAAACTTTAAGGGCCGTTCCGGTACAGCTGACGGTCAGATATACCTTGTATCACCGGAAACCGCAGCAGCTTCTGCTTTGGCAGGTGTATTCTGCGACCCTAGAACATTGGGTGACGAGGTAAAGATTGAGCTGCCTGAGAAATTCTTGGTAAATGACAATATGGTTGCAGCACCTGTTCCTGAAGCTGAAATGGACAGCGTAGAGGTGCTTAGAGGACCAAACATTAAACCATATCCTGCTACATATCCTTTGGAGGACACTATCGAGGCACAGTGCTCACTAAAGGTTGAAGATAATATTACTACCGACCACATTATGCCGGCCGGTGCAAAGATTTTGCCTCTGCGTTCAAATATTCCGGCTATTTCCGAGCATTGCTTTACAGTATGTGACAAGGAATTCCCGGCAAGAGCTAAGCAGATGGGCAGGAGCATTATTGTTGGCGGCGAAAACTACGGTCAGGGCTCTTCAAGAGAGCATGCCGCACTTGCACCTTTGTATTTGGGCGTAAAGGCAGTGCTTGTTAAGAGCTTTGCAAGAATTCACCGTGCAAACCTGATTAACGCAGGTATTATTCCTCTTACCTTTGTAAACGAGGCAGATTATGACAGCATCAGCCTAAATGATCAGCTTGTACTTCCTGATGTAAAGAAGTGCATTGTTGAGGGCAAGGATGTAGTTATTGAAAATAAAACAAACGGCAAAACTATCGTGGCAAAGTGCGAGCTTTCGCAGCGTACAAAGGATATTATCCTTGCAGGTGGTTTGCTGAACTACACAAGAGAACACTCTTGATAAAATGCAATTACCCGTTTATTTATTTAAACGGGTAATATTATGTAATAAAAAATATACTTGAGCAAAGGGGCAATTAAAATGGCTAAAATTGAAATGACCACTCCGCTTGTTGAGATGGACGGCGACGAGATGACAAGAATTATATGGAAGATGATTAAGGATATTCTTATCTATCCATATGTAAATCTAAAGACTGACTACTATGACCTAGGTCTTGAGCACAGAAACGAAACTAACGACCAGGTAACTATTGACAGTGCTATAGCTACAAAGAAATACGGTGTTGCTGTAAAGTGCGCAACTATTACACCTAACGCTGCCCGTATGACAGAGTACAACCTAAAAGAAATGTGGAAGTCACCAAACGGTACTATCAGAGCTATGCTGGACGGTACAGTATTCAGAAGCCCTATTATTGTAAAGGGTATTACACCGTTTATTCCTACATGGAAAAAGCCGATTTGCATTGCCCGTCACGCTTACGGCGATGTATACAAGAACACAGAAATGTCTGTTAGTGCCGGCTCAAAGGCAGAGCTTTGCGTAACAAAGCCAGACGGCACAGAGGAAAGATCACTGATTCATAATTTTGATACAGACGGCGTTATTCAGGGTATGCACAACCTAGACAAGAGCATTGGCAGCTTTGCCCGCTCCTGCTTTAACTACGCACTTGACCTAAATCAGGATATTTGGTTTGCTACAAAGGATACTATCAGCAAAACCTATGACCACCGCTTTAAGGATATTTTCAATGAGATTTTTGAAAACGAGTACAAGCAAAAGTTTGCTGACGCAGGTATAGAGTATTTCTATACACTGATTGACGATGCAGTAGCAAGAGTTATCCGCAGTGAGGGTGGCTACATTTGGGCTTGCAAAAACTATGACGGCGATGTTATGTCAGATATGATTGCAACTGCATTTGGCAGCTTGGCAATGATGACATCTGTTCTAGTATCTCCGGACGGTGTATATGAGTACGAGGCTGCACACGGTACAGTACAGCGTCACTACTACAAGCACCTAAAGGGCGAAAAAACCTCTACCAACAGTGTTGCTACATTGTTTGCTTGGAGCGGTGCTTTAAGAAAAAGAGGAGAGCTTGACAATAACCCTGAGCTTTGCAGGTTTGCCGATAACCTTGAAAAGGCTACTATTTCAACTATTGAAGACGGCGTTATGACAGGCGACCTTGAGCTGCTTTCTACACTGCCAAACAAGCAGAAGGTAGACACAGAAACCTTCCTTGTTGAAATTAATAAAAGACTGGAAAAGCTAATGGCTTAAAAGCTATTGCGATTTTCAGACTGTTGAAGTATAATAGGGTTGCTGTTTACGGTAGTAGACCGGCAGCCCTTTTATAGAATAATGTTTGTTAAAAAATTCACATACCAATACAAGCTACGGGATAATATGCAGCTTGTATGCATTGTTATAATATGTATTTTCGGAAATGGTGATTTATAGATGGCAAGGAAAGAAAATATATCCTCCTCGGTAATAAAGCGACTGCCTCGTTATTATCGATTTTTAGGAGAGCTTAAGGCTCAGGGGATAGACAGAATATCCTCTAAGGAGCTGGCACAAAAAATGCGTACCACAGCTTCACAGGTAAGGCAGGACTTTAACTGCTTTGGCGGCTTTGGTCAGCAGGGCTTTGGCTACAATGTTAAGCTGCTTTACAACGAAATAAAGCAGATTCTTGGCTTAAACAACAAATACAAGGCTGTGCTGGTGGGCGTAGGCAACTTAGGCAGAGCTGTTGCCGCACATATGTCTTTTGAAGAGCGTGGCTTTGACTTAATAGGAATATTCGACAAGAACCCATCTATAATCGGTGAGGAAATTCGTGGAATAAAGGTGCAAAGCACTGACGATATTGAGGAATTCTGCGGCGAGCATTCCCCAAAGGTTGCTATACTGTGCATACCAAAGGCGGCGGTAGGAGAGGTGTCAAAGCGGCTGTACAGCTGTGGCATAAAATGCTACTGGAACTTTTCTCACTATGATTTGTCTGTTGCATATGACGATGTCGTTGTGCAGAATGTGCATATGAGTGACAGCCTTATGATTTTGTGCTACAAAATATCCGACAACGACCTTTCAAACCATTCTACCGAAACACAGTGAAAATTAGTTTAGTATAATTAGGCTCTGTATCAAGAGCTTGGGCAAAACCGTAAAAAGAAAAGGCTCTATGTCAATAGTTGAGGTAAAACCGTAAAAAGAAAAGGCTCTATGTCAATAGTTGAGGTAAAACCGTAAAAAGAAAATTGATTAAAACAAGTGGCGATAATCAAGTTGCCGCTTGTTTTTTTATTCGCCTGTGTGATGTTGTGGAAACAAATAGCACAATACAAATAATCCGCAGGATACTTTGTGTTAATAACAGCAGAAAAACATAAGAAAAGGGCAAGCTGCAGATTAAACTCTGTGCTTGCCCTTTTGGTGCTGTTAAAATTATTTTTATTATTAAATATTTACCCAATATTACTCAACGCCGTAGTAAACGCCTGTGTTGTCATCGTAGCCGTCGTGGTCCTCATCAACAAAACCGGTATTGTCCGAGCCATCGTCTACTATTACTACATCTGTGCTTTCTTCTGTAGGTGCCTCTGTAGGTGCCTCTGTAGGAGCTTCTGTAGGAGCTTCTGTAGGTGCTTCGGTTGGAGCCTCTGTAGGTGCCTCGGTTGGAACTTCTGTTGGAGTCTCTGTTTGCGGCTGTGTAGATGAAGGGGCTTGTGCTGCTGTGCTGTCGGTTGCATTTACTGCCATAGCATCAGTTGCCTGTGTGGCAGGTTCAGTAGCGTTTGTTTTCATAAACGGATTAGCACCATATGCAGCGGTAATAAACCACGCAATAGCACCGATAATCAAAATAAGTATAATAACAAGGGTAATAACTAAAGGCTTTTTGGACTTTGAATGAATTTCCTCGTTGTCATCTTCCTTATCCTCGCCGTATTCGTCACCGTATGTAGCTAAATTTTCGTTGCTGTTAGATGAAATCTCCTCAGGATACTCCGTAGTGCTATCATTGCCATCCGGTGTACTGTTTGAAGATATATCCTCATAGCTGCTGTAGCTGCTTGGGTTAAACTGTGAATTATACATTTGTGCCTGTGTAGCTCTGTCAATAATTCTGTCGGTTTCCTCATCTGTGTTCATATCAAAATTATCGCCAAACTGTGAGGAATATTTCTCTTTTTGACCGTCCGTGCTGGCAGGGTAGCCACATACAGGGCAAAACTTTTCGTTTTCAAATTCATTTCCACATTTATTACATTTCATAATGTAACCTCCTTAATCAAAAACACACTATAAAGCTACTTTTTAGCTGTAATTTTTTTCTCTGTACCGTTAAGCAAGCGTTGAATATTGCTTCTATGCTTAATTATAACACACAAACCTATTAACAATGTAAACAAAGTTGAAACAATTACATACAACATAGAATGTGCTGCCGCTGTGTTTACATTTGGAAGATAGTCAACAAAAAATGTAAAGCAGAAGGTTGCTATTGGATAGCAAACCGCACATATTACAGAGCCAAGTGAAATAATTTTGCTGATTGCAAATATTATTAAAAACAGGGCTATTATAACCAAGAACACTCTCCACTCGGCTACTGCCATTAGTGCAGCTGTAGTAACAACGCCCTTGCCGCCCTTAAAGCCGAAATAAACCGGGAACATATGCCCCACTATACAGCAAAGTCCTGCAAGGTACTTTCCAAAGCAGGCAAATTCTACAGACTGAACAGTGCCTTGCGAAGCAATGGAGGAAAACAAAAATCCGCCTATTACTACAGCAATAACAGCCTTTAAAAAATCAAATACAATAGTAAAAACTGCCGGCCCTTTGCCTACAGAACGCAGTACATTGGTAAAGCCTGCGTTACCGCTGCCCATACTGCGTATGTCCTTGTTTCTGTCTACTATTCGGGTAATAATTATTGCAAAATTAATACTTCCTAACAAATAGCCTACAACAGCTGTAACAATTATCTGCCACCAGCCGCTGCATAAAAACTCAATAAAACCGTTCATAAATCCTCCTGAAGCCGGACATAATTATTTATCGCCACGCTCACGAATTACAAATCGTATTGGCGTACCCTCAAGTCCAAAGGTATCTCTTATTCTGTTTTCTAAATATCTTTGATACGAAAAATGGAAAAGCTGTGCTGAATTAACAAAGCAGACAAATGTAGGCGGCTTTGTACTTGCCTGAGTCATATAGAATATTTTCAGCCTTCTGCCCTTGTCGGTAGGCGGCTGTACTCTTGCTGTTGCCTGTGCCAGTATATCGTTTAATGCACCGGTTTTAATTCTCATGGAGTTGGCGTTGGCAACAGCCTTTATCATTTCAAACAGCTTGTCAAGTCTTTGACCTGTTTTTGCAGAAATGAAAATCATAGGTGCATACGACATAAAGGAAAAGTCCTTTTCTAAATCCTTTTTATACGAACTCATAGTAGTGCCGTCTTTTTCTATGGCGTCCCATTTATTTACCGCTATAATACAGGCCTTGCCTGCCTCATGTGCTAAGCCGGCTACCTTAGAATCCTGCTCGGTAAAGCCCTCTGTGGCGTCAATCATAATTACGCACACATCACTGCGTTCAATAGCCATTTTAGCCCTTATAATGCTGTATTTTTCTATAGCGTCGTCAACCTTGTTTTTCCGTCGCATACCCGCAGTATCGGTAAAGTTGAAAATACCGTATTCATTTTCGACAGTAGTGTCAATGGAATCTCGTGTTGTTCCTGCAATGTTAGAAACTATACAGCGTTCTTCACCTGTAATTCTGTTAATAAGTGAGCTTTTGCCCACATTCGGTTTACCTATAACGGCTACATTAACTACCTCGCCGTCGTTGTCCTCCCATGCACTGTCCGGAATATGGCTGAATACTGCCTCAAGCAGGTCGCCTGTTCCGTGTCCGTGTACCGAAGACACCTGTATAGGATCCCCCAAGCCTAGGTTATAAAATTCGTAAAAGCCCGGGTCAGGCTCGCCTATTCTGTCGCACTTATTTACACACAAAACCACCGGTCTGCCGCTTTTTTGCAGCATTGTAGCAACCTCTATATCGGTTGTGACTAAACCGCTTTTTAAGTCGGTTACAAGTATAATTACATCTGCCGCATCAATGGCAAGCTCTGCCTGCCTGCGCATCTGCTTTAAAATAATATCGTCAGAATAGGGCTCTATACCGCCGGTGTCTATAATATCGGCAGTTTTGTCAAGCCATTCTACCTTGCCGTAAATTCTGTCACGGGTTACTCCGGGAGTGTCGTCTACTATTGATATTCTTTCTCCCACCAGCTTGTTAAACAAAGTAGACTTGCCTACATTTGGTCTGCCTACAATAGCTATTACAGGTCTTGCCATATTATTACCTCCTTAATAAATAAGCTTAACTTAATATTTCAGCCAACATTTTTTCTCCGCTGTTTGGAACAGGCACAACATCTATGCTAAGTTTTTCTTTTACCTCCTCAAGTGATATATCGTCAAGAAAAATATCGCCCTCACGCCTAAGCATAACAGACGGAATAAGCAGCTTGTCCCCTAAGCCTATACCTGTAAGCTGGGCTATCAGGTCTTGGCCTGTTATCAGCCCCGACACATTTATGCCGCCGCCGAAAAATTTATTTTTTATACCTATTACATTAATTTTTACATTACTGAACTTCTTTGTAACATTGCCCAGTAAATCATTTAAAAAGTCACGCACGCCTGTTCCGCAGGCTATGGTCAGATGAATATTTTTGTCTATACTTTCGTATTCCTCAAGTGCCCACATAACCTCATCTCTAAGTAGCGAAAGCATGCCCACTCCGTTGTCAAGCTGGTCAAAGTCCTCATAAAAGTCGGCCTCGGGAATTTCTCTGCCGGACTTCAGGTAAAATTCGTCCGATGCAAAAACAATTCTGCTGCCGTATTTTTCTTTGAATTTATCACCGTAGCTTTCGATAAGCTCCAGCGTTTCAAGTGCGGTTTCCTTTGTATATTCTACCAAAGGGAACAGTCCCTTTCTGTACGCAGTAAGTCCCACAGGAACAACGGCAATACATTCCACAGACGGATACAGTGCCTCAAGGTCGGTTAATGTACGCTCCAGCTCCTTGCCGTCGTTAATGCCCGGGCAGGAAACAATCTGGCAATTTATTTTTATGCCGGCCTCTGCAAACTTAGGCAGTACGCTTAGTACTTCTCCGGCAAAGCGGTTTTTCATCATCTTTACCCTTAACTCCGGGTTCGTGGTATGCACAGACACATTTATGGGGCTTATGTGCATTTTAATAATTCTGTCTATTTCGTGCTGTGACAGGTTGGTAAGAGTTATATAGTTGCCAAACAAAAACGAAAGTCTGGAGTCATCATCTTTAAAGTAAAGACTTTCTCTCATTCCCTTTGGCATTTGGTCAATAAAACAAAATATGCACTTGTTTCGGCAGGAATGCTGCTTGTCCATAAGATAGGTTTCAAACTCCAAGCCGATTTCCTCGTATTCTCCCTTGTGAATTTTCACATTTCGTACAATACCACAGGCATTTTCAATCTCAAGCAAAACATCACGAGAGGTTTGGTAAAATCTATAATCAAGCACATCTACAATTTCATTGCCGTTAATTGACAGAAGCTTTTCCTTTGGCAGTATTCCTGCTCGGTCTGCTCTGCTGTTTTTGCTTACAGTCGAAATTACTACTGCCATTTCTTCACCGCCGTTTAATATGATATACTACAAGCACACACTGTTTATTTTACCACAAAGGTTAAAAATCTTCCACACAAATAATCACGGCGTCGGAAATGAATTGTTGGTAAATTTACACTAAATAGCAGCTGTAAAAAATATGGGTGCTTTGCAATGTCTGTTTAATGTTCTTTACCCTGTATAAAATGCACCTTGCCGAAAGGCTGTTTACTACAGCTGCCGATTATGATATATTTTAGCTGTAAGGGGGAACAATATGAAGCTGACTGTAGAACAAGACAATAAATATGACGAACCGGAGATTATAATTCGCTGTTCCGGTATAAATGCTGAATTGCAAAAAATAATTGACGAGGTAAATGTATGCTCCTTTACCGTAAAAGGCTATAAGGACGGTTATGTGCGGAAAATCCACCACGACAGCATTTGCTACATAGAAAGCGTAGACGAAAAAACCTTTATATATTGTGCAGACAGTATTTATGAATGTAAAATGAAGCTTTATGAGCTTGAAGAGGTACTTGTAAATTCGTCGTTTGTAAGAATAAGTAAGGGCTGTATCTTGAATATACATTTTATCGAAAAGGTAAAGCCGCTTTTAAACGGGAAATATGAGGTGCTTTTGTTAAATCGTGAAAAGCTGATAATTAATCGGCATTATGTACCTGTATTTAAAAAGAAATTCGGGCTTTAAGGAGGGCTTAGCAATGCAAAGGTTGAAGTATTATATAAATGTTTTTTTATCCTCATACGCTATAGCGTCTGTAGTGATAGCAGCTGTAAACTACTTTTCAGGCACAACATCTATAAATACCCTTTGGGTATTCCAAATGGCCTTTTTGTGCCTTGCCATAACAATATTAATGCTGCTGACTGACATTCTGACAGAAAAGCTTTACAAATCCACACCGCCTGTCTGGCTGTTTATACTATTGGGCATTATTGAGGTTTCCGCCTGTGTACTGCTTATTGGCGGGCTTTGGTATAACTGGTTTGATTTTAACGCCTTCTGGATTTTGGCAGTGCTGGCAATAGATGTAATAATATATTTTGCCGTATTTGGAGTAATGCTGCTTCAGGAAAAACAATCTGCCGACAGCATAAATAAAATTATAGAAAGTGAGCGGAAAAAGAATGGACAAGATTATTGAGGTTAAGAACTTAAAAAAATCCTACGGAGATGTTCACGCTGTAAAGGACATAAGCTTTTATGTAGAGGCAGGAAAGCTGTTCGCCTTTTTAGGGCCAAACGGTGCCGGTAAGTCCACAACTATAGATATGATTACCACTTTTTTAAAGCCGGACAGCGGCGAGGTTACTATATGTGGCAGTAAGCTTGGCGAAAACGACAACGAAATACGCCGAAATATAGGTGCGGTATTTCAAGACGGTGTGCTTGATAAACTGCTTACCATAAAAGAGAACATAACCCTGCGTGGAAGCTTCTACGGACTAAGTCGTGAACAGCTGTGCAAAAACACAGAAAGAGCTATGGAGGTATCCGGCGTAACCGACATTCAAAATAGAAAATACGGTAAGCTTTCCGGCGGACAGCGCAGGCGTGCCGACATAGCAAGAGCATTGGTAAACACACCAAAAATTCTTTTTCTTGACGAGCCTACCACCGGACTTGACCCACAAACAAGAAAAACGGTATGGGAAACCATAAGGCAGCTGCAGGCTGAAACCAAAATGACTGTGTTTTTAACCACTCACTATATGGAAGAGGCGGCTGAGGCTGATTATGTGGTTGTAATTGATAACGGACTTATTGCCGCAAGGGGTACGCCTACGCAGCTAAAGGAGCAGTATGCAACCGATATACTGAAGATTACACCAAAGGCCAACAACCCACAGGTTAAAAAATACTTAGCGGCTCAGGGTATTGATTTTACCGAAAAAGGCACTGAAATTGAGGTAAAAATAAAAACCACCATGGAGGCACTGCCTGTTATTGAAAGCTGTAAAGATAACATAGACGGCTTTGAGGTTTTAAGGGGTACAATGGACGATGCATTTATTGCTATAACAGGAAAGGAGATACGAGAATGATTTTATTTGCAAAACGAAATTTAAAGGTATATTTCAGAGATAAAGGAAGCGTATTCTTTTCAATACTTTCAGTTTTAATCGTTATAGGCTTGTATGCTTTTTTCCTGGGTGACCAGCTTATAAAAAGCGTAGAAAACTTTGACGAATCAAGAACAAACGAAATAAAATTTCTTGTAAACAGCTGGCTTATTGCCGGAATACTTTCGGTAACTTCAATATCCACTACCCTGGGTGCTTTTGGTGTTATTGTAGATGACAAGGTTAAAAAAATAGACAAAGACTTTCGCTGTTCTCCTATTTCACGCAGCTCTATAGCCGGCGGATATATATTAAATTCCTTTTTAATCGGCGTTATTATGAGCGTAATAGCCTTTGCAGCCGGTGAAATATTTATTGTTGCAAGCGGAGGAGAGCTTCTGCCTTTTGAATCTATACTAAAGGTACTGGGAATGATATTGCTTGCTGTGCTTTCTGCTTCATCGATGATGTTCTTTGTAGTATCATTCTTTAATAGTACCAACGCTTATGCAACGGCAAGCACAATAATAGGTACTCTAATAGGCTTTATAACCGGTATGTACCTGCCCGTTGGCTCTATGCCCGAAGGAGTAGCTACTGTGGTAAAGCTATTCCCAATATCACACGCCGCATCTATTTTCAGAAAGATATTTATGGCTGTTCCGTTTGAGCAAACCTTTGAGGGTGTACCAAAGGAGGCTGCCGACACCGCTGTAAATACACTTCGGCAAGACCTGGGAGTTGATTTCACAATAGGCAGTTGGGATGTAAGTATACTTGACAGCATTTTAATTCTTGTTGCCTCTGCAATACTGTTCTACATTTTAGGTATTATAGTTATTTCCCGAAAGAGAAAGGTTTAATATTTTCAGGCTTAATACCTTTTGGGTATAGCGTGCAACATAGCTGGCAGCATAAAAAGCACTTGCCATATGCAGGGGCTTTCAGCTGCTAAAATAATTGAAGCAAAAAGGGCAAGCTACAGATTAAATTCTGTGCTTGCCCTTTTTGTGTGCTGACCTTAACACTTGCTATAAATGACCTTGGCTTGTGTATACACCGGCGTTATAAACTTGTATTTTCAAAAAGAGTGGGTAGTTTATGGGACAGTAAATAATTTATAATTGTGTTATAGGTTAGCCGAAATGTCAAAGTGAGGCTGCGATTTTTAGATAAAAACGAGGCCTGATTTTGTGTTCCAATATGGATAGATTTAATGTGATTTTTTAAATAGATACTATTTAAAATCCAATGTGGTTTAATTTGCCGATAGGTTTATAACTGCTGTAAAACAACAACCCTATACAATATATCATAATTAAAATAAAAAAGCAAATTATAAATTATTAGCCTAAATATATACTAGGTGTTGACAAAACAAGCGGGCGGTTGTATACTTAAAACATCAAAGGTAATAATTTTTATACTTTTGAAATAAATAAATGGAGGGTAAAATGAGAATTGAATTGCAATTTGTGTTGAAAAATTGTAAGCTGCCTTTTGACTACAGGAGAGTTTTTCTTGCTTTTTTTAAAAAAGCTTTGACTGAAATTGCCGACGGCAGGTTTTACCGAGAGTATTATTCGGACCCAACGGTTAGAAAATTTACCTTTGCGGTAAATTTGCCTAAGCCGGTTTTTGACAAAGGCGAGATTACTCTTGGGAAAAATCAGGTACGGCTTACATTTTCAACAGTAGACACAAACACCGGTTATGTTTTTATGTCAGCCTTTATAAAGCAAAAAGGCAAAAGTATGCCGGCACCATTAAAAAATTGCTTAACACTTGATAGTGTTAGGAGGCTTCCCGAAAAAAGTGTAAGCTCCGGCTCGGTACTCATAAAAATGTTGAGTCCTTTGTGTATCAGGGAGCATACCAAGCAGGAAAACGCTGACAAGTATTATTCGGTTGCCGGAGATGATTTTAAACAGGCGGCAAAAGGGATTATTACTGCTCAGCTTGTAAACGCCGGCTTTACCGAAAAAATGGCAGAGGAGTTTTCGATAACTCCTGTTGATGCCAAAAAAACAGTAGTGTACCATTACAACAGCTATATTGAGTGTAGCTTGGGTATGTTTATTATTGAAGCAGACAGCACGATTATAAACTATTTGCTGAAGAATGGCATAGGTTCACGAAAATCAGCTGGTTTTGGACTTGCTGAGCTAATAGCCGAGGGCGGGGAGGTGATATAAATTGAAGAGCAAGATAGATTTTGACGGTTATAATACCCTTTTGCAGCCAACCGAATGGAGATATGCGGCGGCAACGACAGGATTAGTTGAGTATTTTAAATTTAATCATATTAGCTATGGGGTTTTAAGTGAATTAGAGAAAAAGCCGAAGGAGAGTGTTTTTGGCTTTGACGGCATCCTTTATAATCAGGAGGATATTACAGAGGAAAGATACCTTGACTTTGCCGAGGACTACTTTAAAGATGATATGACTCACATTAGAATATTGCAAATGCTTGAAAATGATGAGTTTACAGAGGAACAAATTAAAGCTGTAAACGATATGGTTAAAAGCAAAACTGTGCTGAAAAAGCTTTTTGGTAAAACAAAGTTTGATGGTACAAATAAGCAGACTGTGGCGGATATTATTAATAATAACAGACACGAAATTATTAAAAGTGTATTTAGGTACGGCAAAAATTTGTACAGTAATTATGCCAACAGTAACCTGCTTCTTACCGCATCGAATCCTCATTGCAGGCTTGCGGGCTACACCTTGGACGAGGGCAGAAAAACCAGATTTTTAGGGTTTTGTTTCGCAAAAGAAAGCTACGAAACCAACGATATACCGGAGTTTGATTTCATTCCCTTTGCATTCTCAAATTCAGATATGTACGAAACCTTTTTTGTGAACAACAATTTTTCGGTTAAAGATCTTGTACAAACCAACAAAAGGGTTAGTGAAGCATTAAATAGTGTTGATAAGAGGGATTCAAGACTAAAGCTGTTGACTGTCTTACAGCAGGCAAAAGATTATATTAACTATAATATTGAAATAATTATGAAGTCGAGAGATAACGACTATTATTCCACACTGTATGTACGGGTTGATAGATTAAAGCAATTAAGGAATCTTTCGGATAAATCACTTAATTTTGTGTATCAAATTTCCGATAATTATTGGCTGAATGTTGAAAAGGAAGTGTATTGGCGTTGCCTGAATAACGTTTTTCTTGATGATGTTATTTTAAGAATGTTAAAAATATACTTCGATAAAGATGTAAATAAAATAGTTGTAAAGCTTTGTACAGATACCCTAATAGATATTAATGAAGCTTGGAAAGGAAACGAGGTTATGGATGAAATAATGAATGCAAGGTGCTGTGGTAAAAAGGTGTCAAAAAAACTTATAGAAGACAATAAGAAAAACAAAATAAAGTCATATAAGCACAGAATTATAAATGCATTAATTGCTAACGATTATGATAGTATTAAAAATCTTATTTCTCGCTTAAGCGAAGAGACGAGCTTAGAATTTTGGTTCTTTTATAAATTGCTGGATAGCAATGGGGAAAATAATGCTGAAAAGTATAAGGATATTATATATGCTTTTACTAATGCAATAACGGTGAATGTTGCCGATAAAGACGACAGTAAAATCGAAGAAAACGATAGTAAAAAGGAGAATTAATTTATGATTACAAAAGCTTTAACAATTACGGTGATTTCAAATATGACGAGCAACTATGGCGAAAGTCTGGGTAATATCTCAAGTGTTCAAAAGGTATACAGGGGCGGCAATGAGTATGCAACACGCAGCAGGGAAAGCTTAAAAAACGCCATTTGCGTTCAGTCCGGTTTTTATGATGACCTGCAAACCTCGAATGACGGTGTAATGCAGAAGCTTGTAACTAATGATATTAATGCCGCAACCTGCCGTGCCCTTGAGGGTGGATATATGTCTACCAAGGACATTACATATATTCGTAACAGCTCATTTTATTTAACAGACGCAGTGGCAACAGAGCCGTTTATAAATGACGCACGCTTTCACAACAACCTTTACCTTGCAACAAATTATGCAAAGGCTAATGGTAAAAATGTTCAAAAAGACGCTGAAGAATGTGGTTTAAAGCCATATCAGTATGAATATGACAAGTCGTCAAAAATTTACAGCTTAACTATTGACCTTGAGAAAATCGGCAAGGACGATAACTTTGGTGCTGAGGCTGACAATGATGAAAAGTGTCAGCGTGTTATTGCACTGCTGGATGCAGTAGAAAACCTTTCTTTGGTGGTAAAGGGTAACCTTGATAATGCAGAGCCGATATTTATTGTTGGCGGACTTTCACCAAGAAAAACTCATGTGTTTGAAAATGCCGTTAATGTTGTGGGTAAAAGGCTTGTTATAGAGCCAATTAAAGAAAAGCTTTCGCAGGGCTACAGCTGTGCCCTTATGCGTAACGGTGAGCTTAAAAACGAGGACGAAATAGTAAGGGAGCTTCACCCTACTGCCGTGCCTGAATTTTTTGAAGCTCTAAGAGGTCAGGTTAAGGAGTATTTTTCAAAGTAAGGCGGAATTAGTATGAAAGCTATAAGAGTGCATATAAGGCAAAACAGCGCCAATTATAGACGAGAAGAAACTGTAAATTGCCGTACAACCTACCCAATGCCACCGTATTCTACAGTAATAGGAGCATTTCACAAGGCGTGCGGCTATACAAGCTATCATCCTATGAAGCTAAGTATACAAGGAAAGTACGGTTCATTAAAGACTAAAATGTTTAAGGAGGACTGCTTCCTTAATTCACTGCAGGACGACAGAAACACCCTTGTTAAAATGAAAAATCCCGATATGCTGTCAAGTGCCTATCAGGTGGTGGCTATAGCTCAAAAATCTCAAGGGAACAGCTTTGAAAAGGGCATAACCATTAATGTTGTCAATGAAAAGCTGATTAGGGAATACAGGCTTTTAAAGCGAACTAAAAAAAGAATTGATAAGCATAAGAAGCGTATTAGCCAAATGAACAGTACCTTAAAGGAAATGAAGGCTAACAGTAATATTTCGCCGGAAGAGGTCAAAGCGTTTGAGAGCCGATATAAAAGGCTAAAGGAGATTTACAGCGAATACGAGCGGGTAAAATATACCATTCCTTATTCACACTTCAGAACTCTTGCAAAGGGGCCTAAATATTACGAGCTGCTTTGTGACATTGAGATGGTTATACATATTGTAAGCGATGAGCAGACTATGCGGGATATTATGGATAATATCTGTAATCTTACTGCTATAGGCAGAGGCGAGGACTTTGTTGAGGTATTAGAGTGTGAAGAAACAGAGTTGAGTGAAGTGGATACTTTCATTGACTTTAACAATGATGTGTACGATGTGTATATGCCTATAGAATATATTGAGCAGAACAAGGAAAATTTGGACATAGATTCAGATACGACAGGCGGTTACCGTGGCGGAACTAAGTATTTGATGCCAAAGGATTACACCACACAAAAAATTAAAGGTGGAATGAGAAAGCGTGAATTTAACAGAATACCTGTTATATACAACAAATTTTCCTACTTAGACAAGGGCTGCAGCGGTATATTAATTGATAAAACGGATGATACAATATATCCTGTTTTATTGGCGTGAGGTTAGTGTATGGATATAAATAAAAAATTGGCTAAGCCCAACAAAACAATAGAACAACATTCAAAGGAGCTTATAGAGCAGGCAAACCTGCTCTATAAGCTGGGCTATATAAAATCCAGGGAAATGTATATAGACTTGCTGATTTCCTGTGAAATTCACGATAACGGCAAGGCTAACTCTAAATTTCAAAATCGAGTAAAATATGGAGGAGACTTTAAGATCAATAACGAAGTGCCGCACAGCGTGCTATCTGTTTTTTACATTGATAAGGAGAAATGTATAAACCCTATAGCGGTATATTTTTCCGTTTTGTTTCATCACTACAGAGGTGACTCTCCAATTAGCATATTTAACAAAGAGCGTTCCCTTATTGAAGATTCTTTAAACGAACTGGGTTTTTCTGCTAATAAAGCTTACGGTCGTATGAAAGAAGTGATTACAAAGGTCAAAAATATTTTTAAAGAACCATTGAGCAAAGCTGATAAGCAATACGCTGTTTTGCTGAAAGGATTTCTGCATAAGTGCGATTACAGTGCCAGTGCCGGCATTACCTGTGAATTTAAAAATGATTTTTTGAATGAATGTATGGATAGCTGGAAAAAACAAACCGGCAATGAGTATTACAGTCTGCAAAAGTTTTGCAGGCAAAATTCCGGAAAAAATATTATAGTTACAGCACCTACAGGAATGGGAAAAACAGAGGCAGGTCTTTTATGGTGCGGCAATAACAAGTGCTTTTTTGTGCTTCCGTTAAAAACAGCCATAAACGCTATGTATGAAAGAATTAAAGAACTGTGCGGTGAGGACTACAAGCATAGAGTGGCACTGGTTCATTCGGATATGAAGGCATATTATCTAAAAAGCTTAGACAAAGAGAGGGAAGGAGAGGCAGACCAAGCCTTTGACTTTGCTTATGCACAAAACAGCCGTCAGTTTTCGCTTCCTATTACAGTGTGTACACCTGACCAAATATTTGACTTTGCATTAAAATATCCGGGCTATGAGTACAAGCTTGCAATGTCATCATATTCCAGATTTATAATCGATGAAATTCAAATGTATGATCCCGAGCTGCTTGCGGCTATAATATACGCCGTAGAAATGATTCACACATTAGGCGGAAAGGTGGCTGTATTAACGGCCACACTGCCTCCGTTTGTTAAGGAGGAGCTTGTCAGAGTTTTTAAGGGTGATGCAGAGCTGGAAAATTTCTCAGGAGACGGAAAGCTAAGACATAATGTAAGGGTTTTTGAGGATAAGCTTACATCAGAGGATATTCAAAGTATTATTACAGATACTCGGTGTGGCAGTGTGAAAAAATACCTTGTTGTATGTAATGCAATAAATGTCGCTAATGATATTTACGAACAGCTGAAGGCTTCCGGCATAGATGCAGATATAAATCTGTTTCATTCCAACTTTACCAGAAAAGACCGTGTGGCTAAGGAAGGTCAAATATTAAAGGCTGCAAAAATTTCTAATGACAAATTAGAAAGGCCGCAGATATGGGTTTCTACATCTGTAGTAGAAGCAAGCCTTGATATTGATTTTGATATTCTTATAACAGAGCTGTCAGACCTGTTTTCGTTGTTTCAAAGATTCGGCAGGGTAAACCGAAAAGGAAAAAAAGATTTTTCTAAAACTAACTGCTATGTATTTACTGAAATACAGGGAAATGCAAAATATTTTGTTGATGAAACAATACACAGTATGTCCAAGGCGGCAATTAAGAATTTTGAGGGTGTTATATCAGAGGACGATAAAAATAAACTAATTGAGGATTATCTTTCTGTAGACAAAATAAAAGGCTCAAAGTATTACAAGAAGTATCTTTCCTCTTATAATAATTACCGGGAATCCTGTGATTACTTAAAAAGCCAAAATGATGGTATACGACGCATAGACAGAATTGACGCAATTCCTATTGAGGTTTATAACCAACATAAAGAGGAAATAGAAAGTAATGTTAAAATATGTACTGACAGTAATGCAACTCCTGAGGAAAGGCTGAGAGCTTCTGAAGGCGTTTTTGATTACACAGTGTCTGTTAGGCGTTCCAGAATTGATACGAAATGTAAATTAATTTACAAGGGACACAGCAACATACCTATAATTAACTGCAGTTATTCCTCAGAGTATGGAGTTCGTTTTGACAACACAGTGCAAAACGGGATTATTAAAGGAGCTGACAAATGCAGTAATTTTTTGTGAGGCAATATATGGAAGAAATTAATGTATCCTGCATTCAGGTTTATTACTACTATGTTTGTCCAAGAAAGTTAAGGCATTGTTTGTGCCTCTAATGACTGAGGCCTTATAATCTATCCATACTGGATTTTAAAAATAATTAAGTGTGTTCAAAATAGTTCAACTAAAAGGCTTATAATCTATCCATACTGGATTTTAAATCTGATGATGTTATGCAGTATTTAGAAAATCGACTAAACTTATAATCTATCCATACTGGATTTTAAATAGAAGCTGCACACTAGCACCTTTACAATATGAACACTTATAATCTATCCATACTGGATTTTAAATTTATATTTTTTATTTGCTTTTTTACTTAAAACAAGTCTTATAATCTATCCATACTGGATTTTAAATAGGCTTACGAAATATCACACAATTAGTATAGCCTCTTCTTATAATCTATCCATACTGGATTTTAAATGTGTAATTAGTCCAAGCGTACAGAGTATAAGTATTGCTTATAATCTATCCATACTGGATTTTAAATCTGATGACTGAGGCAATAGTCAAGGCAATTGAAAGTCTTATAATCTATCCATACTGGATTTTAAATTAAACAGTAGGGTAGCCATTTACCTGTATGGCAAACTTATAATCTATCCATACTGGATTTTAAATATGAAAAAACGAATTATTTTTGCCGGTTCGTCTATGTGTATTTGTCAACCGAAAATTCGGTCAACCGCTTATTGAAAACTAGGTCACTTTAGACCAAGTTTGGCACCTGTTGCATTACTGCCACAGGTGCAGTTGCTATTTTACTACTGTTTCGAAGTCAGTTCCGTTGTTCCGCAGAGTTTCACGGAGCCCGTAGGAATCGCCTTCTATATCAATCATATAACGGTTGGCAGACGCACACAGGATTACATAAGACAAGCAGCTTTGCAAGCTGCTGCAAAAAAGCTAACAACAGGACAAACTGTTAAGCAAATGCAGCAAGACTTCCAAAACAAGCTTGCTGACAGCAAAATAACATCAGTTGCATATGCTAATGGTACAGAGCACAACATTAAAGATTACGCTGCTATGGTTGCACGCACCACCACAGCAGAAACGCAAAACACTGCACAGGTTGTGCAAGGCAATGCTTGGGGATATGATTTAGTGCGTATGACAAGCCATTACCCTACCTGCAATGTATGTGCAATGTATCAAGGCAGAGTGTATGCGTTAACAAAAGAGGCTGCCAATGGCAAGTAAAAAGGTCAAGACGGCAGGCCCCTGAGGTTTGCTTATCTTTATGATACTGCCTTAGTTGACGGGTACAACACCATACACCCTAATTGCCGCCACCGTTTTGCCATATTTCCAGCTAATGCATATACCAAAGATGAGCTTGCGGAGTTTAGCAGACAGAGCATGCAGCCTTTCGCCGATTTACGCTCCGATACAGAGCGTAAGGCATATGCCCGGGAGCAGGCTGTTAAGAGAAAAAAGGTGCAAGTCGAAGACAATACGAAGAAATTAAGCAATATTTGCCTGAACAAGTGCCGAAGACATTCGCTGCGTGGCAAAGAATGAAGCATACTAAATCACAGCGTTATATTGATTTAGTATCTGACTATAGAAGCATTAAAAAGTTTATTGCAAGCAGTTCACAAAATGGTATAATAGGGGTAGATAAAAAAGATCTATCTGCATATATTGGAGAGGAAATTACTAAAAAGGATAGCCAGCACATCCGGGAGTGGTATTATGCCAATGTTACTGATATACCAAATCAAATTGATAAGTCACAACCGTTTGAAACATAAGTTAAGCAAGCATTTGAACTTAGAAATAAATATAAGCATAGTGCCCGTGCAGCTATGTCTGATGCTGAAACTGCTGAGTTCTTAGATAGAAAACGACCAGCTCCTTCTTTCGAAGAACTATTAAATAGTAAAATGGAAAGGAAAAAATTGACTAGAGAAGAGGCTTTAAAAGATATTTTAGAAACTGCTTCAATGACAAATGCTTATATAAATAAAGAATTTGGATTATAAAGAGATGATTTTTATGTTGGATAAAAGAATTTATGATTATACGATCTTCCCAAACAATAGCCCACAGAAATTTGATGAATGTTGTAAAAAAATAGAAAAAGAATTTTCTGATTTGCATAAGAATAAATTGCTTATTGATGTAGACGGCTCGCTAATTCAAACTTATAAATATAATGGCAAAGATATTGATGTATATGATGACTATGATGTAGGTGCAGTATATGTAAAATCAGAAATTGACTTAGACAATTTATTTAAATGACCGTCATATCTCTGCAAAACTGTATTAACACACAAGGCGGCTATTTTGCCTTGTGTGGCTTTTTTATTATCATAGTAAAATTAATCCAACAAAATTATTAAATGCAGATTAAACAAAATTAAACGGTATTTAAATGCATATACCAATGACTATGTTATTAAGCTCCCGGTTGGGGGCTTTTTATATTGCCTAAAATTAAAAAAGGAGGATTTTAATGAATAAGAACTATCCAAAGCTAAAACCAAACATCCGGCTGTTTGCAGACCCGGACGGAGAAGCTCAAACTGATAATGAACCAACTGCCGTGGCCAACACGGAACCTAAGCAGACCGATACCAAAGATGAACTCGAAAGGCTCAGGTCTGACAACAGGCTGTACGAAAAGACATTGAAAGGTATTTTGGGTGTAGCTGACGGCGAGGAGCTAGGTGACATTAACAAGCGTATTACTAATTTTAACAGTAATTTGCAGGCAAAGCTCTCGGCTGTAAACGATAAAATTATAGCAGCCGAAATTAAGTCTCTACAGGGCTATGATACCAAATTGCTTGCAAAAGTCATTGACAGAAGCAACATCAAAGTTAATGAGGTTGGGACAATCACAGGCTTACAGGAGGCTGTAGCAACGGCTACGGAGGAATTTCCGGCGGTTGTTATCAAAAAAGATAAATCAGCACCATATGCCCCATACCACCCGGCAGGAAGGTAAACGAGGACAACGCCGAACAGTTCGGCACGGAATATTTCGAGGTCAGCTATCACCGTGGTGCAAGACCGAGCCATCAGATGTGGCAAGGCAGAGTGTACAGCAAAAAGGAGCTTGAAACAGTTTGTGGATTGGGAACGGTCACAGGTCTTTGCGGTGCAAATTGCTATCACAGCTATTCGCCGTTTATCAAGGGCATTGATACCCCGACATACAGCGAAAAAGAACTTGACCGTATGAACGAGGAAGAGAACACGCCGAAAGAATATAACGGCAGACAGTACACGGCATATGAGGCACAGCAAAGACAAAGACGGCTTGAAACCGCAATGCGTGCCGACCGTCAGCAGATTGAGTTGCTCACACAGGGTGGTGCCAATGACGATACAATCACGAGTGCAAAAGTAAAATACTTTCAAAGGCAGGACGAATATGTAAAGTTTTCAAAAGCAATGAACCTCCCTCAGCAATGGGAAAGAGTAACCATTGACGGCAAAAATGCTTTAGGCTCAAAACTCCCGAAAAAAGCAGGGGATGTCAACAAGATTTCGGGTGAAGCTGTTGCAAAATTGACTGAAAGTGATATAATAAAGAC
>FR891330.1 GCA_000435335.1 Clostridium sp. CAG:964
TTTACTAAGCTTCTTTATTTCTGAAAGCAATTTTTCTTTTTTAGACATATCATCTTCTCCAATTCTTTACAATGTTCATGTTATACTGAACAAGGATTCAGCATCTGTCGGCATATATAACATACACCGACAGATACTGCTCACCATTTATAACATACTATTTTTTAATTTCTTTCAAAATGCCAAACGTTTCTAACCAACTGCCGCTTAGGGGAGTAACATACTGGGTAGCACCACCCTCCATATCAACCCATTTTTCAGCAACACCTTGTAATCCGTAGGTGTAATCGATATTCATGCCTTTTACAGCCTTATCTGCATTTTTACAATATATTTGATATGCGTTCTGCAGGTATTCAAAATTCTTTTTAGTTACTTCGGTGGGTGATATACTATTCAATCTGTCTATATCTCCATTTTTGATACAATCAATAATATCAAAATAATGCGTATTATCAAAAGTACCGTGATGATAAGCAGATTCATATTAACAATTTCAGTTTTTTGAATTATGATTTTAATTTGTATT
>FR891331.1:0-10605 GCA_000435335.1 Clostridium sp. CAG:964
AATACAAATTAAAATCATAATTCAAAAAACTGTACAAATCCATTGTAGAGCATGGAAATGATCTGGGAACAGCAGTGGGTAAAGTCGTCAAAGCCGCAGTCACCAAAGTATATGTATATACTTTTAGTATTAATCGCTTTTTGAGGTTAGCGGCTTCATTCCGAAAAATGCAGTTGAAATATACTTTTCTCCACATTTTTCAAAATTAACCTTTATAATATCACTTTTCAATTTGGCAAGGGTAACCGTACCCTTGCCAAATTGTTTATGCAGTACGGCTGTACCCTCTTTGTACAGAGCCGATCGGTTTTTAAGCTGCGTCGGTGTAAGCTGCAGCTCCTCTTTAGTATAAAAGCCCTTTTCGTATTCGCAGTAAAGTCCTATTGCCGTAATAAATATCAGACCGTAATTTTCTGCCTTGCGAGTACCCACACCGCTTACATTCAGTATTCGAGAAAGATCTGTCGGCTTTTTAATGCACATATCCTTTAGTGAATTGTTGCTGAATATTACATAAGCCGGCACATTTTCCTCCTCTGCCAGCCGATTCCGTACACTGCGTATATAGTCGTACATTTCTTCGTTGTAGCCGTCGTTTTCGCTAACGGTAAAAGCCTTTTCTCTTTTCAGGGTATCTGTCCTTTGGGTACGCATAGTAACCTTAAGCTCACCCTTTAAAATTTTAACAGAGCTGCCGTTAAGCTTGAGTATAGGAAATTTGTCCTGCGTGCGGAAAACATATTCCTTTACAATAAGGTAATTTATAATTTTGTTTACCTCATCTCGAGTATTATCTTTTAACAAACCGTATGTAGACAGGCTGTCGAAGCCGTTATTAATTATATTTTGATTTTTACTTCCTAACAAAATATCCGCTATTATCTTAGCACCAAATCTTTGCTTGGTTTTTGCTATACAGGAAAGCACCTTTTGTGCCTCTATGGTTATACTTTTTTCTACAAAGTCACCTGTACAGTTTGAGCAGTTGCCACAGTAGCCGCTGTAGGGCTGACCAAAGTATTTTAGTATGAATGCTCTTAAACAGTCGGCTGTGTTGCAGTAGCCGTACATTGCATTAAGCTGGCGAAGCTTGTTTTCAACTATTATTTGGGCTGTTTCAGGCTCCAGCTGACTGCTTTCTATTGATTTTTCTATTAAAAACTTGTTGGTTGCATAGTCCTTTCCGCTAAACAGCAGTATACATTTAGCCGCACTGCCGTCTCTGCCGGCTCGGCCTGCCTCTTGGTAATAGCCCTCTATATTTTGCGGCATATTGTAATGCACAACATAGGCAACATCTGACTTATCTATGCCCATACCAAAAGCATTGGTAGCCACTATAACCCGACACCTGTCATAAATAAAGGCCTCTTGGTTCTGCTTTCTTTCATTCATACTCATACCGGCATGGTAGGGCAGTGCCTTTATGCCTGCCTCTTGAAGCATTTTGCATACATCCTCTACATTTGAGCGTGTATTGCAGTACACAATACCACATTCCTCAGGGCTGCTGCGTACTATTGACAACAGCTGTGTATCTTTGTTTTTAGGGTGCATTACCTGAAAGCTTAGGTTGGGTCTGTCAAAGCCTGTGGTTATTACAAATGGGTTATTTAACTGCAAAATATGCTCAATATCCTCCCTTACCTCCGGCGTGGCCGTAGCTGTAAAAGCCGAAACTATAGGGCGGTGGTTAAGCCTTGCTATAAAATCAACAATTTTTAAATAATCCGGACGGAAATCCTGTCCCCAGTGGGAAATGCAGTGTGCCTCGTCTACTGCTACCATTGATATATTTATGCTTTTGCACATATTAAGAAAATCCGAGGTTAAAAGCTTTTCCGGTGCTGCGTATATAATTTTATATGTACCTGCCCTTGCCCTCTGCATTGCAAGGGCTTGCTGAGAAGCACTAAGACTGCTGTTTAAATAAGCCGCCTTAATGCCCATATTAACCAATGACCTTACTTGGTCGGTCATTAAAGAAATTAAGGGAGAAATAACAATGGTAACTCCCTCAAGCATTAGTGCCGGAACCTGGTAGCACACCGACTTTCCTGCACCTGTAGGCATTACGCACAGAACATCACGCTTTGCGGTTATATTGTCTATAACCTGCTGCTGTGCTCCCTTAAAGCTGCTGTAGCCCCAGTATGCCTTTAAAAGCTCAAGCTTTTCCATTGTTATTCTCCCTAAGTTTGAATTATTATCTGTAGTTATATACAGTCTTGACTTAAAACCCCATACTTTTCGTAGCTGACGGTTTTAACTATTTTATTCTCCTCGTTTACAAACACAACCCTTGGCTTGTGCTGTTTTACCTCGTCGGAGTCAAGCTGACAGTACGCCATAATAATAATATGGTCGCCTGTCTGTACACAGCGTGCCGCCGCACCGTTAAGGCATATCATACCGGAGTTTGGCTTGCCGGCTATTGTGTAGGTTTCAAAACGACTGCCGTTTTCAACATCTACTATTTGAACCTTTTCATATTCATATATACCGGCTGCCTCCATCAAAGCAGGGTCAACAGTAATGCTGCCTATGTAATTAAGGTCTGCCTGCTGTACAACTGCCCTGTGAATTTTTCCTTTTAACATTGTAACCTGCATATTTTTCAGCCCTTTAAAAATTATTTTTCTTTTCCGTTTTCAATAATAAAGTTATCTATAAGTCTGGTTTTTCCTATATACACAGCTACAGCTGTAAGAATGTCGCCGTTA
Source organism: Clostridium sp. CAG:964 (assembly GCA_000435335.1). Classification (GTDB taxonomy): domain Bacteria; phylum Bacillota; class Clostridia; order Oscillospirales; family Acutalibacteraceae; genus CAG-964. Next base: position 2,724 of record FR891331.1, read on the forward strand.
ATATCCTCAACAACCTTAATATTCGGAAAATCAACCACCTGTACATAGTCAATTTTAGCCAAAGGCTCACTGTTGATTATCTGTGTAACAGTGTCAATTACGGCCTTTGCACTTTTTTCGCCGTTTAGAACAAGCTCCTTGCCCTTTTCAAGCGCCTTGTGCAGTATTACAGCCGCCTTGCGTTCCTCCGGGCTTAGGTAGGTGTTTCGTGAGCTTTTTGCAAGCCCGTCAGCCTCACGAATAATAGGACAGCCTACAATTTCTATGTCAAAGTTAAGGTCCCTTACCATTCTTTTAATAACAGCCAGCTGCTGTGCGTCTTTTTGACCAAAATATGCTCTGTCAGGAGAAGCAATTAAAAACAGCTTTGAAACCACTGTGCAAACACCTCTGAAGTGAATAGGTCTGCTTTTGCCGCACAGCTCCTCCGACGGGCCTGTAATGTCCACAAAGGTTGAAAAATCCTTGTGGTACATTTCCTCGGGTGTCGGGTGGAAAATAATATCTGCTCCGTTTTCTTCGCATACCTTTGCATCTCTATCAATATCCCTAGGGTAGCTTGCAAGGTCTTCGTTTGGTGCAAACTGTATAGGATTTACAAAGTCGCTTACAACTACTCTGTCATTTTCCTTGCTTGCCCTTGCTATAAGACTTGCGTGTCCCTCATGCAAATAGCCCATAGTTGGCACCAAGCCTACAGTAAGTCCCTGCTTGTGCCAAGCCTTTACGGCTTCTCTTACTTCGTTTATTGTATTAACAATCTTCATAATAAACTCCTTAGTATAGCTTTTCTATAATATCATCATCTATTGAGTAGCAGTGCTCCTGTGACGGAAAGCTGCCCTGCTGCATTTCATCTATATAGCTCTTAAAGGCCTCTTTCATAACCTGACCTACATTTGCAAATTTCTTAACAAACTTTGGTGTAAAGTCAGAAAACATACCCAGCATATCCTGGTAAACCAATACCTGACCGTCACAGCCTGAGCCCGCACCTATACCTATGGTGGGAATTTCAAGCTCTTTAGTAACCTTATCTGCAAGCCTTTCCGGTACACATTCAAGCACCACCGCAAAGGCTCCTGCCTCCTGCAATGCTCTTGCGTCGTCCAACAGCTTTTGTGCCGCCTGCTGTGTTTTGCCCTGTACTCTGTGACCGCCTAATGCATTTATGCTCTGCGGTGTAAGTCCTAGGTGCCCCATAACAGGAATACCGGCCTCTGTAACAGCCTTTACCTGTGGGCAAACCTCCTTGCCGCCCTCCAGCTTTACAGCCGACGCTCTGCCTTCCTTCATAAGCCTGCCTGCATTTACAACAGCGTCGTATACCGAGGCTTGGTACGACATAAAGGGCATATCCACAACTACCATTGCGTTTTTTGCCCCTCGTGCTACAGCCGCACCGTGGTGAATCATATCCTCCATAGTTACCGACAGAGTATCCTCATAGCCAAGCACAACATTTCCAAGAGAGTCGCCTACCAAAATGGCGTTAATACCTGCTTCGTCCATAAGCTTTGCCGTAGAATAATCGTATGCCGTAAGCATGCTTATTTTTCTTCCCTGCTGTTTGCTTTGTTTAAAGGTTATTATTGTATTTTTCACTTTAAAAGCTCCTTTTTAACCTGTGAATATTTTTGCACATCTGCCTTGTTGTAGTTTTTTCTTTGTGCTATATCCAGTATTTCCAATCCCAATGCCTTATATATAGCCTTTTGGTGATCGTCCAGTACCTCCAGGTGGTGAATAACCGTATCTAGGTCGCCACGCTCTATAGGGCCTGTAAGGGCACTCTCTACATCTGTGTCAAAGGCACTGTTAAGATTGCTAAGCATAAGAGGCTTCAAGAACCGATAGGCCTCTTTCTTTGAAAAACCACACTCCTGCAAAATTTCAACAGACATATTCAGCAAGCCCAGCAAGTGGTTGCTTGCCATTGACGCCGCAGCATGGTACAGCGGCTTTTTATTTTTGTTAATAAAGCACACTCTGTTGCCGTTATAGCTGAAAAGCTCTGAAATTTTGTCAAGAAATATAGGGTGACCCTCTATTGTAAATACAATACCGTTCATATTTTTATAAGAGTCAAACCTATTATTAAAGGCATATACAGGGTGAACACTGCCTACATATGCACCGTAGCTTTCTGCGTCTGCAAAAACATCAGAAGATATTGAGCCACTAAAATGACAAATTATCTTGTTTTCTAATGAGTTTTTGTCAATGCAATCCCATACATTTTTTATTTGACTGTCATTTACAGTTATAAAAAGGGTATTGCTTGCACTTACCAGTTCCTCCAGCGTATCAAACGCTGTGGTGTTACAAAAATCGGCTGCCTCAACTGCCTTTTGGTGACTTCTGTTATAAAAGCCCGTAAGGGTGTCAAGGTCAGAATTAACAGTAATATATTTGCCGATAGAGCATCCCGCCCTGCCGGCACCTATTATACCAATTTTCATGCCATCACCTCCGTTAAAATGTGACAACATATCTGTCTGATGCAGTTTCTGCAAGAATACTACTCACCCTAAATAATAGCATACAACTTAAATTTCAGCAAGAAAATAGGTTAAAATATTTATAGGTAATACAGGAAAACCTATACTTAGTCTAAAATAACCATATCTTTGTCGGTTATTTTGCGTATAACCCTGCACGGACTGCCTGCAGCAACCACGCCGGCCGGTATATCCTTGTTTACTACACTACCGGCACCTATTATACTGCCCTCGCCTATGGTTACACCACTGCATACTGTTGAGTTAGCACCTATCCAAACTCTGTCTTTAATATTTATAGGCTTTGAGGTTTCTATAACCGCTCTTTGTTGTGGGTGCATACCGTGGCCTGCACAGGCTATGCATACTCCCGGGCCTATAAATACTTCGTTTCCAATATGTACAGGTGATGTGTCAAGAATTACACAGTTATAATTAATAAAGGCCATACCGCTGAAGTGAATATTAAAGCCATAATCGTACCTAAATGACGGTTCAATAAATACATTCTCGTTATAATCGCCAAGAAGCTCACCTAAAATTTCTGCTTTCTTTTGGGTATCATCAGGGGGACACATATTATATTTATAACACAGCATTTTTGATTTTTTCTGAATTTCAACGGATTCCATATTATGTTCTATGCAAAATTCCTCTTCACTTTTTAACCTTTCTAAAAAATTCATAAAAATCCCTCTAGTTATCGAAATTAATTACAGGCACATTATAGCACACAACAACTTTTATTTGCTACAGCAACAATAAACATAGTGGAGTTATATTTTATATTTCCGTTTTGTATATTTCTACATTGGCAGCAAAGACTAAAAACAGATGATAAAAGAGAGGTAAACCTTATGTTAATGGATTATATTAACGCCTTTTGGGTAGGCGGGCTAATATGTGTAATTGGTCAGATACTTATCGATAAAACAAAATTGACTCCTGCAAGAATACTCGTAAGCTTTGTAGTGCTGGGTGTTGTGCTGACAGCAATAGGCGTTTACAAGCCTATTGTAGATTTTGCCGGTGCCGGTGCTTCAGTACCGCTAAGCGGCTTTGGCTATACTATGGCAGAGGGCGTAAAGAAAGCAATAGCAAGCGATGACGCTTTGGGTATAATAACAGGCGGTGTTACAGCTGCGGCGGCAGGAATAGCCTCTGCAATAGTTTTTGGATGCCTTTTTGCACTTATAACCAAGCAAAGAGACAAAAGCTGATATAAGGCTTTATAACAGAAAACCCTCCCGATATAACGGCAATTGCTTTTGCTTGCCTGTTATGTCGGGAGGAGTTTTAACTTATAGTAATAAATAATACTGTATTTATAAATATTGGTGCCTGTAAATATTATCACCTCATAGTTTAGGTGCATAAACCCACAAGGAAATAATATTTGTTATGAATTTTTTATTTTCGGAAAAGCCCTAGACTTTCAGCTCCTTTAGAGCATTCACAACCTGCTCTAAACGCATTGCTCTTGATGCCTTAACCAAAACAGTGTCGTTCCTTTTTATTATGCTTTTTAGGCTGTCAATGGCTTCTGCCACATTTTCAAAGTAATAAACAGCTGTATTGCCGCCCTTTGCACCCTCTGCAATATCAACAGCGTCGTTACCCACTGCCACCAACACATCTACACCCTTGTCTTTGGCGTATTTTCCCGTATCGCAATGAAGCTGTCTGCTGTTTGCACCCAGTTCCTTCATATCGCCTAAAATGCATACGGTTCTGCCGCTGAAATTCGTAAGAGTATCAATGCCGCCCTTAACCGAAACAGGGTTGGCATTGTAGCAGTCGTCAATAACAGTGATATATTCTGTTTCTATTACACCGTCACGACTGCCTACTGTTTTGTAGCTTTCTACGCCTTTCTTAATCTGTGCAGGCTCCATACCTAAATATTCACCTATTGCAACAGCTACAAGAGCATTGGACACCATATATGTTCCTATAGCCGGTATAGTAACCTCAAGCCTGTTCGTTGGTGTACATAGTGTACAGCTTATACCTTTAATTCCCATGTTATTAATATTTTCGCTGTAATATGTATTGTTGCCCTTGTTTATACCGTAAAACACAGGGCTGCTGCCGTTTACAGCAGTTACGGCTGAGAGGTGGCTGTCATCACCGTTTAAAAACACCCTGCCGTCCTTAGCCAGGTATTTAAACATTTCTGTTTTTGCCTTTAGCACGCCGTTTCTGTCGCCTAAATTTTCAAGGTGGCAGTCACCTATGTTGGTTATAACAGAAATTGTAGGCTTTACAATTTTACTTAGTCTTGTCATTTCGCCAAAGTCGCTTATACCCATTTCAACAACAGCAGCCTGATGCTCCTCCTCTAAACCAAAAATAGTAAGAGGCACGCCAAGCTCGTTATTAAAATTGCCCTGTGTTTTGTGTACATTGTAGCTTTGGCTAAGCACCGACGCTATCATTTCCTTTGTGCTGGTTTTACCCACACTTCCTGTAATGCCTATTACAGGAATATTAAACAGGGAACGGTAATATTCTGCAATATCCTTTATAGCCTGGTAGCAGGATTCAACCATAATAACAGGATTTTCTGTGTCTATCTCCTTTTCAGACAAGCTGCATACGGCACCGGACTGAAAGGTTTGTAAAATAAAGTCATGACCGTCAGCCCGTTCACCCTTTAGCGGAATAAACAAGGTGTTGTCTGCCGCCCTTCGGCTGTCGGTAGTTATTGCCGTTATTGTTTTGTTGGCGTATTGCGGTTGGGTAAGTGTGCCGCCACAGGCATTTGCAATCTCCTGTAAAGTTAGTTTTTTCATTCAGCTCACCTTGTTGTATTTTTTCAATGATTCTTGTATCAGCTGTTCTACCAAATCAGCATACGCTATACCCTCTGCAAGTGCCTCCTGCGGCAGAAGGCTTGTAGGCGTCATACCCGGCAATGTGTTTGCCTCTAGGCAGTACATTTGATTATTGCCGTCCAGCAGGAAGTCAATTCTTGAATATGCCTCCAGCATTAAAGTGTTTGCAGCCTTTACCGCCATACTCTGCATTGCAAAGGTAATATCCTCAGGCAACGGAGCAGGGCAAATGTCGTCTGTAAGTCCTGCCTGATATTTATTTTTATAATCATAGAAGCCCTCTTTGGGACATATTTCAATAATAGGCAGTGCTCTGCCGGCTACTACGCCAATAGAAAACTCTCGCCCCTTTACATACTCTTCAACCAAAACCTCGTCCTCATACGAAAAGGCGTCTGTCATTGCTTTTTCAAATTCAGCTCTGTTCTGCGGTATGGCAACACCCACACTGGAGCCGCCTGAGCAAGGCTTTACTACGCAAGGAAAGCTGTTCCAGTTGTCGTAGTTGCTTTTTGAAGTGTAAAGCTTGCCCTGTGGAGTAGGAATACCGCTTGTTAAAAACATTTTTTTAGAAAGGCTTTTATTCATAGCCAATGCGCTGCCTATGTAGCCTGCGCCGGTGTACTTAATGCCCAACATGTCAAAGGCTGCCTGTAACTGACCGTTTTCTCCTACATCGCCATGCAGTGCCATAAAAACTATATCTGCTCTGCTGCAAATATCAATAACATTGTTGCCAAAATAGCAATCAGGATTTTTAGTTTTTCTGCCGGCCTTAACCCTTTCAATGTCCGGTGCGCATTCGCCTACACCCTGTATATTCTTAGTAAAATCATAGTCAACATCAAATATGTTTTCAAGGTCGTTACCCTCGTAACCCATATAAACATCCAGCAGGCAAATCTTGTGGCCTTTTGCTCTTAAAGCCTCGGCTACTTTTTTGCCTGTAATTATTGAAACATCTCTTTCACTGCTTATACCGCCTGCAAGCACAACAATATTCATTTGGTATCATATCCTTTCAAATGCATTTAAAGATTTGCACATATGTTTACATTTTATCACACATATTTTCTCAAGTCTATATTTATGCCTACAAATCAACAGTAAATACCCTTTTATTTTTATGCTAAACTCCTACCAAGAAATAAGACTATTAAATTTATATATTTTATGTAATTAATGGGGCTGATACAACCTTGCAGCTGAAAAATTACAAAGAAAAAAGAGATACTCCAAACAGTATGGAATATCCCTTTTAAACAGCCTGTCAGCTGTAGCATTTTGCTTAACGCTTTTATTTGTTTAGGTAAGACTTTAGCAAAACCTCTAAAATTTCATCTCGCTCCATTTTGCTGATAATCGCTCTGGCGTTTTTGTGGGTAGTGATGTATGTAGGGTCTTCCGAAAGAATATAGCCTACCATTTGGTTAATAGGGTTGTAGCCCTTTTCCTTTAAAGCGTCATACACGATTTTTAGGTTTTTCCTAAATGATTCCTCTTTGTCATTGCCCAGTGAAAAAACCATCGTCTTGTCCATACAAAAACACCTCCGTTTAAATTTAATATAGCTTACAGCTAATATATACCATAGTTAAATATTAGCACAGCAAATGACTACTGTCAACAGCCGAAAAGTTATGAAACTGTTAATTTACACATAACTTAACACCGCAAAAGGACGAATTATGCAACAGATGGCATTATGCTCTAAGCTTTACTCCTGCATTTTTAAGGTTTTCCATTACCTTGTCCATTACAGCCTGAACCTCCTCCATAGAAAGGGTTCTTTCGTTTGAAGAAAATTCAAACCTTACTGTAATACTGTGGATAAGCTCTGTGTCATAGGTGTCAACAATTTTTGTGTTTTTCAGAATGTCACAGTCAACGCTTGTCCAGCACTGCTTTAGCTTTCCAAAGTACATATCTTTGCTCAAAATCAGGCTTAGGTCGTATGTCATAGTAGGGAATTTAGACGGCTCGCTGTAGGTAATACCGGCACTGCTTACAGAAGCAAGCTTATTTACATCTATTTCGGCAAAAACAATATTTGCTTTTTTGTCTATTTTTTTGCTTACTACAGGGTGGGCAATAGCCATAGTACCTATTGTTGTACCGTCAAGAATAATCTTGTTTAGGTTTACAGGGTGCTCATAGCTGTGAACAGCCGCTGTTTCTTCAAAGGTAAGCTCCTTGTGCTTTAGGTCGTCTGCAATTACAGCAAGCATATCACGCAGACCTATATAAAGCTCTCTTATATTCTTTGTTTTGCTAAACAGGGTTATTGCAAGCATTTTCTTTTCATTACATTTATTGTCGCTGTTTAATCCGTCAACAACTCTGCCAATTTCAAAAATACCAAAGTCAGGAGCAAAGCCGGTGTTTGACTTTACCTGGCACAGCTGTGTAGGAATCATTGATTTTCTTATGGTTTCAATGTTAGGGTTTGTTGCGTTGGCAAGCTTAACATTTTCCTCTACAGGAATACCAAGTGCCTTTTGCTCGTCATTGTATGCCCACACATAAGAGTGCACCTCGTGTAGG
>FR891331.1:10631-25665 GCA_000435335.1 Clostridium sp. CAG:964
AGGGAGTATCTCTTAACAAGAATATCCTTTATTTTTTCTTCGTCACTCTTCACAGCGTCCATTCTAATAGGGTAAAGAGGTGTGCGTGTTGTGTGTATTTCAAAGTTGTCATATCCGTAAATTCTTGTAATTTCCTCAATAATGTCGGCTTTTATGGTAACATCTTTTGTGGCTCTCCATGACGGTACCTCTACTGTAAAGCTGTCGCCCTTTAGGTCTGCTTTAAAGCCAAGTGAGGTCAATGTGTCTACAATTCTCTCATTGCTGATTTCAATGCCTGTATATCTGTTTACAAAAGCCTTGTCAAAGGTCAGTGTAACAGTGTCGTAGTGGTAGGCATATTCGTCAGTCAGCGATGATACTACATTAATGCCGCTGTCATATTTTTTCAGCAGGTAAACAAACCTTGCTATGGCTGTAACTGTCATTTCAGGGTCAAGTGACTTTTCGTATCTCATTGAAGCGTCTGTTCTGTGTGAAAGCCTTACTGTAGACTTTCTGATAGATACAGGGTCAAAGGTAGCAGACTCAAGTGTAAGTGTGGTTGTATCGTCTACAATTTCAGAATCAAGTCCGCCCATTATACCGGCAATGGCAACAGGTGTGTTGTCGTTGCATATCATAAGGGTGTTTTCGTCTATGTTTCTGTCTACGCCGTCAAGTGTTTGGAAAGTAAACGGCTTGTCAAAACGCTTTATTCTTATTTTACCTACCTTGCGTGAGTCAAAGGCGTGCATTGGCTGTCCTATTTCAAGCATTAGGTAGTTTGTAAGGTCTGCCAAGAAGTTTATGCCACGCATACCGCAGTAGTGCAGTCTTATTCTTAAATTAACAGGGCTTACATTTCTGCTTATGTTTTCAACCTGCAGACAAGAGTACCTTTGGCAAAGCTTGTCCTCTATTTTCATATCTATTTTAGGCAGACTGCTGTACTGTGACAAATCGTCGATGTCAAGCGGCTTTAAAGGTCTGTTAGCCAGTGCGGCAAACTCTCTTGCGATGCCGTAGTGTCCCCACAGGTCAGGGCGGTTTGTAAGGGATTTGTTGTCTACTTCAAATACTATATCGTCAATATCGTACAGCTTTTTAATGTCTGTACCGTTTGCAACATCTTCTGTAATATCCATAATGCCGGAGTTGTCTTCCGAAATGCCGATTTCAGCCTCAGAACAGCACATACCGTATGACATAATGCCGGCAAGTGGGCGTGGGGCAATTTCAATCTCACCCAGTCTTGCGCCAACCTTTGCAAAGGCTGTTTTCATACCAAGTCTTACATTTTTTGCACCGCATACAACATCGGTAAGCTCGCTTTCGCCAATATCAACCTTGAGCAGGTGCAGCTTTTTGGAATCCGGATGATTTTCTATAGACTTAACCTCAGCTACTACTACGCCGCTTAGGTCAGAACCCTTAAAGAAAATATCGTTTTCAACCTCGGCAGTAGAAAGTGAGAATTGATGTATTAGCTTAACCTTGTCAAGACCGCTAAGGTCAACAAAGTCCTGAATCCAGTTCATTGATAAAAACATTTTAAAATCCCCTCTCTTACTTATCGTCGGTAAACTGTGACAAGCTCTTTAGATTGCCGCTGTTTAAATCTCGAATATCCTTAACGCCGTACTTCATCATAGCAAGTCTTGTTAAGCCCAGTCCAAAAGCAAAGCCTGTGTACTTTTCAGGGTCTATGCCGCCCTCTTTAAGAACCTCAGGGTGAATCATACCGCAAGGGCAAAGCTCCAGCCAGCCGCTGTGCTTACAGGAGGCACAGCCGTCGCCGCCGCAAATTAAGCAGCTTATGTCAAGCTCAAAGCCCGGCTCCACAAATGGGAAAAAGCCCGGACGAAGCCGCACCTTAATATCCTTTTGGAAAACCTCTGAAAGCATGGTTTTCATAAAGTAAATAAGGTTGGAAATGCTTATGTCCTTGTCAACCATTACACCCTCCATTTGGAAAAAGGTGTTTTCGTGGCAGGCGTCTGTAGCTTCGTTTCTAAAGCATCTGCCCGGAAATATAGCCTTAATAGGAACATTATTTTCAATTAAATTCTTGCCGTACTTTTTAAGAATAGCATTCTGTGCGGCAGAGGTCTGCGACTTTAGAAGCTGACCGTTTTCAAGATAGTATGTATCCTGCATATCACGGGCAGGGTGGTGCTTTGGTATGTTAAGAGACTCAAAGCACTCGTAGTCTGTTACAACCTCCGAATAGTCCTCAACCGTAAAGCCCATAGTACGGAAGATTTCTTCGCACTGTCTTTGTACCAGTGTAATAGGGTGGTATGAGCCTCTTTGCAGGTCAGCCGGTGTAGTAACATCTATTTTAGGCATTGCCGCAATTTCCATCTGAATTTCTTTTTCCTTTAGCTCGGCTGTTTTTTCTTCTATACTTTTTGCAACAGCACCCTTTAGGTCGTTTACTCTTTTGCCAAAGTCTTTTCTTTCTTCATTTGAAAGGTCCTTCATAGCCTTTAGCAGTCCTGTAACGCTGCCCTTTTTTCCCAGATAAGAAACCCTTACCTTGTCAAGCTCTACAAGGTTATGGATTTTTCCAAGCTCATTTTCAAGGTCTTGTTTTAATTTAAGAATTTTGTCGTCCATCGTTACCTCCATAAAATAAAAAATCCCCGCAAAGCCTTGGGGCGAAGCATAAACATAAAAAGCTCCGTGGTACCACCCAAATTTTTGCCGGGAAGCAAACACTCCTGTAACCTTTAACGGTGTCAGCCGTCTGCCCCTAGTGTAGGTTCAGGGCAGCCACTCAAAAGTGAAATTCATACAATGCCATTGCAGACGGCTTACAGCCAAGGCCGCCCTCTCTAAAGCAAAAAAAGCAGCGTACTACTTTGCTTTGTCATAGTGTTTAAAACGGGAATTTACTTTGATAATAATATAACATTCATATTAAATTTTTTCAAGGGGTATTTGCCGACTTTTATGGCGAATTTTAAAATACGCACCAATGTAAAGAAAAGCCCCCAAAGAACTGGTACTTCTTTGGGGGTCATTTGTTTCCAAGTTGGAACAACCTTTATAACTCGTAACAATTATATCATATGCAAAAGCTAAATGCAATATGCATTATTAACACAAACTAAGCTTATTTCACAGACAGCTTTTTGCTTTTTAGTCAGGGTTAGCCCTGTGCCTAATAAAAACTGTTTGTTATTTACAAATGGGAATGTGAATATTACATAAACTTTTGTTATTAATGCTTGATTTAGTTAATTTTAAATGTTAGAATATTGTTAAATACAATAGATTTGACAGGAGTAATATTATGGATTCTTATATTGAACAGCTTGTAGAGCACAAGCAGGATTACCGAGATTTTTTAATTAAGGTGGTTATGATTTTAAGTATTTTCGCAATTTTATCGCTGGGCGTGCTTTTTGGCTTGATGGTAAACGCCTACCTTATGGTTGTAGGATTTTTCATAGCGGTATTTGACATTTACTTTTGCTGGTATGTTATTTCCGGCAGGCGTGTAGAGTACGAATACACCGTAACAAACAACAATCTTCAAATTGACAAGGTTATGGCTAAGCGCAGACGCAAAGAGGTTCTCAGCATTGATATTAAAAAAATTGAGGGCTTTGACAAAATAACAGAAAACCGCTTAAACGCCAAAAAATGCAACAAGGTGTTTTATTTGGGAACATACGAAGACGACCCAAGCCAACACCGCTTTATTGTGCAAACTAAAAATTACGGCAGAATAATGGTTGTATTTGCACCAAATGAAAAGGTGCTTAACGAAATCAAAAAGCACCTAAAGCCGGAGGTAAAAATTGAAATGCTTAAGGCTGCATCACAAAAATAAGCGTTAATATAGCGCATTGGCTTATAGTGGTGTATTACGGTTTATATTAAATTTTCAAGGAGGTTAGTTGTATGAAAATATTAACCTGTGAGCAAACAAGAGCCTTAGAAAGGAATCAAATAGAAAGAGGCTCTACATATTTTCAGCTTATGAATAACGCCGGCGTACAGGTTGGCAAAACTCTTATTTCACAAATGAAGGCAAATTCACGCAGTACTGTTGCTGTGCTGTGCGGAAAAGGAAACAACGGCGGTGACGGCTTTATTGCCGCACAATACTTGTGTTCACAGGGAATAAGGGCCTATGCACTTTTAGTTGACGGCGAGCCTCGCACAGAAGACAGTATGCAGGCTATGGAGCAGGCGGAAAGCGGCGGGGTAGAAATTGTACGCATATGGGAGTACAGCCAAAGGGTAAAGGATATTATTTCAACCGCCGACTATGTTATTGACGCAATATACGGCATTGGCTTTAAGGGCGGTTTAAGCGACAATATAAGAATAATTGCCGACCTTGTAAACAGTACCCACAGCAGGGTGCTGAGTGTGGATATTCCAAGCGGTGTAAACGGTGACACCGGCACGGTAGGAAACACAGCCTTTAGGGCAGAGCTGACACTTTCGTTTTCAACGCTGAAGCCGTGCCATGTGCTGTATCCGGCTATGGATTACTGCGGAAAAACTGTTGTGGCACAGGTAGGTATAAATAAGGGCGTTATATATGACAGTCCGTATCTTACAGAAACTATTGACGGCAGCCGCTTAAGAAGCTTTTTGCCTAAAAAAGAGGTGTCCGCCAACAAGGGCACTACCGGCACACTTACGGTTGCCTGTGGCAGCTACGGTATGATGGGTGCCGCACAAATGTGTATTCAGGCTGCACTGCGAAGTGGTACAGGCTTGGTAAAAAGTATTTTGCCGTCTAACTTGTACCCGATATTGGCAAATAACATTCCTCAGGCTGTGTTCTTTCCGTACACCGGCACCGACACTATTGATATGCTGAAAAAGAGTATGGAAAAAACAAAAGCTGTTGTAGCAGGTTGTGGGCTCGGCACAACAACTAAGTCTAAGGAAATTACAGAATATATTATACACAACAGCACTGTACCTGTAGTGCTGGACGCTGACGCATTAAATGTTATATCCGACAATATAGACATACTAAAGGAAGCAAAGTCACAAACCATAATTACGCCTCATCCCGGGGAAATGGCAAGACTGCTTGAAACTAATGTACCAATGATACAGAACAACAGGCTGACCGTTGCAACGGAATTTGCCAAAAGATACAATGTAATTGTGGTGCTTAAGGGTGCCTACACTGTTGTTGCACACCCTAACGGCAGGTCTGTGGTAAACCCTACCGGCAACAACGGTATGGCAAAAGCAGGCTGCGGCGATGTTCTTGCCGGTATTATAGGCAGTTTAATTTCCCAAGGTGTTTCGCCTTTTAACGCCGCCGTAAGCGGTGTGTACTGCCACGGCTATGCAGGCGACCTTGCAAGAGAGAAATTTGGCAGTATGGGTATGCTGTCTACAGATATTATAGATATGCTGCCAAAATGTATGCAGGATATTTACTTAGTTGATTAATTCTACAGCAGCATTTTAATTGCTGCAATTAGGCGATGCAAAAGCACTAAACACATTTAGTTATTGCCTCCCCACAGTCCCTGTCGTATTGCTCGGCAGGGACTGTGGTCTATACTACAGAAAGCTATCGGGAGATTTTGTTATGAAAAATGTAGGAATTACAGCTTGTTCAAACGGGCTGAAAAAAGAATCCGCCCCAAATTATCGGCGGCTTATACAAACATTGCAGGACTTTGGCTGTAATGTAAAGGAAAGCAGCTGTATTTTTGAAAAGGACGGTCCTTTTTCCGGCAGTGGTGAACAAAGAGCCTGCCAGCTTATGAAGCTGTTTTCGGATAACGAAACGGAAGAAATATATGATGTGTCCGGCGGAGATATGGCAAACCAGGTGCTTGATCTCCTTGACTATAACAAAATTGCTAAAAGCAAAGCGACCTTTTGGGGCTACAGCGACCTTACAACGGTAATTAACGCACTGTACACAGCTACAGGAAAAAGCAGTGTTTTATACCAAATAAGGAACATAGTTTCAGAGTATGGCAAGCTTCAGCAGCGGCGTTATTTAAATAGAGATGAGCTTTTTAATATATCATATAGCTTTATTCAGGGCAGCTATACAGAGGGTGTTGTTGTAGGCGGAAATATACGCTGCTTCTTAAAGCTGGCCGGAACAAAATACTTCCCAAGCCTAGAGGGTAAAATCCTGCTTTTGGAGGGACTGGGCGGTCAGGTGCCGCAAATGGTAACCTATCTGTCACAGCTAAAGCAGTTGGGTGCGTTTAAAAAGGTAAACGGTATATTGCTTGGCACATTTACAAAAATGGAGGAAAATAATTGTAAACCTAATATGGAGGAGCTGGTTAAGCTGTATGCCGGCGAAAGTATTCCCATTATAAAAACACCCGATATTGGACATAACAGCAATGCAAAGGCAATTAAAATAGGCGAAAAACATATTTTTAAAATTTAATTTTAAACACAATTCGGCACAGCCTGTGCGTGCTTTTAATTTTTTTGCAGCTGCACACTGTATTTGCAAAGAATTTTTTGTATATTCTCCGAATCCTTCCACATAATAACATCACATAGAGATAAAATCACTGGCACTTAGTAACTAAAGTAATTTTATACGAAAAATTTATATATGAATTTTACCGGAGGATATTGGCTTATGAAAGCAACAGGAATTGTCAGAAGAATAGATGACTTGGGAAGAATAGTAATACCAAAGGAAATACGACGCACACTGCGTATTCGTGAGGGCGACCCGCTGGAAATATACACCGATACAGACGGGGAGGTTATTTTTAAAAAATACTCGCCTGTAGGGGAGCTAAGCAGCTTTGCCGCTGCTTATGCCGATGTTATAAGTAAGGTAGGAGGTACGGCAACGCTTATAAGCGACCGTGACCATATTGTGGCGGCGTCGGGAGTATCTAAAAGAGAGTTTTTAGAAAGAAGAATTACCTCTGCCGTAGAGGAGCTTATGGAAAACCGCCAAAGCTACAATTCGGGTGAAGAAAGGTTTAACCTACAGCCTGTAGAGGGGGTAGAGTCAAGGGCTATGCTTGTGTACCCTATTATAGCCGCCGGTGATGTTACCGGCAGTGTGGTTATGTTGTGTTCAGACGAAAAAACAACACCTACAGAGTCAGACCTAAAGCTGGCACAAAGTGCATCATCATTTTTAGGTAAGCAAATGGAAGAATAAAAAGTATGCAGGCAGTTCAGCTAATGTTCTGCCTGCTTTTTGTGGTTTAGGGCTGCAGCTTTTAAAGAGTGGGCAGTATGTATGCACAGCAACAACAGTTTGTTAAAGCAGGACATAATAAAAAATGGAATATTCGGGTGCTGTGTAAAGGCTGTTTAAAAATTATACAGCTTATGGTATTATAGGTACAGAGCTATCAAACATAATTTTAATTGGTGATAATATGGGTATTGCAGAAAAAATACTAAACATTGGCAACACAAAAAGCAGTAAGCCTCAATATGTAATTAATATTGAAAACGAAATTTGGCTTGCGTTTGCACGGGAAATTTTACACTGGAACGACAGGGACATATATGTGGTATCCTTTTTTGTAGACTTTGACCTTGACAACCAAAAGGATGTACGCCTGCACTTTGGGTATAATACAGAAAGCCAGTATAAGCACGAGCAGTGCTATGACATTGACAACGAAACAATTAGGTGGAATTATAACTTTTGGCTTCAAAACGAAACCTTTTGCTTTGGTGAGGACGACATTACGGACGGACTTATTAAGTACTGGATAAAGCAGGAAAAGCTTACCGAAGAAAACACTGTGGAGGAGCTGGTTAAAAAAATTGTCTGTGCTGTAAGGGAAATACACAAGTGCGGCATATTGAAGAAAAAATTCGGCTCGGAATTGCCTATAATAATACATACTAAAAACTACTATGAGGGGATAGCTGCGGTAAATATAGATGCAAACGGAGAGTACCTTAATCCCGGCTTTGTTGAATATTGTCTGCGGGACTTTGAGGAGTAAATTTACTGTTGAATAAATACTGAAAAAACAACAGAAGAGATAATAGATAAGATTGTTGAGAGTAAATTTACTGTTGAATAAATACTGAAAAAACGCCGGCTGATCTGTCACAATCAGTCGGCGTTCTGCTATACTCCCTCAATCTCAACATTGTAGTACTGCATCCAAAAATCTATTTGCAGTAAATATGCCAATATTTGCGGTGCACGCATTAGCTGGCCATACCAAGGAGAGCTTATTTTCTCAGGGTTTTCTATTATATTATTTACTGCGTTTTCATCTAGGAAGCAGGTTATAGGGCTTTTGGCTTTTAACTGCTTTTTCATTGCATCGGCCACCAGCCTAAAGTAAACAGGATTGTGGGTCTTTGGGTATGGGCTTTTCTTTCGCCATACTATTTCCTTTGGAAGTATACCGTCTACAGCTGTACGAATTATACCCTTTTCTCTGCCGTTTAGTGCCTTTAGACTCCACGGCATATTATAGGCGTACTCTACAAGTCGGTAGTCGCAGAAAGGCACTCTTACCTCAAGTCCGCTGTACATACTGCACCTGTCTTTGCGGTCAAGCAGGCCCTGCATAAACCAGTTAAAGTTCAGCACAAACATTTCTCGCATACGGGCTTCCAGCTTGCTGTCGCTTGGCAGCTTATCAACATTCCTAACGGTTGACAGGTACCTCTCCCGTACATATTCCTCGCCCTTTGGCAAAAGTCCTTTTTTCAGCACACTGCGGCGTATGTCAACACTGCGTGACCACGGGAAGGTTTCCTCAAAGAGAATATCTTTGTTGTGGTACCATGGGTAGCCGCCGAAAAGCTCGTCGGCACATTCTCCCGAAAGTGCAACGGTAAAGTCCTTTTTTACCTCCTTGCAGAACAGCAAAAGCGAAGAGTCTACATCAGTCATAGCCGGTAAATCTCTGGCTTTTACGGAATCGTACAGTGCATAATAAAGACTGTGGTTATCCAGTATAACATTTTTATGGTTAGTACCGGCAAAATCACTTATAAGCTTTATAAAGTCGCTGTCGGAATTTGGCTGAAACAGGCTTTTCTTAAAGTATTTTTCGTTATCCTTGTAGTCAACCGAATATGTGGTTAATATACCCTTGCCGTTTTTCCTGTAATAGTCGGCCGATACGGCACTTATTATGCTGGAATCCAAACCGCCGGATAAAAATGTACAAAGGGGTACATCCGAAACCAGCTGTCTTGTTATGGCGTCCTTAAGCAGAAAACGGGTGTATTCTATGGTTTCGTCCTTGCTGTGAATATGCGGCTTTGCCACCAGCTTAAAATATTTACGCTTTTTCAGCACACCGTCTTTATAGGAGGCACATTCACCGGGCAAAAGCTCCTCTACATTTTTGAAAATGCCTTGCCCTAAGCTTCTGCCGGGGCCTATAAAAAATACATCCATTAGTCCCTGCTCATCAACCACAGGCCTTACCTTAGGACACCTTAGCAGAGCCTTTATCTCCGAGCCAAATACAAGTCCGCCCTTGTAGTAGTAATAGAAAAACGGCTTTACGCCTATTCTGTCTCTTGCTATAAACAGCTTTCCCGTAGTGTGTTCATATATCGCAAAGGCGAAAATGCCGTTCAGCTTATCTACACAGTCCTCACCCCAGTGTAAATATGCCGTAAGCAAAGCCTCTGTGTCTGAATGTGTGTCAAAGCTGTAGCCTGCCTGAGTAAGCTGTTCTGTAAGCTCCTTTGTATTGTAAAGCTCGCCGTTGTATACAAGGGTGCATTTTCTGTGTTTATCCTCTTTTGTCATCGGCTGTGCTCCGCCTTGAGGGTCAATAACCGTTAATCTTCTGTGCATAAGGCATACTGTATTGTCACTGCTTAAAAACACGCCCTCTTGGTCGGGGCCACGGCTTTTCATTGTGGCAGACATACTGTTTATTACCTGCTGTTTTTGGCTTAGGTCAGTATATCGGTCAAGCCAGCCTGCTATTCCACACATATAAAATACCACCTTTCATCTTTAGTTATTATATTCATTTTTTTATTAAATGTTCACAGTACGAAGAAAATCAGGTAATATTTTTGGAGGTTTACATCATTACTATTATATGGTGTTACCAAAAATTTAGGCTGTAGATTAGTAAAAATACCCTTATTTTTAAAACATAACCACAAAAAATTAAAATTATTATTTCTTTATATACATAAACTCTAGATTTTACACATTATTTGTGGTAAAATGAAAGGCAATGTAAAATCATTTTCATATTTTGGTTTTGAAAGGTGAGTTTATTATGTATAAAATAGTAAGAAAAGAAGTGCTGAATCCTACAGTTACGCTAATGGAAATTGACGCACCGCTTATTGCCAAAAAGGCAGAGCCGGGCCAGTTTATTATTTTGCGTGTTGACCGGGACGGCGAGCGTATTCCTCTGACAGTTGCCGATTTTGACAGAGAAAAGGGCACTGTTACAATTATTTTCCAAATTGTCGGTGCTACAACCGAAAAGCTGAACCACAAAGAGCAAGGCGAGTGTATTGCCGACTTTGTAGGTCCTTTGGGTGTGGCTTCCCACACAGACGGTCTTAAAAAGGTTGCTGTTGTAGGCGGCGGCGTTGGCTGTGCCATAGCTTACCCTATAGCTAAAAAGCTGCACAACCTTGGCTGTGAGGTTCACAGTATTGTAGGCTTTAGAAATAAAGACCTTGTTATTCTTGAAAACGAATTTGCCCGGGTTAGCGATGTACTGAAGATGATGACAGATGACGGCAGCCACGGCGAAAAGGGCTTAGTTACAGACGCCCTAAAGGCTCTTATAGAAAGCGGCGAGCAGTACGACGAGGTTATTACTATCGGCCCGCTTATTATGATGAAGTTTGTCTGTAAGCTTACAAAGGAGTACGGCATTAAAACTGTTGTTAGTATGAACCCTATTATGATAGATGGTACAGGTATGTGCGGCGGCTGTAGACTTACAGTTGGCGGTGAAACAAAGTTTGCCTGCGTAGACGGCCCGGACTTTGACGGTCATTTGGTAGATTTTGACGAAGCTATTGAGCGTGGCTCTATGTACAAGGAATTTGAGCGCCATGCATACAGCGAAGCTTGTAACCTATTTAATAAGGAGGTAAAATAATTATGCCTAATATGTCTTTAAAGAAAAACGAAATGCCTTCACAGGAACCAAATGTAAGAAATAAAAACTTTCTTGAGGTTGCACTGGGCTATACAGAAGAAATGGCACTTGACGAGGCACAGCGTTGCCTTAACTGTAAGCACAAGCCTTGCGTAAACGGCTGTCCTGTACATATTGACATTCCTGCTTTTATTCACCAGGTTGCACAGGGCGACTTTGACGGTGCTTATGATATTATTTCAGAATCAAGCTCATTGCCGGCTGTATGCGGCAGAGTATGTCCACAGGAATCACAGTGCGAAAAGAACTGTGTTCGTGGTATAAAGGGCGAGGCTGTAGGTATAGGCAGACTGGAGCGTTTTGTTGCCGATACACACAACAGCAAGGAAAATGTTGTTATAGAAAAGCCAAAGTCAAACGGCCACAAGGTTGCTGTTATCGGTTCAGGCCCATCGGGCTTAACCTGTGCCGGCGACTTAGCTAAAAAGGGCTACGAGGTTACGGTATTTGAGGCGCTTCATCTGGCAGGCGGCGTGCTTGTTTACGGTATTCCTGAATTTAGACTTCCAAAGGCTATTGTTCAAAAGGAAATTGAAACACTTAAGGCTTTGGGCGTTAAGGTTGAAACAAATATGGTTATCGGCAAAATTCTGTCTATTGACGAGCTAATGGACGAATACGGCTTTGAATCTGTTTATATTGGTTCGGGTGCCGGCTTGCCTAGATTTATGAATATACCTGGCGAAAACCTAAAGGGTGTATATTCTGCCAACGAATTCCTTACAAGAGTAAATCTAATGAAAGCATACAAAGAGGGCAGTGCCACACCTATTGCAAACTCCAAGAAGGTTGCTGTAGTAGGCGGCGGTAATGTTGCTATGGACGCAGCAAGATGTGCAAAGCGTTTGGGTGCCGAAGAGGTTTACATTGTATACAGAAGAGGTGCAGACGAGCTTCCGGCAAGAGCAGAAGAGGTTGAGCACGCTAAGGAAGAGGGCATTATCTTTAAGCTTCTTACAAACCCTGTTGAAATTCTGCCAAACGCAGAAAACAAGGTTGGCGCAATGAAGTGCGTAGAAATGGAGCTTGGCGAGCCTGACGCTTCCGGCAGAAGACGCCCTGTAGTTAAAGAAGGCTCTGAATTTGAGCTTGAGGTTGACTGCGTAATTATGTCTATAGGTACATCACCTAACCCGCTTATTAAGTCAACTACAAAGGGCCTTGAAACACAGAAGTGGGGCGGAATTATTGCTGATGAAAACGGCTTAACATCTCGTGAGGGTGTATACGCCGGCGGTGATGCTGTAACAGGTGCCGCAACGGTTATTCTTGCTATGGGTGCCGGCAAAACAGCCGCAGCAGCTATTGACGAATATATCCAGAATAAAAACAAATAATTATATACGGGACAAATATAGTTATAGTATAATATGGTTACGGTAATTGTAAATTCCGGTTTATGCTAAAAAACAACACAGACGGTAGCATTTTAACAAATTAAAGTTACCGTCTGTGTTTGTTTGCTTTTGAACTGTAAGGCTTATGTAAGGCTAAATAGAGATAAATTTAGACAAAATTAACTTTGTCAATTTTATCAATCAAAAATGAAGAATAATTTTCATTTTTGATTGACAAAGTTAATTTATATATGATATAATCATCATTGTAGCTGCTGGTGTGGCGGAATAGGCAGACGCAAGGGACTTAAAATCCCTCGGTAGTTAATACCGTACCGGTTCAAGTCCGGTCACCAGCACCATTTAAAATTTTAAAGTTTTAAATAGTTGATAGTAAGTAGGGAAAATAGTTATGATGTCAGAGGAAAAGAAACTTAAACAGATCGAGTATCTCCGCTCACAAAGGGAGAATCCTACCGGAAATTATCGCAGGTATCTTGTAGGTCTTTATAATTATTTTAAAGACTGTATGGAAACAAGCGACGGTATAACAAGCCTACCGGCAATGGTTAAGGCTGCCTACGGAGATAAACCCGACCATATGGCTTACACAAAAATAAAAGAGTACAAGAAAACATTGACTGATCTTGGCTATATTAGAAATGTGAAAAAAGATGATGGTTGGCATATATATGTAGTAAAAGATTTAGATTTCTAATCCTTGTACTCATACTCAATTTTGACAGAACACTTTGTATTCTTGTCATTGTTCAAATCAACAACCACTTCAAAAGCTATGTCAATATATTTGTTTTGACCGTTGATTGGATGTAGGCGTTCCACGAAGATACTGCCTTCGTATGTGTTTGTTGCTCTTGAAT
Source organism: Clostridium sp. CAG:964 (assembly GCA_000435335.1). Lineage (GTDB taxonomy): Bacteria > Bacillota > Clostridia > Oscillospirales > Acutalibacteraceae > CAG-964. Next base: position 23,955 of record FR891331.1, read on the forward strand.
TTTCAAAAGTTGGAATAACATCGTGTACCACTAAAGTGCATTTATGTTCTTCCTCGGTTAGTTTTAAAGATAAATCTTCTTTTATCTTTTCAAGAAGAATATCTTCAAATATGTATTTTAACATAAAGACACTCCTTTCTTTGATTTGCTTTTTTGGGGCCGATATAAAAAAGATGTTTTACCTAACGCCTGACAGTCGGATGCTTTTGCATCTTCGGAGCTGCTTCAGCCGCGTGTTAATCAGAGTTGCTCTTACCCAACTTTCTAGGTAGCAACTTAACATTCGTTAGTGCTAGTAATAAATGTTAAGGTGGCACGCTCGCAGGTCATGGCGATACTGTTAAGAAAGTCTTTGTATTACATCTTATCTTACTCGGGTATTCAGTTGTCTTTATGGCAAAAAAATCAATACAGCCCACAAATTTCATCATTTAAGATTTGCGAGCTGTATTGACAATGTATAGCTTAAAGCGTATAATAGAATACGCGAAAAGGCATTCACAAGGTCGATTAAGATATAGTTCGTTTTAAATCTTAATTGATTGGTGGTTGGTTAGTTTGCAGCTAATTAGCCACCCGTGGGTGTTTTTATTTTTTTGTCTAAGTACATAATAACACGATATAGCATGTATGTCAATATAATATCTAGTAATTTATAAAAAAATATTTAATTGTAATTATTAGCTGATTTTCGCTTTTGGAAAGTGAAAGTTGAGATGAAGCACTATTGATTGTTAAAGGAAATCCGGGACAATTTGTCCCGGATTTTTCTTTTTAACAGGATAATTACTTTTAATATTTTGCCTATTTAGTCTGTTTTCTTTGATTCCTGATTTCCCGTTTTTGGAGGCGTTTCTGCTTTCTTTGAATTTTTAAATTTTCTTTATATTCTGCCCACTTTTCTTTTTGTAGTTTTTGATAACTCTTCATATTTTCATTTACTAATTTTTCATATTCTTTCTGCACATTAATTCTATATCCACATTGTGTGCAAGTAGCAAATGTATATAGTGAGCTATAATCAGCCGTAAGTAAAACTCCATCAATAATCCACCCGATAATTGGGATAAAAATGAATATTATTATAAACACGACTGCTATAACAGGTGGTTCATTTACATAGTAGTCGCGATACACAAAATGAACATTGCCACACCGGGGGCAAACCCTATACTGTTGTGGTTGATAATTCCTATGGTAATTTTGCTGAGAATTATTAACTTGGGTATTGTATGCCGGTGAATTATTGTTTTGAATATATTGGTAATTACTTTGTCTATTATTCATATAACCACTCCTAACTATCTTATTTCTATAGTATCAGGCTTGCAAGTGAATGTCAACCACGCAATAAAAAACTGGATATAAATTATGTTGCTATTTATAATTTTATCATTATTGCTGTCCCATAAGTTGTACTTCCAATAATTTATTTTTTTCTCTGCTTTATGGGCTAATTTTTTCAAAACCAATTTTTCTAATTGACATAATTTTATATTCCGATTACAATAATAACAGTGGTAGGCGGCAAGTATGTCTATCAAGCTGTGAAGTATTAGGGTGTACCGGAATGCACTATTATACAGAGCTTTCAGGAAGGGTTGTGCAGTGTTACCTCAAACCGGAGTAGATATTTTATCTTAGTCGAAAGAAAATGCACTAAAAGCCATCCTACATAGTGATATGCCCCCTGTCAAGTAGACAGGTTAAA
>FR891332.1:0-43317 GCA_000435335.1 Clostridium sp. CAG:964
AAGGGAAACGGCTGTGCCTGTACCCCTTAAACAGCGTACAATAGGCGAGGCAAGAATAATTGCAGCCAGAACACGCCCTAAGTTTGTAGGCGGCGGCCGTGCGGTTTATGATGAGTCGTTAATGTAAGGAGAGCATTTATGAGCGAGATTATACAGTCAGGGGAGCATGACTATAAGGCGGAATATCTTGAGCTTTTTGAAAAATATGTAAATCGTCCGGGAAAGGACAGGCTTTTAGACTGGATGGGAAAAACCGACTTTTTTACTGCTCCGGCAAGCACAAAGTACCACTGTGCCTGCCCGCAGGGGCTGGTTATGCACAGTGTAAGTGTTTTTAATGTTATGATGGAAAAGCATTTTGACGAGGAAACCGACAGTGTGGAAAGCTTTGCGGTGTCGGCACTTTTGCACGACCTTTGCAAGGCAAACTTTTACAAGGTGTCTGCAAGAAATGTGAAGAATGACGAAACAGGTCAGTGGGAGAAGGTGCCGTTTTATCAAATAGAGGACGCTTTCCCTTACGGACACGGCGAAAAGTCGGTATTTTTAGTTGAAAGATTTATGAGGCTTAAAATTGACGAGGCTATGGCTATACGCTGGCATATGGGAGGCTTTGAGGATGCCGCCGGCTATTCAATGAGCCAGGCATACGAAAAATTTCCGCTGGCTGTAAAGCTCCACCTGGCAGACCTGGAGTCTACATATTTGCGTGAAAAGCATACATCGGTTATACGCAACAGATAATAATAAAAATATTTTAATTTTACAATACCCATTTAATTGCATAAATTTGCAGAGGCTAAGTATGTTGCTCTGTAAGCTTTGGTGATTATTTGGGTATTTTTAGGAATTGTGACAATGAACAATACTTATATATTTAATTCTTTGCAAATAGACAATGCTGAGAAATTCCAAAAATACTACAGCTGTATGTCCGACTACAGAAGGTCTAAAATTGACAGAATGAAAATGGAAAAGGACAAGCTGCTTTCACTGTCTGCCGGAATATTACTTGACAGCTGTTTAAAAAAGCTGGGACTGCGTGAAAGGTTTATGGAGTATGCCCTTGGCAAAAACGAAAAGCCTTTTTTTACAAATGTACGGGGTATTTATTTTAATATTTCTCACAGCGGAGCCTACGCTGTTTGCAGCTTTTCTGAAAATGAAATTGGCTGTGACATTGAGAAAATAGAGTCTGCCGACATAAGAATTGCAGAAAGATTTTTTACTGAGGGTGAATACAGCTATGTGCTTGCCGGTGAAAATGAAAGGGAGAGAAGCTACCGATTTATACGACTGTGGACTCTTAAGGAAAGCTGCCTTAAATACAAGGGCACAGGGCTTGGCGGAGGGCTTAGCTCTTTTGAAATCGGCTTTATCGGCAACAAACCTGTTATTCTGAATAATGAGGAGGAGCTGTACCTAAAGGAGTACGAGGCAGACGGCTGTTGCGTTAGTGTAGCCTGCGGCAGCAACAGCTTTAGCAGCAGCCTTGTGGAGGTGCGGCTGTAAAATATAATGGTGCTTTTTTTCGATAACTAAACAAATGTTGTAGGGATATACCACAAATTACAGACTGCCGCAAGCATAATCTGTAGGTTGTAATATTGACATTTGTTGAAAAAAGATTAAAATATATGTATTATGGAATTTGTGTGAAAAATAAAAAAGAAAAGGTAATATTAGTTTTTTTGTTAGACAGGTGGTAATACTTTGTTTCAAATTATTAAAGAGCATAAGGGCTTTTGGGGGCAAATAATAAGGCTTGCCAAAAATGAGCTTATAAAAACATACAAAGGTGCGGTAATAGGCCCTATGTGGGCTGTTGTAAAACCGTCCTTTACACTGTTTGTATATTGGTTTGCGTTTGCACTCGGCTTTAAAAAGGCAGGCGATGTTGATGTTATTATAAACGGCTCAACGGTGGTATTTGACAGATTTATTTTTATGCTGGTAGGCTTTATTCCTTGGTTTTTTATAAATGACAGCATAATACACGGAATGAAATCAATTAGAGTGAACAGGCACTTTGTAACCAAAATATCGTTCCCTGTTTCTACTATTATGACCTATACACTGCTTTCAAAGCTGTATGTACAGTTTTTGCTGTGTGCTATAATGCTTGTTATTGTGGGAATGGCAGTAGGGCTAAGTGCTTATGCCTTTCAGCTGTTATTAATATTGCCTGTTATGTTTTTGTTCTTCCTGTTTCTGTCATGGAGCACTGCACCTATGGGTGCCTTCAGTATGGACTTTGACAATATGGTAATGTCTATTATGTCGGGTATATTCTGGCTGTCAGGCGTTATTTACAATTCATACGATATGGGCAACAAGGCGTTAAATACGGTTATGCTGTTTAACCCTATTAACTTCTTTGCCAACAGCTATCGAAAGGCTGTTCTTTATGACCAGTTTATATGGAATGACCCGTTAGAGCTTGGAATATTTTTGGGTGAATTTCTGCTTGTGTTTATATTGGGTGCGTACAATTATAACCGTTTACGCAAAAGAATTCCCGATGTATTGTAATAGGTGGCAAATATGGAAGATAATAAAAGTATGATACGCTTTGACCATGTGTCAAAGGAATATATGTTGTTTAAAAATGACAGACAAAGGTTTAAGTCGCTGTTTTTTAAGCCTAAAAATGTTAAGCTTCATAAGGCACTTGATGATGTTTCCCTTGAGATTTTTGAGGGAGAAAGCGTGGGCATTATAGGCGACAACGGTGCGGGCAAATCTACACTGCTGAAAATGATAACGGGCGTTGCTTTTCCCGACAGCGGTGTTGTTACGGTAAACGGAACGGTTGCGGCCTTGCTTGAGCTGACGGCAGGCTTTGCCCTGGAAATGACAGGCAGAGAAAATATATTTTTGCGTGGCTATACCTTGGGGCTAAAGGATGCTTATATAAAGGAAATCGAGCCTAAAATTGTTGATTTTGCAGAGCTGGGGGAGTATATTGACCAGCCTGTAAGAACATACTCAAGCGGTATGAAAATGCGTTTGGGCTTTGCAATAAATGTTAATATAGATCCTGATATTCTTGTTATTGACGAGGCCTTAAGCGTTGGTGACGCTTCATTTAAAAAGAAGTGCAAAAACAGAATTGCCGAAATTATTAAAGAGGGTACAACAGTTCTTTTTGTAAGCCACTCAAAGGACAGCGTAAAAGAAATGTGTACAAGGGCAGTTTTTTTAAAAAAAGGCAGAATTATTTTTTCCGGCTCTGTAAACGAAGCCTTTGAGCATTATGAGGCTGACAAGAAAATGGAAGCCGAAAAAAAGAAAAAAGCGAAGAAATAATATTTAATATATAAATACAGCCCTAACAATAGGGCTTATAAATGTGGAAAGGTAAGTGAAGTATATATGGTAACTGCAGTTGTATTTGCCGGCGGCGTTGGTGCCAGAATGAAGTCGGTTGAAATACCAAAGCAATTTTTAGAGGTCGACGGAAAGCCAATTATTATAAGAACATTGGAGAATTTCCAGTATCATTCCGAAGTAGACAACATTGTTATCTCTTGCTTGGCAGATTGGATAGACACTCTTTGGGAAAAAATAAGGAAGTACAACATTACTAAGGTGCTGAAGGTGGTACCGGGCGGTGCAAACGGTCACGGCTCTATTCATAACGGACTTGTTGCGGCACGGGAGTACGCAAAAAATGACGATGATATTGTTTTAATTTGCGACGGTGTAAGGCCGCTGCTGTCTGAGGAGCTTATTACAAATTGCATAGCTACTGCCAAAAAGTATGAAACGGCTGTTCCTGTTACCAGGAGCATTGACTCAGTTTTGGAAAGCAAGGACGGAGAAACCTGTAACCACAGCTTACCAAGGGGAGAAATGTTTATAACACAGGCACCGCAGGGCTACACAATGAGAAAAATTATGTGGGCACACGACGAAGCAGAGAAGCGTGGCATAACAAATCCTATATCCAGCTCTGAGCTGCTTATTGAACTGGGTGAAAAGGTTCAGATATTTATTGGCGACCGTGACAATATCAAGGTTACTACTCCTGAGGATATGAGATTCTTAAGAGCCTATTATTACTACAGAAGATATGAAAACTTTGCAAGAGAGGAATTGGCATATGGACTGTAAAATTAATACTCTTATTCATGAGTATATATATAATGATATTTTGTCGGTAGCCGAGGCTGAGCTTCCTTGGGAAAAAATGAAGAATAAAACAATACTTCTTACAGGTGCTGCAGGCTTTATAGGCTACTATCTGACAATGGCTATGCTAATCAGAAACGACCTTTACGGCGACAATATTAAGGTGCTTGCACTGGTGCGAAACGGAGAAAAGGCTAAAAAGCGTTTTGGCGACGCACTAAACAGAAGTGACATTACGCTGTTGGTTCAGGATGTGTGCAGTGAAATTAAAACCGATGAAAAGGCTGACTATGTTATTCATGCCGCAAGCCAGGCAAGCGCTTATTTCTTTGAGAATGACCCTGTAGGAACAATAGACGCTAACCTTACAGGTACTTACAAGGTTTTGGAGTATGCAAAGGCATGCGGTGCTGTAACGCTGTTTGTTTCCAGCTTGAAAATATACGGTGCTTTGCACACCGGCAAAATGAAAATAGAAGAAACCGACATTGGTTATATTGACCATACATCATACAAAAACTGCTATGCGCAGGGCAAAAGAGCCTCTGAAACACTGTGTGCCTCTTTTCACAAGCAATATGGCTTAAGCATAAAAATAGCAAGACCAAGCTATATTTACGGCCCGTCCAGTCTTAATGACGACAGAGTGTGGGCACAGTTTATTGCCAATATTGTACGCAACCAAAGTATTTTGCTTAAAAGTGCAGGCGCACCTTACCGTTCGTTCTGCTATGTAACAGACACCGCAACTGCACTTTTGAAGATTCTGCTTGACGGAAAGGATATTTATCCATACAACATTTCTGCCGAGCATTCTAATGTAACTATCAGAAACTTTGCGAAAGCAGCTGTTGAAGCGTTTCCGGAAAGAAATCTTTCTTTGTCCTTTGCAAACAAAGAGGACGAAAAGGAGCCTGAAATTTCATATATTAACGCAACACCTGAAATTCTTGACAGCACAAGGCTTAATGAGCTTGGCTGGACGGCAAGGGTAGACCTTACCGACGGCATCAGGCGTGCCGTTAAAATTGTGGAATTGCAAAATAGTTAATATACGGAGAGGCTATGGAACTTAGTAAAGTACTGGGGCAGTTTGAGCTTGACTGGGCGTACCATTTGGCTGCCCACAGTAAAGATGACTACCCTTTTGAAAAACTTAAAAATAAGACTGTATATATTTCCGGCTGTCAGGATTTTTTTTCTAAGGCTGTTTTATATTGCTTCTTTGGATTAAACGACCTGCATAAGCTGAATATAAGAATTTCTCTTATTGCAAAAAGCACATCGGCTTTAAACGGTATTTTTCCGGCACTTTTAAAGCGAGAGGATTTTTCCTTTAGACTGCTGGAGGATTTAAGCGATGTACAGGATAGGGCGGATTATTTTATTTACACAGGCTGCTGCAGCAAGGCAACCGATGGTCTGCCTGAAAGCTTTATTAATGAGGCGTCTGTGTTGGAGAAATGCCTTGAATTTGCCGGCAGGTGTGAAATTGACAGATTTATTTTATTCTCTGACTACCGTGTTTACGGAAAAATTGACCGAGGATATGTAATCTCCGAGGGCGAATACGGCAGTATTGACCTTACAAAGGGCAGTGGATATGACGCAGAGCTTTTGCAGACTCTTGAAGCATTGGTGCCTGTTTACGGAAAAAAATACAGCTTTTCACATATAATTCTGCGTTCGGGCATAATGCTTGGTGCAAAAACAGGCTTTGACGAAAATCTGTTTTACGACCTGTTCAGAGCTGTGGCAAAGGGCGAGGATATTGAAATGGTTCGCTCTGTTAAAAAGTATTCGTTTACCTATATAAACGACTTCCTTACTGCAATGTTTTGGAGTATGGTTAAGCTTGCTCCAAACAATGTGTATAATGTTGTCAGCAAGGACTGTACTATGTCTACGGGAATGTTGGCGGCAAAGCTTTTTGACCTTTATCCGGAAAAGTGCAAAATACAGTTAATTGACGCTAAAAAGGACCCGTCCTATGGTGTTGCCATGAACTGCCAAAAGCTGCCGGTGGATGGCTTTGAGCCTGAAATTACAATGGACGAGATTATCCAGCTTATGGTGGAAAGTATGTCTGCCGCAGACGATAAAATGTTTTTGTACCAATACTCCCACGACGGTAAGCTGAAGAATATACAAAGCCTGCTGCTGGGCTATTTGCTGGATGTAGACAGAATATGCAAAAAGCATAACATTAAGTATTTCTTAGGCGGCGGAACACTGCTTGGTGCTATAAGACACCATGGCTTTATTCCGTGGGATGACGATGCGGATATTATGATGCTGAGAGAGGATTATGACAAATTCCTGCAGGTAGCACCTGCCGAAATGCCAAAGGAGCTTTCTCTCCAAACCTCCGACACAGACAAGGGCTGTCATTATCCTTTTGCAAAAATAAGGCTTAACAATACTATGTTTGCCACAAAATACTCAAAGGCTCACAGCAATATGAACAACGGTATGGCGTTTGATATTTTTGCTCATGACGCTACGGCTAATTCAAAGCTGGGCAGAAAGCTGCATTTGCAGTTTACATTGCTTATTCGCTCAATGATATTTAACAGATGGAATAAGCGAAAAATTGACAACGGCCACAAGGTTCAGTCATTTTTGGCAAATATACTTAAGGTTATATTCCCAATACCTGTTTCCGAGTGGATTCAGTATAAAATATTTAAAATGTTCCGTGGAAGAAAGGACAATAAATATTTGTATGACGGAATGGGCAGAAATGTATATAAGGGCGACTTCCCTAAATACTATTTAGATGAGGCTATTGAATGGGATTTCGAGGGCTATAAGCTGCCTGTGCCAAAGGAATATGACAAGTACCTAAGGTATTTGTACGGCGATTATGAGCGTGTTATTTTGCCGTGGGGCAGACAAACCTGCCACGATATTGTAAACCTTGACCTTGGTGAGTTTTGCAGGTTTCAGCTTCCCGAAAACTAAAATTTTAACCTTATAAAAGGGCAGTGCGAAAGGTGCTAAGATTAGGTATTCTAACCTTAAAAGGCTTAATTACTGCCTAAAAGATAAAGTGAAAAAAGCAACAGCAAGTGTGCATATGCAGAACTTTGTGGCAATATTTTTGGCTGTAAAATTTAATATTTAAATTCCCCGAGAAATATGTTTTATAGCATATTTTTGGGGAATTGTTGTTATAACTAATTATTTTTAACTGCTTGCTGGCTTTTTTGACAGCTTGAATTTATATCGGAAAATTTGTTACACAAATGTTGCTTTTTATTGGTTGACACTATTTGTATTGTGAAGTAAACTTATGTTGTTAAGCGTGACAAGGGAATAAATAATTATATATTGCTTCTATGCTTTGAGCTTTAAGGAGGAGATTTGGTGAAAAAGATTTTAAAAGTATTTTTAAGTGATATTAAGAAGATTTTCAGCAGACCTTTTGCCGCCATTGTTATGGTTGGTATTCTTATTTTGCCCTCACTGTATGCATGGGTAAATATTTATGCCTGCTGGGACCCTTATGGAAATACAAAAAATCTAAAGGTAGCCGTTGCAAATGTTGACAAGGGTGCCGATATTTTAGGCGTAAATGTTAGTATTGGCAGCAAGGTAATTGATAATTTAACAAAGAATGATGTAATCAACTGGCAGTTTACAGACAAAGACACAGCCTTGCAAGGAGTAGAGGACGGCACCTACTATGCGGCTGTAATAATACCGGAGGATTTTACAAAGGATATGACCAGTATCCTGAAAAAGGACATTACAAAGCCAAAGATAGACTACTATGTAAATCAAAAGAAGAATGCAATAGCACCAAAAATTACAGATAAGGTGGCTTCGTCTATTCAACAGCAAATTGATGAAACCTTTATTTCTACAGTTGCTTCAACACTCAGCAATATTGCCATTGATACTCAAGATGATGTTGACGGAGATGTAATAAACATAGTCAATAATTTAAAGGATACAGTACAAATGGTAGACAAGGATTTGGACAATCTAAAAAATGATGTAAAAACCTTTAAATCCCTGACAACCACATTAAGCTCCTTGGTTGACACTGCAAGAGAGGCTGTGCCTAAGGACGCTTTTTCAAATGCTTCAAAGCTTGCCTCTGACACAGCAGACACAGCAAAAGCCGCAAATAATTTTGTAAATGATATAAGCGGAAGTCTTGATACTATTGTAAGTATGGCTGAAAGTGATATGCTGCAAATAAGCAACGACTTTTCATCTGCCATAGCTTCTGCAGACACTGCCAACAACACCGTAGCAGACAGGGTTGATTTGGTTTATAACAAATGTGCTACGCTTAATTCCTATTGCAGCGATATTTTGGCTGTAGTGCAAACCCTTGAGGGCTATTTTCCGGATTTACAGGGGCTAAAGCAGATGGACAGCAAGCTGACCGAGGCAATAAGTGATTTAAGCCTTTTACAGTCAGACCTTTATGACGCCGCTTCTTCACTACGCAGTGCAGGCACGCTGGCTGCGGAAAAGCAGGCAAGCATAGAAAACAGAATTTCTACGCTGAGAGGCTTGTTCTCTGACATTAAGTCTAATTACAGGGTACAGGTTTCTCCAAAGATAGATACTCTTACAGACAGCTTGTACGATAATCTAAATAGCCTTAGCAGCTTTTTAACTACTATGGGCGGTGTTGATTGGGACAAAACCCTTAACAGTATGGATAAAAGCCTTACATCTGCGGCAGATACCTTTGACGGCTTAACCGTTACTTTAGACACAGCTCAAACAAAAATTAAAAGCTTGCTAAAGAATATTGAGGACGCCTTGGACTCTGAAGAAATTGATGCAATTAAAAGCCTGATTACAAGAGATCCCGATGAAACGGCTGCGTTTCTGTCTTCGCCGGTAGATTTGCAGACAAACAGCGTTTACGCTATTGAAAACTACGGCTCTGCTATGACGCCGTTCTATACCGTGCTGTGCCTTTGGGTTGGTTCTGTAATTTTGATAGCAATGCTAAAGGTGCAGATAATTGACGCCGAGGAAAGAAAGCTAAGAATGACGCAGTGCTATTTTGGCAGATATTTACTGTTCTTTGCCGCAGGCGTTGTACAGGCGGTAATAGCTTGTCTGGGCGATTTATATGTTTTGGGAATACAGTGTCCGCACCCTGCAGCCTTTGTGTTTGCAGGAGCTTATACAGCCTTTGTATTTACACTGTTTGTTTACACACTGGTTGTTTCCTTTGCAGAAATAGGCAAGGCTATTGCGGTTGTATTTTTGGTTATACAAATTGCCGGTGCAGGCGGTACATTCCCAATAGAAACTACTCCACAGTTTTTTCAGGCGTTAAACCCACTGCTGCCCTTTACAGGTGCAATAAATGCAATGCGTGAGGCAATCGGCGGTATGCACGGCTGTGACTACTGGCTGTATTTGCTGCAGCTGTCTGCCTATATTCCAATTGCCCTTATAATAGGACTTGTATTGAGAAAACCGTTAATTCTGTTAAACCATAAGCTTGAAGGAAGGCTTCATGAAACCGGAATAATGTAACATTAATATTTTACAGCCCCGTTGTTGACTTTACAGCTTCGGGGCTGTATTATATACGAATAAAAAGAGTTATTGTTGGAGATAGTTTTATGAAAAAGACCTTACTATGTTGTTTATTGATACTTACCGTCATTGCGGCGGCGGGCTGCAGCAGTGACGGCAGTAATAATGCCACAGGTACAACTGTAAGCTCCGCCACTGAGGCGACAGAACGGCCTACAGGCAAAAGCTACATAGCAAAGCCGAATTTTATAGAGGACAGCGATGTTGACATAAACAACACAGAATCACAGGGCAGGTTCTGCTACAGTCAGCTTTCCGACAAGCAAAAGCTGTATTATGAAAAGCTGCGTACAGCTGTAAAACAGCAGAGAAGTGGCTTGTACTGGAATAATCGTGAATGTACAGCACAGGAGCTTGACGACCTTTTAAATTACATTACATATGATTATCCTGAGTATTTCTGGTTTTCAAAGGAAAATACCGGTGCGGAAACTATAAACGGCAAGCTTGTATTCAGAGTAAAATTCCATTATGAATACGATGCCGATCGGGTTAAGGAGCTGCAGGGCAAGCTGAAAACCGTTACAGATAAGTTTCTAAAGGAAGCTAAAAAGCTGAAAACCGATTACGAAAAATCACTGTATACCTATGAGTATATAATCAACAACACTAAATACAATCAGAAAAACGCAACAGCCGGATACAATAATTTTGCAGAAATGGAAAGCGACAGGGTGCTTGCCTGCTGGAATATTACAGGAGCACTGTTAAACGGCGACGCTGTTTGCCGTGGGTATACACAGGCCTATCAGTATTTAATGAATTTGCAGGGCATAGAGTGTGCTTATGTAGTAGGAAACAGTCACTGCTGGAATTTAACCAAGCTGGACGATGAATGGTATTATACCGATGTTACCTGGGGCGATCCCTTTACAGAGGGAACAGATCCTGAAACAGGTGAGGTTAAATATACAGAGGACGGCATCGACTACAGCTATCTTAATATGACAACAGAGCAGCTTTTAAAGATACATAAGCTTGACCCAAGCTTTAAGCCAAAGCTGCCCGAGTGTACTGCCACAAAGAATTCGCCTGTGGCAATTCACAGTGATAATGCAGAAGAGCAAGCGTAGTATAATTGTAAATATACAGGGCTAAAAGAAATTAAACAGCCCGCTTAAAAACGCAGTGAAAAGCCGCAAATTTTCAAAGAGCTGTACAGTGCTTTGAAAATTTGCGGCTTATGCTTTAAACGGTTAGCAGAAATGTGCTTATAAAAATTAAGAGTCCTCTTTAAATTCGGTAGGCATTGGCAGTCTGGTGTTTTGCTGGGCATATATTGCCTCCATTTTAAGGCTTATCATATTCAGCTCTTCTGAATACTGCTGAAATTTTTTGCTTATTTCTCCGTAGAATTCGTCCTTTAGGGTTTTGTAGTGGAGCTGATGCTCAATGCTTGCCCAACAGTCCATAGTAAGAGTTCTTATTTGCAGCTCTACAGGGTAATATTCTATACCCTTTAGGTAGTGTACAGGTACTACTACAATCATATGGTAGCTGCGGTAGCCGGATTCCTTTGGGCTGCGTATATAGTCGCTTTCCTTTACAACATCAAGGCAGGATTTCAAAGCACGCACAACCTCATAAACATCCTGCTGGTAGTAGGTAATAACTCTTACACCGGCAATGTCGGTTAAATATTCCTTGGCGTATTCAATCTGTGTAGGGTAGCCTCTAAGGGCAAGCTTTTTTATAATACTGTCCAGGGATTTTACTCTGTGTATAATTTGATGAATAGGGTTGTGCCTGTGAAGCTGACCATAATCGGAGTCCAGTGCTTCAAGTCTTATTTTAACAAGCTTAATAGCGTCGTTATAAGGTCTTATGAATTGGTCATATTCCTTAATAAAATGTGCCATTTCCTTTGCGTAATTGTTATCCATTACATATGCTTCCTCTCGATAGTTAAAATGCATAAAAAACAAACTGATTTATTGTATATGTTCTACACATAAAAACCGTTTTGTTCATAATTTATTCATAATTATATTATATATTATAACTACAGTAAAAAACAAAAAGAAATAAAAAACAGCAATTATCAATTAGTTTTCTCATTTTTTCTTCTTATATATTCTCGGGTAGGGGCGTTGCACAGGCAACGCTTTTACTATTTTACAAAATGCTTGGGTACTGTCTGTAACAGTACCCGTTTTTTATTAAAATGCCTAATTGTTTTTCTTTTTTAAATTCTTTACATTAATTTTGGTGCCGTCCGGCTTTTCTATAACCATATTGTCAAGCTGACCGGTCAGGCTGGCCTTAAATTCACTTATGTATTCCTGCCTCAGGCGGTTTTGCTCGGCTTGCTCGGCTTCTGTTAAGCCCTGCGATTTTTTCTTTTTTGCCAGCTCGTTTATGCGGTTGATTTTTTCCTTTTCCATAACAAATCCTTTCTGCTTAATAACCCTTCTAGTCATTTTCTATAAAATTATACCATACATAAGTAATAAGTAAATAGATAATTTGTTAAATTTTTGATATTGCTTGAATTGAAAAAATACTACTGCTATAATTATCACTATGAGTATATATAGGAGGTTGTTATGTCAGAGAATGTAAAACGCTATACGCCTGATATAAAAACAGGTTTAACTGACAGCCAGATTAAGGAAAGAATAGAACGAGGCGAATTTAACAAGGAAAGTAACCTAAAGTCAAAGCCGATTTCGCTTATACTTAGGGACAATGTTTGTACAATTTTTAACCTAGTGAATTTTATACTTGCAGTGGCAGTGTTTCTGGTTGGCTCTTACAAGAATATGCTGTTTATGGTTATTATTATAATCAACTCGCTTATCGGTACATTTCAGGAAATTCGTGCTAAGCGAACCATCGACAAGCTTTCTATTGTAAATCAGCAAAAAATAAAGGCTGTAAGAAACGGTAAGGAATGTGAAATAGGAATTAATGAAATAGTTCTTGATGAGGTTTTTTATCTAAAGCAAGGTCAGCAGGTGCCTACAGACTGTATAATTGCACAGGGCAGCTGTGAGGTAAACGAGTCTTTGCTTACCGGTGAATCTGACGCCGTGTTTAAGGAAAAGGACAGCCGCTTAATATCCGGCAGCTTTTTGGTAAGTGGCAGCTGTGTGGTTATCGCCGAAAAGGTAGGCGATGAAAACTATGCCGCAAGCATTTCAAACGGTGCAAAATATGTTAAAAAGGTAGATTCACAGATTTTAAATACTTTGAATTTTATTATAAAGCTAATGAGTATTGTAATAATACCTGTAGGCTTGCTGCTGTTTTGGCGGCAGTTTATGGCAACCGACTATGCCGATTTAAGCAGTGCGGTGGTAAAGTCGGTTGCGGCGTTAATCGGTATGATACCGGAGGGGCTTATGCTTTTAACAAGTACGGTTATGGCTATAGGCGTTATAAGGCTTTCAAGGCGAAAAGTGCTTGTACAGGAAATGTATTGTATAGAAGCCCTTGCAAGAGTAGATGTGCTGTGCTTGGACAAAACAGGCACTATAACCGAGGGCTGTATGGAGGTTATAGATTATAAATCGGTAAATCCAAACGAAAATCTTGAAAATTTGCTTATTGCCTTTGCTAACTGCTCTAAAGACAGCAACCCTACAATAAATGCAGTAAAGGAAAGGTATTGCGGTAAAAATACAACGCTAAGGGCAGACCACTGCGTTGCCTTTTCCTCTGAAAAAAAGTGGTCGGGAATTAATTTTGGGGCAGACGGAACATATATTTTAGGTGCCGAGGAATTTATTTTTGGCGGTAAATGCAAGGAAATAGATGAGCTTACCAAGGATGTTCCAATGGGCTACCGTGTTTTGTCTATTGGTTTTTCCGAAAATGATTTTAAGGACAGAGAGCTGCCGGACGATATAAGGCCCATAGGCATAGTTGTTTTTAAGGATAAAATCCGTAAGGAAGCACCGGCTACACTGGAATATTTTGATAAACAGGGTGTAGACCTAAAGGTAATTTCAGGTGATAATGTGCATACAGTTGCCGCTATTGCCAAGGAGGCAGGGCTGAAAAATGCCGATAGAATTGTTGACGCAACAACCCTGAAAACAGAAGAGGATGTTTACAATGCTGTGGAAAAATACTCTGTGTTTGGCAGAGTTACTCCGACGCAAAAGCTGCAAATGGTAAATGCACTGAAAAAGCACGGCCATACCGTAGCAATGACAGGCGACGGTGTAAACGATGTGCTGGCACTGAAGGAGGCGGACTGTTCTGTAGCAATGGCAAGCGGCAGTGATGCGGCAAGATGTGTTTCTCAGCTTGTTTTGCTGGATTCCAATTTTGCCTCAATGCCAAGGGTTGTGGCAGAGGGCAGACGCTCAATAAACAATATTCAGCGTTCAGCCTCGCTGTTTTTAGTAAAGACAATTTATTCAACACTGCTTGCGGTTATATTTGTTTTTATAGGTCAGCTGTACCCGTTTATGCCTATCCAAATGACGCTGATAAGCACATTCTGTATAGGCTTTCCGTCATTTGTTTTGGCACTGGAGCCAAATGAAAGCAGAATTACAGGCAACTTTCTGCTTAACATACTTAAACGAGCCATTCCGGGCGGTGTTACTATAACCTCATTGGTGGTATTTGTTACCATTGCAGGAAATTTGATGAGGCTTGACCCAACATTTATATCTACACTTGCAGTTGCGGTTACTGCATTTACGGGGCTTATGGTTATATTTAAAACAAGTCTGCCGTTTAACCTTATACGCACCGCTATGTTTACAATATGTATTGCAGGTGTAGTATTCGGCGTCTGCTTCTCTAAAAAAGTAATATATGATATAATGCACATTGACAATTTGTTTGGAATGGCTGATATGAGCTTTGAGTTTTTAATCGGCTTTGTTGTATTTGCCGCTGTGGCTGTTGGCATATTTGCACTGGTAAGCCGCATTACAAATAAAATAGAGGTTCCTGACAACAAGGAGTTTAAATTGCCAAAGCTTCATATAAGCACACTGATAAATAAACTAAAAAAGTAAAAGGCGATATTATGGAAGACAAAATTAATCAACTTCAAAAAATTATTGACCAATGCAACAGTATAGTTTTCTTTGGCGGTGCCGGGGTAAGCACAGAGTCGGGCATACCCGATTTCCGAAGTGTTGACGGACTTTATAATCAAAAATATAAGTACCCTCCCGAGGAAATTTTAAGTCACACATTTTTTGTAAAAAGGACAGCGGAATTTTACGACTTTTATCGTGACAAAATGCTGTGCTTTACAGCAAAGCCTAATGCCGCACACTTGTTTTTGAGCGAGCTTGAAAAGGCAGGCAAGCTAAGTGCTGTTGTTACACAAAATATTGACGGCTTGCACCAAATGGCAGGCAGTAAAAAAGTATATGAACTGCATGGCAGTGTACATAGAAATTATTGCTTGTCTTGCGGAAAGTTTTTCAGCGGCGAGTATATAGCAAGCAGCAGCGGTATTCCGCATTGTGACAGCTGTGGCGGTATTATTAAGCCTGATGTTGTTTTGTATGAGGAGGGGCTTGACGACAAAACTATTGAGGGAAGTGTAAGGGCTATAAGCAATTCAGACTGTATGATAGTAGCCGGCACAAGCCTTACAGTGTACCCGGCGGCAGGTCTTATAAGATATTTCGGCGGTAAGTATTTAGTTCTTATAAATAAAAGCCAAACCTCACTTGACAGCAGGGCGGATTTGGTTATTAATCAACCTGTTGCACAGGTGCTTTCCAAAATAAAAATTAACGGTTAAACGCATTTTAAGAGTTGCGGTACATACCGTGATTCAGCATTAACACAATATAAAACAAAAATAGGCAAGCCCGAATGTATGGTACAGCAGGCTTGCCTTATTGTTTTAGAAATTA
The DNA here is from genome assembly GCA_000435335.1 of Clostridium sp. CAG:964. Taxonomy (GTDB): domain Bacteria; phylum Bacillota; class Clostridia; order Oscillospirales; family Acutalibacteraceae; genus CAG-964. The sequence continues at coordinate 15,552 of FR891332.1, forward strand.
TTTTATTATTACCAGCCCGTCGGTATATTCTGTGCCGCAGGGCTTTATTTTTTCTGTAAAGGTATTGTAAATATCGGTTGATTTTATTTCAAGCATAAGCATACGCTGTGCCGAGGGGGTAAGACTGCTAATTGAGTTGGTCAGCTTTGTTACTATTGGTAATTGGGAGGTTTTTTTGATTTTGCCCAACAGTCGGGCACCGTTTTCGTTAAAGCCAAGAACCCGTATATATTGAGGCAGGCTTTCGGTGTAGCTTTTGTCTATGTCAAGCAGTGCAGATATTATTAAACGGCGTATTCTTGAGTGTGTGTAGCGTTTTGTTTTAACGCTGTTAATTACCTCATCTACAGATTTACTTGTCTGTATGGCGCTGTAAAGGCGGTTTTCTAAGCCCTCGGTTATGTCGGCAAGCTGTGCCAGCTGTTGACGGCTCATAGACCTAAGCTTTGTAAGTATAGCCCTTTCGTTGTTTTTCAGCTCCGCCGTTTCTCCTAAGACTATAGCGTCTTTAAGAGTTTTGCAGGCGATTTCCGGAATGTATTTTACAATTTCGCTGTTATTGCTTATTAACTGCCGTATATTACTTGCACTTGCAAGGCTTGAGGTTATTTGGGTGCTGTTGTGTGAATCGCCCCGGCGTTTTACTGTATAAAAATCAATGTCCGCCTTTTGCTCTGCGGCCGCCTTAATGTATTCAATAGCAAGTACATTATTAGGTGTGCTTACTGTTTCAAGCAGGGTGCTGTCCAAAGCTTCTGTTGCCCTTGACAATGCAGCAGGGTAGCTTATGCCCTTTGCCATTTCAAGCCTTAGCCGACTGTTGAATTCCGCACTTGTTAAAATATTTGCAGCCCTTTTCAGCTTAGCAATATCACCACATTCACTGCCAAAGGCAAGTGTGTCTATACAGCCTGTTTGATTTACCAAATGCACACCGCCCCTTGCAAACACTTGAGCGTTGGCGTTTGCGTAGGGCAGAGGAAGCTCTATAACCAGGTCTACACCGCACTGTAACGCCATTTTAGTGCGAATATGCTTTGAGGCTATGGCTATGTCGCCACGCTGCACAAAATTTCCGCTCATTACAGCTGTAATGTATGCTGAACCGGCCTCTCTGCATTTATTGACCAAAAGCTGATGACCGTTATGAAAAGGGTTAAATTCGCTTATAATTCCGTAGCTTTTCAAAATAACTGCTCCCTTGTGCTTTTATTAGAGAAAAAGGTTGAATTTGTTTCCCGTTTGTACTATTATATAATGGTGCTAGTGATTTATGCAACATTATTTTTTCAGTAAGGAGAATTACGGATATGATGATTTTGGTTATTAATGCAGGCAGCTCATCACTGAAATACCAGCTGTTTGATATGGAGCACGAAACAATGCTTTGCAAGGGTAACTGTGAAAGAATAGGCCTTGATAAAAGCTTTATAGGTCATAAAACTTATAACGGCAGACAAACACAAAGGGAAGTTGTTATGAAAGACCACAAGGACGCATTTATGCAGGTTAATGAAATGCTGACAGATCCTGAGTACGGCGTTATAGGCAGTACATCAGAGATTACGGCCGTAGGCCACAGAGTAGTGCAGGGCGGTGCCCGTTTCAGCAAAAGTGAGCTTGTAACAGACAAGGTTATAGAGGGCATTAAGGCACTTATTCCTCTTGCACCGCTGCATAATAAAGGACATGTTCAGGCTATAGAGGCTTGCATTGAAGTGTTTGGCGATAAGGTTCCGCAGGTTGTAGTATTTGACACGGCCTTTCATGCTACAATGCCGCCAAAAGCATATATATACCCAATTCCTTATGAATATTATGAGAATTATAAAATACGCCGTTACGGCTTCCACGGTACATCTCACCGTTATGTAAGCAACCGCTGGTCAAAGATTACAGGCAAGTCTCTGACAGGCACAAAAATGATTACCTGTCACTTGGGCAACGGCTCGTCTATAACAGCTATTAACGACGGCAAGGTTATAGACACAAGTATGGGACTTACTCCTTTGGACGGCTTTATGATGGGCTCACGCTGTGGTACGCTTGACCCGTCTGTTGTTACATACATTGAGGAAAAGGAAAACCTTTCACCTGAGGAAATGAGCAATATCTTAAATAAAAAGTCAGGCTTGCTTGGTATTTCAGGCATTTCCTCAGACGACAGAGATGTTACAAAGGCTGCCGCAGAGGGTAACGAAAGAGCTATTTTAGCCCACGAAATTTTAAGATATGAAATAGCAAAGTTTATCGGCGGCTACTATGTTGCCCTTGGCGGTTGTGATGTTATAATATTCACAGCGGGCTTGGGCGAAAACCAATCTCACCATCGCCAGGCTATTTGTGAGCAGCTTGCATGCTTAGGGGTAAAGCTTGACCCGGAGCTTAACAATAAAATGGTTCTTGGCAAGGAGGGTAAAATCTCGGCTGAGGACAGCAAGGTTGAGGTTTATGTAATTCCAACCAATGAGGAGCTTGTTATAGCAAGAGATACCCGTGACATTGTAAATAAATTAAACAATAAGTAATTTATAATATGTTGACCATACAAAGCACCCTGTACTTTCAACACTTGTGTGAAGAAGGTACGGGGTGCTTTGTTTTGGCTTTGGGTGCAAAAATACCCGCTTACACAAGGTAAGCGGGTATAATATTTAACTGATTATGTAGGGTAGGGGCAAGTAAAATTACTCAGCCTCTGCTTCAGCAGCTTCCTCGTTTTCTGCTGCTTCCTCTGCATCGTCGTTGTTATCCTGAAGCAAAGCTCTGATTGACAGGCTAACTCTCTTCTTGTCGAAGTCGATAGCTGTAATCTTAGCCATTACCTTCTGACCGATTGAAAGCTCGTCCTGTGGCTTTTCAATTCTGCGGTCAGCAATCTGTGAAATGTGGATAAGACCGTCAATACCAGGAATAATCTTAGCAAATGCACCAAACTGTGTAAGACCGACAATTTCAACCTCTACAACACTGCCCTCAGGGTAGTTGTTCTTTAGGATTTCCCAAGGGTTGTCCTCTGCCTTTTTGTAGCCAAGAGAAATGTTGTGCTTTTCTGTGTCAATATCCTTTACATATACCTCTACAGTGTCGCCAACATTAACAACCTCTGACGGGTGCTTAATTCTGTTCCAAGAAAGCTCAGAAATATGAATCATACCGTCAACACCGCCAATGTCAACAAAAGCGCCGTAGCTTGTAAGTGACTTAACTGTACCTGTGTAAGTCTTGCCAACCTCACAGTTTTTCCAGAATTCTTCTCTTGCCTTGTTCTTTTCTTCGTTTAGTACAGAACGGATAGAGCCTACAGCTCTTCTTCTGCGGTCGTTTACATCAATAATTCTGAAGCTTACTTCTTTCTTTAGTAGGCCCTCAGTAGACTCGTTTCTTGATGCAGTAGCCTGAGACGCAGGAATAAATACCTTAACACCGTTTGTAACAGCAATAACGCCACCGTTGTTGATCTCTGTAACAACACCTGTTAGGACCTCCTTAGACTCAAGAGCCTCTTTAATAACATCCCAACCCTTTTGAGCATCTACACGCTTTTTAGAAAGCATAATTGTACCCTCTTGGTCGTTGGTACGCATAATTAAAAGGTCAAGTGTGTCGCCAACCTTTACAAGATCTTCAATCTTGGCATTCGGATCGTCTGTAAGCTCACTCAGCTTAACAACGCCGGCTTGTTTTCTGCCAACATCAACAAAAATCTCGTTTGGTGTTATTCTCTCGACTACGCCTTTTACCCTCCCGTCTGTATTAAAGCTTTGCATATGCTCCTCTAGCATTGACGCAAAGTCCTGTTCTTGCTCTTCACTGGAATTTACTTGATTCTCTGCCATTGTATCCAGTACCTCCTTTATTATCCTAGCAGGTGCAGAAGCACCAGCTGTAACGCCAATATTACAAGCAGAAGATAGGTCAATATCCTTCAGCTCCTTATAGGTTTCAACCAAATAGGTATTTTTACATACTCTGCTGCAAATGTCATAAAGCTTGCAGGTGTTGGAGCTGGTTTTATCGCCAATAACTATCATTAGATCCGACCTTTCAGCCAGAATCCTTGCTTCTTCTTGCCTTTCTGCCGTTGCATTACATATTGTATCAAAAATTACTGCGTTTGTACATAGTTTTTTGATAACTTTTAAACTTTTTTTCCATTCTGAAACATCAAAAGTCGTTTGTGCCACCACTGTAAGGGGGTTAGTCTTTAGCCTTGGGGTGGTTTCTATAAGCTTTTCAGCTTCTTGGTGGTTTTTTACTGCAAAAAACTCACCGCAGCAGTGTCCTTCTATGCCCTTAACCTCCGGGTGGTTTTTGTCGCCTATTATTAAAACAACAGAATTTTCTCTGCCTGCCTTTGCCACGGTTTTGTGTATTTTTGACACAAAGGGGCAGGTGGCGTCGGAATAGTTCAAATTCAGGCTGTGAATCTCATCGTATACGCTTTGAGGTACACCGTGAGAACGAATTACCACCGTATAGCCGGACGGTACCTCCTTAGGCGTGTTGGCTATTATAACGCCCTTTTGCTCAAGCTCTCTTACCATTTCGCTGTTGTGGATAATAGGGCCGAGGGTGCATACCCTTTGCTTTTCGGACAGGCTGTAAACCATATTTACCGCTCTGTCTACTCCAAAGCAAAAGCCGGCGGTTTTTGCCAGAGTTATTTTTCTCATTTTATCACCATTTTATTAAAATTCTTCTGTAGAACGCATTTCCTCAAGCTGCTCCATTATTTTTTTTGCGGCGTTTCTAAGCTCCCGTGGACTGCCCGTAGTAATGCCAAGCTCCTTTGGGGTAATAGGCTCTCCAAAGGATACCCTTGTTTTTCTAAACATTTTCATAAGCTTTTTTTCAGGGGTAATGCACGCCGGTACTATAGGTGTGTTAGTAGCGTAGGCTATAAGCATTGCACCTGAACGGGGACGCAAAAATTCACCGGTTTTTGAACGCTTTCCCTCGAGGAATATTGTCATAACACCGCCGTTTTTAAGTATATCCTCACCGGTGGTTATTGCCTCCTGCTCAACGCCGGCTCCTCTTACTACAGGGAAGGCTCCCAGTGCCGTTATCAGCTTGGCAAAAAGCTTGTTTTTAAAAAGCTCTGATTTCGCCATAAACCGCAGCCTGCGGTTTCGTTGTCCCATACCGAGTAAAAGGGGGTCAAGATAAGAAAGGTGGTTGGAGGCAATAATATATGCACCCTCCTTTGGTATATTATTTTTATTTCTGAACTTTACTCTGTAAAGAAGTGAAATTACAGGTGACGCTACCGTACCTGCCAAAGAGTAAAGCCACGCTTTTTGACCTGCCATAAAAAGCCTCCGAAATTTACTTTATTTTGCTGTTTACTACAGCCGTTATTTTTTCAACAGATTGTTCAAGAGTATCGTCAGAGGTGTCAACAATTACAGAATCCTCAGCTGGCTTCAGCGGAGCGACGGCTCTGTGAGAGTCGTTGTAGTCACGCTGCTGTATGTCGGCAAGAATCTGCTCGTAGCTTTCCTTCGTATTGCCGGCTGCCAAATAATCCTTATATCTTCTTTTTGCCCTGCACTGTGCAGAGGCTGTCAGAAATATTTTCACCTGTGCCTGCGGCAGAACAACGGTGCCAATATCTCTGCCGTCCATTATTACATTATTTTCTCTTGCAAGTCCTCTTTGAAGCTCCAAGAGAAAATCACGCACAGCGGCAATGGCAGATACCTTTGACGCCATCATAGAAACCTCTGTGGTTCTTATTTTGTCGGAAACATCCTGCGAATTTAAGAAAACTCTTTGCTCGCCGTCAATGAACTTAATTTCTACCTTAGTATTGCTTAAAAGCTCGTTTATTTCTGCCTCGTTGTCTGTATTTGTACCGCTGTTAATTGCATTAAGCGCTATTGAACGGTAAAGTGCGCCTGTGTCTACATAAATATACTCAAGCTGCTTTGCCACAGCCTTGGCTATGGTGCTTTTGCCTGCTCCGGCAGGCCCGTCTATTGCTATTGAAATCATATTTTCACCTGCTTAATTTTTAATAATCATAAGGGCTGTATGCACAGCTGGTGCCCGCAAGGTAGCCTGTTGAAAAGGCTATTTGCAGGTTAAAGCCGCCTGTGTAGGCGTCTGCGTCAATTACCTCGCCCGCAAAGTAAAGCCCCTTGCAAAGCTTGGATTCCATAGTTTTTGGGTTTATTTCCTTGGTGCTTACACCGCCCGAGGTTACTATGGCCTCCTCAATAGGGCGAAAGCCCTTTATATTTATTGTAAAATTCTTTATTGCATTTGCCAGTGCACAACGCTGCTCTTTTGTAACGGAGTTGCATTTTGTTTCAAAAGGAATACCCGCTTTTCTGATAACTGTAGGTATTATTTTTGACGGCAGCAGCTTGTTAAGCGAGTTTTGAATATCCTTATTGATAAACATTTCAAAGTCACGCAAAATTCTTGCGTCAAGCTGCTTTTCTGTCAGTGCCGGTTTAAGGTCAACAGATAAATAATAATTATCCGCCTGCTTGTGTGCAAGGTGGGCAGAGGCGCTTAGTATAATAGGGCCGCTTACCCCAAAGTGGGTAAACAGCATTTCGCCAAAGTCCTTGTAAATTTCCTTGTGGCTTTCCTTTGAACGCACTGTAAGGGATACATTCCTAAGGGAAAGTCCCTGCAGCTCCTTGCACCAAGTGTCAGAGGATACTATAGGTACAAGAGAGGGCTTTGGCTCTACAATAGTATGACCGGCCTGCTTTGCAAGAAGGTACCCTGTACCGGTAGAGCCTGTAAGAGGGTAGGATTTGCCCCCTGTAGCTATAACAACGCTGTCACAATAGTATTTTCCCCCCGATGCGGTTTTTACACCGTATACAGCACCGTTTTTTACCATAAGGGCTTCGGCTTCGTCGTTAATCAGCTTACAGGTGCTTTGGTCTATAAAACGGTGCAGAGCGTCTACAATATCTACCGCCTTGTCAGAAACAGGAAAAACCCTGTTGCCACGCTCTGTTTTTAGAGGAACACCGTTTCTCTCAAAAAAATCCATTGTATCCTGTGTGGAAAAGCTGTTAATGGCACTGTATAAAAACCTGCCGTTTGTAGGCACATTTGCTATAAACGCCGAGCTGTCGCAGTTATTTGTAACATTACAGCGGCCCTTGCCTGTTATCATAACCTTTCTGCCTACACGGCTGTTTTTTTCAATTATAATAACATCGCCGCCGCACAATGCGGCGTTGCCGGCACACATCATACCGGCGGCACCTGCACCTATTACTATTACCTTTTTGGGCGTCATTTGCCTTCCTCCGTATTATTCTGTGACGCTATGTCTACTTCAAGCTCGTTAGGGTCCTTGTTGTAAACGCCGTAGTTGTACCAAGCCCTTTCAAGGTCTTTAAAGGTAGCTACAACATCGTCCTTTTTCTCTATTACAGTTGCTACTACAAGAGCGTTAATAAGGCTTAGAGGTGCAACCAATGAGTCTACTATGGTTGCCATACCGCTTCTTGCCAGTAAAACATATGTGGCTGTTTGTGCAATAGGGGAGTTCATACTGTCTGTTAAGCCTATTACAACAGCACCCTTGTCCATAGCGAATTTCATAGCTGTTGAGGTGTGGTGAGAGTAGCGTGGAAAGCTTATGCCTATCATAACATCACCCTCGCCGATTCTGTTAAACTCCTCGTAAATTCTTGCCTTGTCGGCAGTGGAAACTACCTTTACATTTCCGAAAATCAGGTTTAGATAGTAGCCCAAAAAGCTGCCTAAGGCTGATGAGCTGCGAAGTGCATATATATATATTGTTTTTGCCTCTGAAATGGCTTTGACTGATTTTTTAAAATCTTTATGAGAGGTTTCTTCTATAGTTTGCTTAATATTGTCAATATCACTGCTAAGCACATGCTCTATAACGCTGCCGTTGCCTATTCTGCTTTGGCTAACCTCAATACGCTGAAGCGATGTAAGCTTATCTCTTATCATTTCCTGCATAGCCTGCTGCATTTTAGGGTAGCCGCTGTAGCCCAGCTCGGTTGCAAAGCGTACCACCGTAGATTCACTTACGCCCACAGTTTCACCCAGCCTTGCAGCTGTCATAAAGGCTGCCTTGCCGTACTCTGTTTGAATATAATTTGCAATTAATTTTTGTCCTTTTGAAAGCTTTGGCATTAAAGACTCTATTCTTGTTAATAACGAGTCAACCATCTGAACACCTCCGAATGCATTAGTATACTAACTGCATAGTACATACCTACACTAAGTTTAATACCTGCCGCCATAAAAATCAAGCAGGAAAAAATTTTTTACTTGCAAAATTAATATATTTTTCACTTTTGCCCTTAAGTTAGTGTGAATCGGATAAGGTATGCTGTAATTACCGTTATAATCCAAATGTTTATTGCAAGAATTGATATGTTATGCTATTATTTACATATATTCTCAATGGGGAAAGGAAGAGTAAAAATGATTGCTGTAATTGACTATGGTGCAGGAAATTTGCAAAGCGTGGTTAAGGCACTGAATTATATTGACTGTAAATGTGAAATTACCAATAATATAGAAACTATACTGAATGCCGACGGTGCAATATTGCCCGGAGTAGGCTCTTTTGAGGACGCAATGAATTGTATGCGTTCCTGTAATGCGGATAAGGCTGTAAAGGATTTTGTTGCAACGGGAAAGCCTTTTTTAGGAATTTGTTTGGGTCTGCAGTTGTTGTTTCCGGCCAGTGAGGAAAGCCCTAATGCCGAGGGCTTGTCGTTGCTTGAGGGTGCTGTTACAAGAATACCTAATGACGGCGGTAAGCTGAAAATACCGCATATGGGCTGGAATTCCCTTAATATTAAAAAAGGGGACGGCCTTTTTAGGGGAATAGAGGGCAGTCCGTATGTATATTTTGTACACTCGTATTTTTTAAAGGCTAAAAATCCGGAGATTGTGTCGTCACAAACAGAGTACGGAACAACCATAGACGCTTCTGTAAGCTGTAAAAACATTATGGCAACCCAGTTTCATCCGGAAAAAAGCGGCAAGGTTGGCTTGCAGATGCTGAAAAACTTTGCCGATATGGCAAATGGAAAGGTTGTGCTGTGAAATGTATGCTAAAAGAATTATACCATGCTTAGATGTAAAAAACGGCAGAGTGGTTAAGGGTACAAGCTTTGTTAATTTAAGAGATGCAGGCGACCCTGTAGAATGTGCTGTGGAGTATGACAAGCAGGGGGCAGACGAGCTGGTTCTGCTTGATATTACCGCATCGTCAGACGCCAGAAATATTATGACAGATATTGTAAGCCGTGTTGCAAACAGTATTTTTATTCCGTTTACCGTTGGCGGCGGAATAAGAACCGTTGATGATTTTACACAGCTTCTGCGTGCAGGTGCGGATAAGGTAAGTGTAAATTCTGCCGCAATAAAAAGACCTGATATTATTAACGAGGCGGCTTATAAGTTCGGCAGTCAGTGCGTAGTTGCCGCTATTGACGCAAAGCGTAAGGACGGAAGCTGGGAGGTTTATATAAACGGCGGCAGAGTGCCTATGGGCATTGACGCTGTTGAGTGGGCAAGAGAGGCAGAAAAAAGGGGAGCAGGAGAAATTTTGCTTACCAGTATGGACTGTGACGGTCAAAAGCAGGGCTATGATTTGGAGCTGACACGGGCAGTTTCCGAAAGCGTGGGAATACCGGTAATAGCCTCAGGCGGTGCAGGGGCGTTGGAGCATTTTAAAGACGCCTTTACCCTAGGTAAAGCTGACGCAGTGCTTGCCGCATCACTTTTCCATTTTGGCGAAATTCCCATACCTGTTTTAAAGGAGTATCTGCACAAGGAAAATATTCCTGTAAGACTGTAAAATTAATGCAGGCTGAAAGGTCGCAGTTAAACTGCGGCACAATTTTAAAATTGGCAAATACAATGCAATTAATGCAGGGGCACAGCTTTTGTTACGGCTGTACCCCTGCATATTTTTTGCATTAATTTAAAAAGCGGAGCTGTTATAAAAATCAGCTCCGCTTTTGTTGGTTAATATTAAGTTAAAAAATATTTGTTACACGCTTTTTCATAGCCAGCAGCCAGTCCTTTGGAAGCTTGCCAAGCTTTAGTATTGTTAGGGCATATGCAATTTCGGTAAGCAGATCGCAGTTAAATGAAAGCATACTGGAATATCTGAATTTGTTGCTTTCTATTTTGTGTGGCGAGCTGTTGCTTATATGCTCTACCATTAGGTGCTGTATCAGCATAAATTCACACAGATAGTTTTCCGTTGCCTTGTCAAGGCGTACCTCCTCAAGCAGTCTTATGGCTGTCCAGTCATACTGTATAAGGTCGCTTATATGAAGCTTATATATTCTGTTTTTAGGTGTGTTGAAAATCCACCTTACTAAAACCCAGCTTAGAATACAGCCAATACCTACAAAGGCAAACTTCATAAGTACATCGGGGCTTATAACAAGCGTAGGATACAAAACGCAGGAAAGCACCTGTGTGGCAAATGCAGCCTGACCAAACTCCCGCTTAGCTGTTGCAAGACCGAGCATAGAGAATATTATGGCGGCAGGTGTGCGCCAAGCGAACGGCAGCCAGCCTAAAACCAACATATACACAACAGCAACAAATATAATGAATACTGCCCCAGGTATGGTGTGCTTCAGCTTTACCTTTGGGTAGGTTGACAGCACAGCCAGTGCGGTTATAGGTATAATCATAGCGTCGCTTACAGGCAGTATCTGTGCCGCTGTGCAGCATATTGTAACTATTGTTGAAAGCTGCAGTGCGTTGCGCATATTGTAGGAGGCAAGCCCCCACCGTTTTTTTAGTATAGAAATTTTAAATTCTGCCGCCTGCTTAATGCTTGTTTTTATCTTTGGCTTGTTTTTATATTTTAAATATTCGGCAAGAGTCAGCAGGTATTTTTTCCACAGTGAAGAAAGCTGTGGATTGCTCAGGGAGTAATCATCGGCAAAGGAGCTTAGGCTAAGTGCCAAACGCTTTATGTTTTTAATGTTTGAAAACATATGGTAAAGCTCACTGAAATATTCTTTATCCTTTTCTGTAGGCTGCGTCAGCTTTGAGGCTGTGTCGTAGATAAGGTCGCTTAGCTGTTCCATAGTCATTAGTGCCAAAAAATCATTTTTGGCTGTTTCATCCAGAATATTGCCTTGCTTGCGCATTTTTATGTAGCCGCTGTTGCAGAATTCTGTGGTAAGGGCGAAAAGGTCAACCTTGTCGTTTTTGGGATTATCCGTTAAAATACTAAGCTTGTTTGCAATAGCACTGCAGCCCCGAAGTACATAAGGGTTTTCGTAGTGCTTAGAAAAAAAGTTGTTCATTATAAGTAAAAAGATTCCGCTTAATACAATACAGAACACACAGCACAAAATCCTTGGCAGCAGGGCAGATATTTCTACACTGCCGGGATACTGCATTAATAAAAGTTGAAGGGCTATTGTGAAATATTCCCCCAGCCGCAAATTACTGCTGTGAACAAACGAGATAAAGAACAGTGCCGCAAAATTTATAACTATAGCAATTATAAAGTTAAGGCTGGCAATAGTTCCCAATGTAACCAGCAGCAGTAAATACACAGTGCTTCTTATGTAGTTTGGCGCACTGAATGTAGTTTTGTAAAGGTCCTTTACAGTAAACAGGGAAGCAATGCCCACCACTATAAGGGAGTTTTCACTGCCGAAAATAGCATTTATGGAAAAGCACATAACTATTCCCAAAAGGGCTATAGGCAGGTATTCCAGAAAGTTGCTTGCAATTTGTTTAAGCCAAACGGTACCCTTGCTTTTAACTTTTTCAATCATAAAAAATATACCTCTATTTATCATATTCATCAAACACTGTGTTAAAAGCGGTGCTTGACTTTGAATTATTTTATTTTTAATCTTGTTGTTATGTATAGCACTGCATATGCGGTGTTTTGCCAAGCAAAGAGGCGCAAATGGCACACCACACCACTCTATACTATACAATTATCAATATTATATACCCGAGGAATATTTCCGTCAAGATTTTTAACAGCAGTTTTTTGAGCTGTGTAAATTGACGGCTGAGTAATTGTAAAAATCAAAAAGGGAAAATTATTTTTTAATAGAGTGCTTTTTCAAATTTAGATTACTAGCCTATTTCAAAGCTTGGTTTAACCGATTTTCAGTGCTACAGGGTGTATGGTGTGGTCGGCTTTGGGGTTAAAGCCGGAAAGCGTTGTGTCCTTTAACATAACGGCAGGATTAATAATGAAATTGCCAAAGCGGTTTTTAAGTGCGTCTGTGGTTTTGTCAAGACTTTCCTGACGAAGCCGCTTTTTGTTGTCCTCAAAAAGGCTTAGCTGTGTGCCGCTGTCCTTACAGGTAAGCTCGCTTACGCTTAGACCTAAGCTGCGTATAGGCTTTTTCCAGCTGTAGCTTTCTTTAAAAAGAGCCAAGGCGGTGCTTAATATTTCGGAGGTAATGTCGGTGTATGAAAGAAGCTTTTTCTGTCGTGTAAAGGAGCAAAGGCTGTTGTCACGCACTGTAATGCTTACAAGCATACAGCTTAAGCCCTGCTCTCTCATTCTGCGTGCTACGCTGTCTGCCAGTACGCCCATAATTATTTTTACATCTGTAATGTCCTTTAAATCTCTGGGAGAGGTAGCGGAGTTGCCTATAGACTTTACAGGCGAGGTTTCACCGTATAAGGCAACTGTAGAGGTGTCGTTCCCGTTTGCAAAGCTGTGGAGCATTTGTCCCCATTTGCCAAGGTTTTTCTTGAGAATATCCACAGGGGTGTTGGCAATTTGCCCTATTGTGAATATTCCCAGACTGTTCAGCTTTTTCTTTGTGGCACTGCCTACATAAAGTAAATCCTCGGCAGGCAGGCTCCACACCATATGCTTGTAGTTGCTTTTATTTATTAGGGTAACTGCGTCGGGCTTTTTATAGTCACTGCCCAGCTTTGCGAAAATTTTGTTGTAGCTTACGCCGATGCTTACGGTAATATCCAATTCCTTTTTTATACGGCTTCGTATTTTTTGGGCTGTTTCGTAGCCGTTGCCAAAGAGCCTTGTGCTTCCCGTAACATCAAGCCATGCCTCGTCAAGCCCAAACGATTCTACCATATCTGTATATTTATAGTAAATTTCCTTTACGCTTTTGGAATACTCAACATATTTACTGAAATTTGGCGGCAGAGTTATAAGCTGAGGGCATTTTTTCTTTGCCTGCCAAATGGCTTCGCCTGTTTTTACACCGAATTTTTTTGCTTCTTCACTTTTGGCAAGTATTATGCCGTGCCTTTTTTCAGGGTTACCGCTTACAGCCACAGGCTTGCCCTTTAATGCCGGATTAAGGGCACATTCTACCGAGGCATAAAAGCAGTTGCAGTCGCTGTGTAGAATTATTCTGCTCATAAGGTCATCTCCAAACGAATGTTTAAAGATATTATAAAACATTTGTTTGAGAAAATCAATATAAAAACGAACTTTTGTTCCGAGAAAATTTGTTCTGTTAGAATACCTGTAACCAAAGAAAACAGCACGGCATATTATAAAATAAAAAATTTTTTTAAGAAGATGTACAAACTTGCATATTTTACAACAAGTTTTAACCTCTTTTAGCTATTAATTGCAGAACATTCTGCAATTAATAGCTAAAGGAGAAAAATATGCAGGGAATCAGAAAGAACTATCTAACGGTATACGGTGACGGTACCATAGTACCCGACAATGACACAATAGGATATATAGGCGAGCATTTGGCTACAGAGCTGGTGTTTACCTTGCCGGACAATCTGCTGGAGGGCAGCTATGTTTATTCCTTAAATTTTGAGGACGAAAACGGTAATACATCTGTAGGAACTATGCTGAAATCTACTCTTACATTTGTTGTACCGCAATCTCTTACAGAAACAAACAGTCTTAAGCTTCAGCTGCTAATTACAGATGATGGCAGGGTTATCTTTAACAGCAGTGTTATTACGCTTAAGCTTCACAGCAGTGTAGAGCTTGCACCGCAGACCGAAAGCAGATATGAAGGCTTACTGGAGGATACTCTAAGTAAGTTTAACAGCCTTATGGAGCAGCTTGGCGGGGAGGATTTATCAAAAATTAAGGGAGTAATTAAAATTGAAAAAACCTCCTCAACAGGTCTTACTGATGTTTACACAGTAACATATACCGATAATACTACAAGCCGTTTTATTATAACAAATGGCAAAGACGGCAGCGACTATGTGCTTACAGATGACGACAAGCAGGAAATCGCAAGGCTTATTGGTACGCACGCCGTAAAAACAGCCCTTGACGCAGAGCTAAAGGCAAATACGGAGTATTACATCGGCACGCAGACCGCTGTTAAGCTGGTATATCCGCAAAGCGGAAATGCAGGAGACAGTATTTATGTTAATTTTACAGGGGCGTCATCGGGAACAAGCCTTACTGCAAAAAATTGCGTGGGCTTGGCTGATTTTCAACCGCAGTCGGGATATGTATGCGAAATACACGCACAGTACGACGGCTCACGCTGGGTTTGCCTGACTGCACAAACGGAGACAGCTGTATGACAGACAGAAGAAGGTTTTTATTTAAAAAGCAGGAAATGCCTTATACGAAAATAAAGTATATTGAAAGCACAGGAACGCAGTACATTGACACTAAATATATATGCGGTAATGATGTACGAATAGAAACAGAATTTGAGTATTTGCAAATTGACAGTGTGTTTAGGTGCATATACGGCAAGCAGACAAAAACCGCCGCCGAAGACGCTATTACAGTATCACAGGCTGTTAATTATACAGTACAGGCATACTGGAGAACGAATCTTACACCGTTTACCTTGGAAAAGGACAGAAGATACAAAATGCTGCAAAGCCAAAACGCACTTGTGCTTGACGGTGTTGATTACGGCGGCTGGAGCAGCAGTATTACTAAGTCACAGCTTACTATGTATTTAATGGCAAGAAACAACAACGGTTCTGCGGGAAACTTTTTTAAAGGCAGGATATATGGTTTTAAAATTTATGAAAGCAATATATTGGCTATGGATTTAATACCTGTATTAGACAGCAGCAAAGTCCCTTGCTTTTATGACAAAATCAGCAATGAGCTTTTATACAACAAAGGAACAGGAGAATTTAACTATTCTCTGTAATTAAAACAGGTTAAAAAAATAAAAGCAGCATATTGTGCTGCTGAAAATTAGGAGTGATAACAAATGTCAGTAATTGACGACCTAACAAGAATTGCAAAAGGTCAAATAGGAAACAACGGAAGCAAATACCGCAAGTGGTTTTACAACCGTACAAGCGACTACTACGGTGTAAATTGGTGTGCGGTTTTTATAAGCTGGCTTTTTAACCAGGTAAACGGTCTTGATAAATATATGATTAAAACCGACGGAGCAGGAACTGTAGCAAGACTAAGCGACGGCAAGTACGGTAAGTGGTACGAACCAAACGAAATTACTCCAAAAGAGGGAGATATAGTAATGTTTAGGTGGGGCGGCAGCTACACGGATAAGTACCACAGCGACCACCTGGGCTATGTTTATTATGCAGACAGCAGTTATATATACACTGTAGAGGGCAACACCGGAAGCAACAGTGCAGATTATTCAACGGTTATGTACAAACAGTACAGTAAAACAAACGGAGTTATAAACGGTTATTACAGACCTTATTACAATCAAAAGGAGGAAAAAGAAATGAATTTTAAAAAGGGTGATAAATCAGACGGAGTATTGGCGTATAAGTCATTGCTGCAGCAGGGTCAGAAATTGGGCATAATTAAGTCAAAGGTAGACAGCACAAACGGCTTTGGAGGCGGTACTTATAAGGCAACCTTGGAGGTGCAGAAAAAGTTTAAGCTTGAGCAGGACGGCGTTGCCGGTAAAAACACAATCACGGCCCTGAGAAACGCCATAAACAAAGAGCTTGACAATATAAAAAAGGCGGTTGTTAATGCAACTATTGATATTCTGAAAAAGGAAATTTCCTGATGACAGCAGAAATTATCGCTGCGTTAATTGGGCTTATAGGCTCCGGCTGTGGTGCATTGGTGGGCATTATAGTGCAGTCCGGACTTATAAAGTATAGAATAGAGCAGTTAGAAAAAAGGGTAGGGGAGCATAACAGCCTAGTTTCCCGTACCTATGAAAATGAAAAGCAGCTGCAGCTGCACGACGAAAAAATAGCCGTTGTAAACCACAGAATATCCGACCTGGAGGAGATGATGAAATAATGAATGAAATTGCAGATTTTACCGCACTGCTTACTACGCTGGGAATACTTGCGTTTTTAGTAAGCGTTATTACACAGGTAACAAAGGAGCTTAAATTTCTCCGTAAAATTCCAACCTCACTGCAGGTAACGGTAACATCTATAGCTATTACAGAGATTGCCTATTTTGCAAATGCTTCGTACAATAAAATACCTATTGAGTGGTATTATATTGCAGGGGCTGTGGTGGGCGGATTTGTAGTTGCCTTTATTGCGATGTTCGGTTGGGAAAAGCTGTCGGACTTATACGGACGCTTTAGAAAAAAATAGAATACAATTGCAAGCACCGTAAAATTTTTAATGATTTAAACGGCGTTTAGCATATACGAAACAAAAACGGCACAGACTCATATTGCATATAAGCAAATTGGTCTGTGCCGTTTATTTTTATAATAAGTAATAACAAAAATCAGCTCAGCTTATCAAAGCGGCGTATGAACTTGTTGTCCTTTTTAACAAGCTCTACAAACATATCATATGGCCTTGCCCAATATTTATTTGTTTGTACATCTATATAGATAACCAGTCTTTCGCCTGTTTCGGTATGCTCGGCTATATTCAGTATTTCATATTCGCCGCCCTTAAAGTGACGGTATCTGCCCGGGGTAACCTCCTCCAAAGGCATAACCATCTCAACAACAGGGGTGTCTGCCTCCGGCTTAACGGCCTCTTTCTTTTCAGGCTGAGTAACAATTTTAGGAGTTTCGTCAAGGCTTATAGAAAACTCACCGTTGTTCATAACCAAAATTCTTGCACTGTTGCCG
The DNA here is from genome assembly GCA_000435335.1 of Clostridium sp. CAG:964. Taxonomy (GTDB): domain Bacteria; phylum Bacillota; class Clostridia; order Oscillospirales; family Acutalibacteraceae; genus CAG-964. The sequence continues at coordinate 32,549 of FR891332.1, forward strand.
TTTAAAGGAATACGAACATAGCCGGTGTTGTCAAAGCTTTCCCCTGTTAGGGCGTCCGTAAGCTTACTGAAGCCTCCCACAGCGTTAAATTCAACATTTGAAGTGCAGTTGCCTAGGTTAAGTGCAACATACACGGTTTGGTTGTTGTAGGTTCTTGAAAAAGCAAGCTGCTCGTTTCTTATATACTCGTTTTTATAGTCGCCAAACTGCAGCGGCTCAAGGGTAAGTCTGATTTTGCCCAGCCTTTTCAGGTATGAATTCAAGTCTTCGTCAGCATTAGGAATTTCGCCAAGGTTAAGCTCCGGCCTTAAGGCATAGTCGCTTTCGTTGGTTCGTGTACCCTCAATGCCCCACTCACTGCCGTAATAAATTGACGGTACGCCCGGCATACAGTACATTAGGGTATAAGAATTTTTTAAATGTGCCTTGTCACGCAGATTGCTTGCAATACGGTTTACATCATGGTTGTCCAAAAAGCTGTAAAGGCATAGGTTTTGGTATATACCGCCCTGTGCAAACTGCCTTTGCAGAGAATGAGCAATTTCAAAATAGTTATGGTCGTTATGAGAGGAATATATACCCTTGTAGCACTCGTAGTTTGTTACGGAATCCAAGGTATCGTTATTTGCCCAACGGCTGTAGTCACCGTGGATGATTTCACCCATAAGCCAGAAATCGGGCCTTTTGCCCTTGCAGAATATTCTTAGCTGCTTTAGAAAATTCATATCTACACAGTCTGCCACATCGAGCCTCAGGCCGTCTATGCCAAACTCGTCCATCCACATACCCACGGCGTTAAGCAAATGCTCAACTACATATGGGTTTTGCAGATTCAGCTTAACAAGGTCGTAGTGTCCGCTCCAACCCTCGTACCAAAACGGATCGCCCATTGGACTGCTTCCGCCAAAGTTTAAGTTTTGAAACCAACTGCAGTGTACGGAATTTTGTAGGTTCTGCTGAACATCCTTAAATGCCCAAAACTCTCTGCCAACATGGTTAAATACACCGTCAAGAACTACCTTAATGCCGTTGGCGTGCAGCAAATCACATATTTTTTTAAAGGATTCATTGTCGCCCAGACGCTTATCTATATGATAGTAATCCTTAGTGTCATAGCCATGCTTGGAGGATTCAAATACAGGGCCAAAGTAAACAGCGTTTACATTAAGCTCCTTTAAGTGCGGAATCCAGTCAATTACTTTATCCAGTCGGTATGCCTGTGTACCGTCGTTATATTCAGGTGCACCGCAAAAGCCTAAAGGATAAATGTGGTAAAAAATTGATTTATTTACCCAGCTTGTCATAAAAATCACCTTGCTCAGAATTTGTTTAAGTTATTTTTGCGTTATGAACAAGGCACGGCAAAAAGTCGGTCTGTACACAAATGCAAAGGGCAATAAACGGAGTGCTCTGCCAGCATTACCCTAAAGCTTATTTTACCACAATGTGCAACGAAATGCAAGAATAAACTTGGAAAATTGTGTATAAATTTTATGCATTATACACAAATGCGGGCTTTACAAAAGGACGGCAGAAGCTCTGCCGTCCTTTTGGTAAATTGTTTGTTTTAAATATGTCTTTACGCCTCGTTATGCTCGGCAATTTTTTCCTGTTCTTTTCTTTTCATTGCCCTTATTGCTACTGTTTTCAGTGCAAGCGAAACGCTTATTGCAAATATAAGTAGATAAATAATTATAGCCGCCATTGCACCGAATGCAAGCTGAGGTGAAAACTGCGGTACTACAAATACCAAACAGAAAATCCCCGCAAAGGAGCAAACACAGCCGAAAAAGCTTTTTACGCAGCTGTTTTTATCAAACGCAGTTACAAAGAAGCCTACTATAGGGATTATTGCAAACGCAATGGCAAGAAGTCCCAGCTTAATCCATTTGTTGTCCTCTGCGTTCATTCCGAGTATAAGCTCTAAAATGGTTTTAAAGTGATAATTGCCATCACTGTCTATCATTGCTATGTACGGAAACGCAAACAGTACCATTTCCACTATAAACAAAACACAGTTTGTAAGCCTTAGAGGTTTTGTCCTTTTATCCTCAAGATTTTTAAATCCGTTACTCAATTAGGTCCATCTCCAAGTAAATTATTTGCGTAAATCGCCGTAGGCTTTTTTATAGTCGTTTATTGCTTGGGCAATAATTGTTTGAGCCTCTTTTGCACCCTTAACATCCTCTACCTCTGTATATTTGTCAGAATCCTCAAGTGTTTTGTAAACCTTAAAGAAATGGCACATTTCCTTAAAAATATGCTGCGGAAGCTCTGAAATGTCATTGTAGCTGTTGTAGGTAGGGTCATTAAAAGGTATGGCTATAATTTTTTCGTCATTATAGCCGGAGTCAATCATTCTTATGTAGCCTATAGGGTAGCACTGAATAAGTGTTCCCGGGTACATGGTTTCACTGCACAAAACCAAAACATCAAGAGGATCAAGGTCGTGTGCAAAGGTTCTTGGAATAAAGCCGTAGTTTGCGGGGTAACGGGTAGATGTATGAAGTATTCTGTCTAGTTTTAGCAGACCGGTTTCCTTGTCAAGCTCATATTTGCTTTTACAGCCCTTTGGTATTTCAATATAAGCCTCAAAATCGCTTGGTGTAATTCTTTCAGGGTTTAAATCATGCCATACATTCATTGGGTTGACGCTCCTATTCTTATTAATTCTTAATAAAAAAATTATAGCATAGCAGGTTGTGTTATGTCAAAAGCATTTTCGTATTATTAAGAATTATTTTACAAGTATTGTATTTTTAAAATTTTGCCGCCGCTTGTTGAATATAGGCCTTTGATTTTACAGTCTTTACAAAGAATAAACCGTTTTTGTATTACATAAGTATTTTATTAAGATAAAGTCGGGATGTGATTTTAATGAAAGAAGACAGATATGACAATATAGAGTATAACGACAGCTGGGAGAGCGTGCCTGTAGTGCGTGCCGAGCCTGTGCAGGAGTATGAGGAGGATGCGGAGGAGGATTTTCGAGAGAACGAAGACTCGGGGCATCAAAAAGGCACATATACAGAATTTTTTAAAGAGAGAAGGTCTGTGCAAAACCCTCAGACGGTTATAAAGCTGCAATTTTTATTGGCAATAATAGCGGTAGCGGCAGCGTTTATACTAAAAAGCCTTGGCGGCGACATATATGCGTCGGTAAACAAATGGTATTTTGACAATTTAAATAATTCCCTTATAGTAACCCTTTCTGACATTACAAAGGGTGGTGATTTTACAGAGGCACCTACAGAAAAAGCAACGCTTCAGGAAGAAAAGACACAGCAAAAGCCGACAGCACAGCTGCAGGCTGAAGAGGCCGGTCAGAAAAGCCAAAATCCAACAGAAGCGCAGAGTACCGAAGCACTTACCCATGCGTCGGCTGCACCTACAGAAGCGGCAACTCGGGAGGAGCAGTAATGAAATTTAAGCTGTTTGGAGTAAGGCTGTGCCTTTCGTACCCTTTGGCAGCAGGAATAGCACTGCTGCTTATTTTTGACCCTACGGGAATGGCAGCGTGCTGTTTGGCGGCAGCTGTATGTCACGAGCTGGGGCATATATTAGCTATGAAGCATTACGGAACAGGTGTGGAAAAAATAAGAATGTCCGCCTTTGATGTTAATATTACCGATGTACAACAGCGTAAAAGAGGACTAAAGGCAGAGCTTGTAATTTGTCTGGCAGGAGTTTTTGTAAATTTTGTTTTGTTTTTGTTGACTATTGCAATATATAGTTGGTATAATTTATATATATTTAGATATTTCGCACTGTCAAATTTATCCTTGTGTATATTTAACTCACTTCCTGTAGAATCCTTAGACGGCGGAAATGCACTGGAGCTTATACTGCAAAGGAATTTTTCGGACAAAGCCGTTTACTTTATTACATTGACAGTATCGCTTGCCGTAGTAATTCCGCTGGGCCTTTTCAGCTTTATGGCACTGCTTAAGTCACCGTATAACTTCACAATGCTGTTTGCTGTTTTGTACCTGATAAGTGTGATAATATTCAAGAGAAAAAAGCATATTACCGGAGGATAATTACCGTGATAAATAAGAATGTTGAAAAGCTGCTGTTAAAGGTTCAAAAGCCCGGCAGATATGTAGGCGGAGAAAAAAACAGCGTAATAAAGGACAAAAGCAAGGTAGACCTACGCTTTGCCTTTTGCTTCCCCGATGTTTACGAGGTGGGTATGTCCCACTTGGGTATGAAAATACTCTACAGTCTGTTTAACAGCAAGGAAAATATATGGTGCGAGCGTGTTTTTGCCCCATGGATAGACATGGAGGAGCTTATGGTTAAAAACAATATTCCTCTGTTTGCTCTTGAAAGCGGCGATCCGCTTACGGAATTTGATTTTATCGGCTTTACACTGCAATATGAGCTTAGCTTTACAAATATACTGAATATGCTCAAGCTGTCGGGTATTCCTATAAAATCCAATGACAGAACAGAGCTTAAAAATATAGTTTGTGCCGGCGGGCCCTGTGCCTGTAACCCTGAGCCTATTGCCGATTTTATCGACCTGTTTTTTATAGGCGAGGGCGAAGAGGTAGATTTGGAGGTTATGGAGCTTTACCGTCAGTGCAGAGAAAACGGTGACAGCAAGGAGGATTTCCTTATTGAGGCGGCACAAATTAAGGGTGTGTATGTACCGTCGCTTTATAATGTTGAATACAATAAGGACAACACGGTTAAGTCCGTTACCGCCACACATAATGCACCGCCAAAGGTGGAAAAGCGGTTAATGATGAATATGGACGACTGCTACTATCCGGAAAATTTTGTAGTGCCTATGATAGAAATTGTCCACGACAGGGCAATGGAGGAAATATTCAGAGGCTGTATAAGGGGCTGCAGATTTTGTCAGGCAGGCTTTTTGTACAGACCTGTTCGTGAAAAGTCGGCAGAGGTTATAGACAGGCAGTGCCATACACTGTGCAGTAATACGGGCTACGACGAGGTTTCGCTTTCGTCGTTAAGCTCCAGCGACTACACAAAAATAGAGGAGCTTTTAACAAGGCTTACCGAGTGGTCGAAGGACGAAAAGGTTAGTATTTCACTGCCTTCACTTCGTGTAGACGGCTTTAACGATGAGATTATTGATAAAATTAAAACCGTAAGAAAAAGCGGACTTACCTTTGCACCTGAAGCAGGTACACAGCGTATGAGAAATGTTATAAATAAAAATGTGCTTGAGGACGAGCTTATGGAAACCTGCTCAAAGGCGTTTAACGGCGGCTGGACAAAGGTTAAGCTGTACTTTATGATAGGCTTGCCTACGGAAACAGACGAGGATGTATGCGGCATTGCAGAGCTTGGACATAAGGTGGTAGACCAATATTATAAATGCGAGGGCAGACCAAAGGGCAAAGCGGTAAGCGTTACCCTAAGCACATCAAGCTTTGTGCCAAAGCCCTTTACACCTTTTCAATGGGAACCGCAGGCTACCGAGGAACAGCTAAAGGCTAAGCAGCAGCTTGTTAAGGAAAGCATTAAAACAAGAAAAATTACCTACAACTATCACGATTCAAGCACAAGCTTTTTAGAGGCTGTATTTGCACGAGGTGACAGGCGACTGTGCAGGGTTATGGAGCTTGCCTGTGAAAGGGGCTTCCACTTTGACGGCTGGAGCGACTGCTTTAGCCTGGAAAAATGGCTTGAGCTGTTTAAGGAGTGCGGCATAGAGCCGGAGTTTTACGCTAACCGCAAACGAAGCTTTGACGAGGTTTTGCCGTGGGATCATATTGACTATGGTGTTACCAAGGAGTTTTTAATTAACGAATGTAAAAAGGCGTACAATTCGGAAACTACATTAAACTGCCGCCAAAAGTGCAGTAACTGTGGTGCTAACAAATGGAAGGGCGGTGTTTGCTTTGAAAAGCGTAAGAGTATGGTATAAAAAGGACGGTGCTGCCAGGTATATTTCCCACCTTGATGTAAACAGGGTAATGACAAGGGCACTGCAGCACAGCAAGCTGCCGATATGGCATACAGAGGGCTTTAATCCTCACCCTTTTATAACCTTTGCTCTGCCGCTGTCGTTGGGCTTTAGGGGCGTAAAGGAAAGTATGGATATGCGTCTTTTGGAAGAAGTTCCGGAACAGGAGCTTATAAGCAAGCTTAACCAAGGCTTGCCGCAGGGCATAGAGGTTTACAAGGTAACAGAGCCTGTTATGAAGCCGGGTAAAATTGCTTACGGAAAATTTGACATAAAGCTAAGCAGTGACGCTAAAACCCCTGAGGAGCTGTTTTTTATGCTTCGCAGCTTGCTTGCACAGGATACCATAGAGGTAGAAAAGCACGGCAAAAAGGGCGTAAAGCTTATAGATATTAAGCCTCAGTTAGGCGACTATACTTTGGAAAAGCTTGAGGATTGTGTACAGCTTGTTATAACATTGCCGGCAGGAAGTGTAAACAATGTAAACCCCTCGTTGCTTGTAGCTGCACTTGAAAATTCAAATAATACAGAGGTTTATGCAGATATAACCAGATTGGATGTTTTTGACGAGGAGGGAAAATCCTTTGAATAGCAGGTTTACAACTGTACTGTTGGATGCGGATGAAACTCTGCTTGATTTTCACGCAGACGAGAAATTTGCGTTAAAGGCGACAATGGACGATTTTGGTCTGGAATGGACAGAAGAAAAAAACGACATTTACCTTATGGAAAATTTGCTGCTTTGGAAAGCCTTTGAAAAAGGAGAGATTACAAGACAGCAGCTTTGGAGGCTTAGATTTCAGAATTTTTTTGAAAAAGCACATTTGACCGTTGACGAGGACTTAGACAGGATAAATGAAATGTATGTACGGCATTTGTCGGAAAGCGGTACATTTATTGACGGCGCTTGTGAATTTGTTAAAAGGCTGAAAACCTTTGCAAGGGTGTATATTACAACAAACGGCCTAACGGTTTCGCAAACAGGCCGGCTGAAAAATACAGGACTGGACAGGCTGGCAGACGGTGTGTATATATCTCAGCTTATGGGCTGTGCTAAGCCGTCAAAAGAATATTTTGACTATATTTTTAACGAGCTTGGTATTAACGACCCGAGCAAGGTTGCTATTGTTGGGGATTCACTAACCTCTGATATGCAGGGCGGAAGAAATGCGGGTATAACCACATGCCTGTTTAACCCAAAGGGCGACATAAAAGAAAGCCCTTTGTGCGACTACATTATCAGAGATTACGATAATTTTTTCGGAATAATATAAATTAATTTATTTTTGGAGTTTGCTGTAAAATAATATTTCGGCAGGTAAGCTCCATACTGCAAGGAGGTATCATTGTGGAGGAAAGACTTATTGATGTAAAGCACCTTACAAAAATTTACGGAAAGGATTTTAAGGCTGTAGACAATGTAAGCTTTTATGCAGAAAAAGGTCAGGTAATAGGCTTTGCCGGTGATAACGGTGCAGGCAAGACCACCGTTATAAAATGCATAACGGGTATTTTACAGCCGACAGACGGAAGCATAAGCATATGCGGAAATACGATGGGCAACGGGGTAGAAGCAAAAAAGTGCATAGGCTACACAGCCGATAACCCTGACTTTATGCTTAGGCTTACCTGCAGAGAGTATTTGGAATTTTTGGCAGATGTGTACGAGCTTGATGTGCAAACCCGTGACAAAAACATTGAAACGCTTACAAAGCGTTTTGAAATTGAAGATGTTTTGCCAAACAGGCTGGATTCCTGTTCACACGGCACAAGGCAGAAAATTATGGTTGCCGGTGCACTTATACATAACCCGCCGGTATGGATTTTGGACGAGCCTATGACAGGCTTGGACCCACAGTCTGCCTACAAGCTTAAGCAAATGATAAGGGAGCACGCCTCAAAGGGCAACTGTGTGCTGTTTTCTACTCATGTACTTGACACAGCACAGGAGCTTTGCGACAAGGTGGCAATTATACGCAAGGGAAAAATAGTATGCTTTGATACAGTAGACAACATCAAGAAAAAGTACGGCGGTACAACTCTTGAAGAAAGCTACCTGAATATAGTAGGTGATACAAATGATTAGCAGTATTAAAAAGGTAAAGCTGCTTACTATGGCTATGACCAAAAACTCAACGGCAGATGCCGATCCTTTTAAGCATAAGGGCTTAAAAGCCTCTATAGGTATTATCGGCAGCAGTATTATGCTTGCCTGTGCCGCTTTGGTAGGCTATTTTACATACCTGCTTACACAGGCTGTCGGTTTAATTAATGTAAATGCACAGGGTACAGAGGCGGCACAGCTTATAATGTACTTTATAAGCATTTTCGGTGCAGTTTTCGGCGTAAATGTTATTTGCGGATGGCTATACTTTTCAACCGATTTGTCCAGACTTTTTCCGTACCCCTTTAAGCCGAATGAAATATGTATGTCAAAATTTGTTGTAGCGTATTTTCAGGAAAGCATAATGGAATTTCTGGTTATTATAGGTATTATGGTAGGGTATATGGCAGCGTCGGGCTTAAGCATATTGGGTGTTATATTCGCACTGGCAGGTGTGGTTTTACTGCCTGTTTTGCCGCTGTTTTACTGTGCCTTAATTTCTATGGCGGTTATGAGCCTGATTAAGAAAATCGGCTCCAACAAGGGTGTGCATCTTGTTTCTGCTCTGTGCGGCGTGGCTTTTGCACTGCTGTTTATGGCCTCACTGCTTCAGCTTGACAATATTACAGCCGAAAGCTTTATAATAAGCCTTGCAAACGGCACAAATGTGTTTATGAATACTATGCAGTATGTATTCTTTACGGTACCGCTTCTGTGCGGTGCGGTGTCACAGCAAAGCATTTTACTGTTCCTCGGCTTTGTGGCTGTACATATAGCTATGTGGCTTGTGCTTGATTTGCTTGCTTCTAAGCTTTATGTCCGTGGGGTGTCGGCAGTAATGTCGTCGGGTAAAAAGCACATTTATGCCGATGTTAAAAGTAAAAAGCGTCGCAGTGGTTTTGCCTCCTGCCTGCAAAGAGATGTAAAAACTCTGCTCAGAACACAAACCTATATTACAAATTGCATTGTACCAAACGCCATTTTGCCTGTAGTTGGCTTGGTTATACTTTGTACAGGCTTAGGTAAAAATATAAACGAGCTGTTATGCGGTATGAAAGCACCTCAGGCGTTGGTGGTAATTGCTGTAATGGTACTGTCAATTTTGGTTACGGCAATGAACGGAATTTCCTCATCGTCATTTACCCGTGAGGGTAACCACGCCGACCTGTTAAAATACATACCTGTACCATATAAAGAGCAGATAAAAGCAAAAACAGCGGTTTCATTTATGTTTTCAATGCCGTTTGCTTTAGTCGGCGTTGTACTTATATGTGCCTCTATAAACGCAGATTTTCTTCTGTATGTTTACTGCCTTGTTGGCTCGGCCTTGGCTGTAGCGGCTACAGTATACAGCGGCATTTTGTTTGACGCTCTTCATCCAAAGCTGGTGTGGGACGACGAGCTTTCGGCACTGCGTGGCAATATGAGTACATTTTTGCATATGGCTGCTGCCATTGCGGCAGGTGCTGTAATAACAGCGGCATATTTTATATTCAGCAATGTTATTCTTATACCTGTGGTGCTGGGTATGTTCTTGATTTTGGCGGTTATTCTTGCAGTGTATGTACCAAAACGCACCGTACAGCTAATAACCGAAATGGACATATAATATTTAATAAGAGAGTGAGTCTATGAAAAATTATAATCCTATACTTTTTGACCTGGACGGCACATTGTCGGACACAGGTGAGGGAATAATAAATTCTGTTGTCTATGCACTAAATAAATACAATATAAAGGTAGAGGACAAACGAGAGCTTTTTAGGTTTGTAGGCCCTCCTCTTCATAAGTCCTTTGAAAGCTTTTACGGCTTTTCACCAAAAAAAGCACAGCAGGCTGTTGAATATTACCGTGAATATTACGCAGTTAAGGGTATTTACGAAAATACTGTTTACAATGGCGTCTACAGTCTGCTTGAAAGGCTGAAGGCTGACGGAAAGGCCTTGGCGGTAGCTACCTCAAAGCCCGAAAAGTTTGCAAAAATTGTTATAGAAAGCAACAATATGAGTAAATACTTTTCGGTAGTGGCAGGTGCTAACTTAGACGGAAGCCGTACTAAAAAGGCAGATGTAATTAAATATGCCTTAAACCGTTTAAATACGCCAAATGCTGTGCCTGTTATTGTGGGCGACAGGTGCTATGATGCAGTAGGTGCCAGGGAAGCGGGAATTGATTCAATAGGAGTTTTATATGGCTACGGCAGTATTGAAGAAATGAGAGAAAGCCAAGCAACATATATTGCAAAAACCACAGAGGATATATACAGAATAATTGTCGGTAATAGCTGTTGTGGCATAAATTGATTTGCTGTATTAAATTAATAGCTGTATATACATCAGTCTGAAATTTAGATAATTTATGTACAGGGTGTTAATTTATTATACAAGTATGTTGAATTAGAAGAGCTTGTGTGTTATTATAGTGTATATAAAATTTTGATAGGAGTATTTGCAGATATGAAGAATTTTATAAATAAAATTGCGGCTGCTTTTTTGGCTGCTGCTATGATATGCTCATTTACGGCAATTACAGCATATGCAGATCCGAGCGATTCCGAAGCAGTAGTTGTTCCGGACGACGGAGTAGATAACACAGGCGGAGATAATACCGGAGTAGATAATACGGTCGGCGACAATGCCGGAGTAGATAACACAGGCGGAGATAACACAGGCGGAGATAATACCGGAGTAGATAACACAGGCGGAGATAATACCGGAGTAGATA